>CAMCAC010000275.1 GCA_945872305.1 Candidatus Kuenenia stuttgartensis | reverse complement strand
AGGGCCGGGGTGCCGGCCTTGTCGCCATTTTGGAGCTGGAGCGCCACGGTGCCGGCGGCGACCTCGGCCTCGCCGACCACGGCGAAGTAGGGCACCCGGTCGGTGCGCGCGAGGCGGATCTTGGCGCCCAGCTTGTCCGGGTTCTCATCCACGCTGGCGCGCAGCCCGGCGGCGAGCAGGGCCGTCTGGACCTGGCGCGCGTAGGGGATCTGGGCGTCGCTGATCGGCAGGATGCGGATCTGCTCCGGGGCGAGCCAGAGCGGGAACTTGCCGGCAAAGTGCTCGATCAGGATGCCGATGAAGCGCTCCAGGCTGCCGAGGATGGCGCGGTGGAGCATCACCGGGTGGTGCTTCTGGCCGTCCTCGCCGATGAAGGTGGCGTTCAGGCGCTCGCCGCAGGGGAGTTGGTAGTCGACCTGGATGGTGCCGCACTGCCAGTGGCGACCGAGGGCATCGACCAGGGTGAACTCCAGCTTGGGGCCGTAGAAGGCCCCCTCGCCCGGGGCCAGGGTGTAACCGAGCCCCGCCTTCTGGCAGGCGTCCGCCAGGGCGCCCTCGGCGCGGTCCCACTGGGCGTCGGTGCCGACGCGCATGGCCGGGCGGGTGCTGAACTTGACGATCACCCGGTCGTCACCGAAGCCGAAGTCGCGGTAGACCTCCTTGAGCAGGCGGACGAACTCGGCCACCTCGCCGGGGATCTGCGCCTCGGTGCAGAAGATGTGGGCGTCGTCCTGGACGAAGCCGCGCACGCGCATGATGCCGTGCAGGGCGCCGCTCAGCTCGTTGCGGGTGCACGAGCCGAACTCCGCCATCCGCAGGGGCAGGTCGCGGTAGCTCTTGAGGCCCTGCTTGAAGATCTCGATGTGCCCGGGGCAGTTCATCGGCTTGAGGGCGAACTCGCGCTTCTCGCTCTCGGTCGTGAACATGTTGTCGCGGTACTTGGCCCAGTGGCCGGAGCGCTCCCACAGGCTCTTGGGCATCACGCTCGGGGTCTTGACCTCGACGTAGCCGTTGGCGCTGACCTTGGCCCGCACGTAGTCTTCCAGCACGCGATAGATCGACCAGCCCTTGGGGTGCCAGAACACCTGGCCGGGGTTCTCCTCGTCGACATGGAAGAGCTGCATCTCCTTGCCGAGTTTGCGGTGGTCGCGCTTCTTGGCCTCCTCGATGCGCTGGAGATGGGCCTTCAGGCCCTTGTCGTCGGCGAAGCAGGTGCCGTAGATGCGGGTGAGCTGGTCGCTGGTCTGGTCGCCGTGCCAATAGGCCCCGGCCACCGACATGACCTTGCAGGCGGCGAGCACGCCGGTGCGCGGCACGTGCGGGCCGGCGCACAGGTCCTCCCAGTCGCTGCCCGGGGCGCCGGTGGCGTAGAACGAGATCGTCTGGGCGCCCTTGGCGATGGCCCGCTCGGCGTTGTCGCGCTTGTACTTGTCCGCGGCGGTGCGGGCCAGTCCGACGTCCACGGCGTAGTCGCAGCGGGTGAACGGGCGGTCCGCCTTGACGATCTCCGCCATCCTGGCCTCGATCTTCGCGAGCTCCGCATCGGTCAGGGCGACCGGCTCGTCGGCGGCGTCGCGGATCGCCATGTCGTAGAAGAAGCCGTCGTCGATCGGCGGGCCGTAGGCGAGGCGGGTCTTCGGCCACAGGGCGCACACCGCCTCGGCCAGCACATGGGCGGCGGAGTGGCGGAGCAGCCACAGGCTGTCCGGGTTGTCGTTGCTGGCGGTCAGGATGCTGACCGTGGCGCCGTCCTCGATGATCCGGTCGAGGTCGCGGATCTCGGTGCCGACCTTGACCCCGATCGCCTTGCGGGCGAGGCCGGGGCCGATGCTCTCGGCGAGCTGGCGGCCGGAGATGGGAGCGGGAAACGACTTCTGAGAGCCGTCGGGGAGCGTGTATGCAGGCATGATAAACCGGAGATGGAGGAAGTGGGAACGTGGCGGGCGACCGCTGCCCGCACGGGCGGCGGTCAGCGCGAAGTTCGTCCCAGCACGCCGGTCCACTGGCTCATGGCGCGGGACGCTAGGCCCCTGGGGCGCAAGGTCCACCGCGGATCCCGAGGTTCCCGTCCCGGGCATCCGCGGCAGGCTCGGGCCCATGCGTGCCCTGCTGGTCCTGTCCGTCCTGCTCTGTCTCACCGCCGGCTGTGCGGACCGCCCGGAACCGCTGCCCACCGGCAAGATGGCGCCGGACATGGGGGCGGAGCGGATCATCGAGGAGGTGAACGCCCGGCTTGCCCGGGCGCGGACCCTCCCCCCGGCGGAGCGCTACCGGGACCTGCTCGGCCTGGAGCCGGACCTGCTCGCCTGGGCCGGCCCGGCGGAGGGGACCAAGGCTGCCAACCATGTGTGGTACTACACCGCCTGGTGGCGCCTGGAGTACGCCCCGGAGCGTGGCACCGCACCGGTGCTGGAGGCGGTGGACCGCCTGGACCAGCAGCCCCAGCTCCACCTGAAGCAGGCCGGCGCCCTGGTCCGGATCCGCGCCCTCGGCCGGCGCGGTGAGATCCAGGCCATGCAGGACAGCGCCGACCTCCTTGCCGAGCGGGTCCCGGAACTCGGCGAGATCGCCCGCCGCTGGACGGCCTTCCACCGCTTGGTCGGCGCCACGGTGCCGGCCCTCCCGCTGCGCAACCTCGGTGCCGGCCCCGACGACCCGCTGGCCCGGGATACGCCGTGGCAGGCCTGGCTGTTCGTCGGCACCTATGACAGCGAGACCGAGGCCCTGGTCGCCCGCTTCCTCGCCACCGTGCCCGCCGGCGTGCATCCGGTGGTGGTGTGCTTCGACGCCAGCCCGCTCATCGCCGGCCGCTTCGCCGCGACCCCCGGCTCCGCCCGGGCCGACCTGGTGTGGGCCAAACCCGAGGACCAGCCCGTGGTCGCCGCCACCTGGCGGCTTCCGGGGGACCCGGTCACCGTGCTGGTCGGCCGCGGCCGACGCATCATGGCGGTGGACCTGCCGCCGCAGGTCATGCAGGCGGCCATCGATGGGCGGATGGTGCG
>CAMCAC010000274.1 GCA_945872305.1 Candidatus Kuenenia stuttgartensis | reverse complement strand
GGGCGCTGCCCACCGGCCGCGGCGCCGGTGCCCCGCTGGCGAACGCCAACAATCCCTGCTCCGGGCACGACCGCCAGGGCCCGGTGGCCCTGCTGCGCTCCCTCGCCGGCCTGGAACGGGGGATCGACGCCGGCTGCGTGCAGCATCTCAAGCTGTCGCGCGCCTGGTTCGCCGGCGACCGCGCCCCGCTTCGCGCCCTGCTCGGCGGCTATGCCGCGGCCGGCGGCATGCAGGTGATGATCACGGCCTCGGATCCCGGCGAGCTGGCGGCGGCGATGGCGGATCCCGCCGCCCATGGCCATCTGATGGTGCGCGTCGGCGGCTTCAGCGCCCGCTTCGTCGACCTGCCCCGCGACTGCCAGGAGGAGATCTGTGCTCGCTCTCTCCACTGACGGCGTCGTCGCCGCCATCCATCGCGGCTCGCTCCATGACGGACCCGGCCTGCGCACCACGGTGTTCCTGCAGGGCTGCCACCTGCGCTGCGCCTGGTGCCACAACCCCGAGACCTGGGCGCCCCGGCCTCGTCTGGCCTGGGTCGCCGCCGACTGTATCGGCTGCGGCGGTTGCGCCGGCACCTGCCCCGACCGGCGGCTCGCGGCGGGGCCGCAGCCGGCGCCCGAGGGCTGCACCGCCTGCGGCGGCTGCGTCCAGGGCTGCCCGTCGGCGGCGCTGCGCCTGCAAGGGGCCGTGCGCAGCGCCGATGATGTGGTCGCCGAGGTCCTGCGCGACGGGGCGACCCTGCGCGCCGGCGGCGGGCTCACCGTGAGCGGCGGCGAGCCTCTGGACCAGCCCGCGTTCGCGGCCGCGATCCTCGCCGCGGCCGGACGCGCCGGTCTGCACCGTTGCCTGGACACCAGCGGCGATGCACCGTCGGCGGCGGTCGCGGCGGTGCTGCCGCACACCGATCTCTGGCTGCTCGACTGGAAGTGCAGCGACGATGCGCGCCACCGCACCCTCACCGGCGTGGGCAATGGTCGCATCCGCGCCACCCTCGACCGCCTCGCCGCCGCCGGGGCGCGGATCTGGCTGCGCTGCCCGATCGTCCCTGGGCTCAACGACGACGACGTTCACCTTGCCGGGATCGCCGCCCTGTCCCGCTCCCATCCCGTGGAGCGGGTCGAGGTGATGCCGTTCCATCGCCACGGCGCGGGCAAGGCCGCCGCCAACGCCCGCCGCATCCACGACGCGCCGAGCGCGACGCCGGCCCAGGCCGCCGCCTGGCGCGGCCGGCTCGCCGACCTCGGCTGCCGCCATCTCCACGCCGCCTGAATTCCAGACAGGAACCGCCATGACCATGACCGCCGCCCCCAAGGCCCTCTCCCCCGCCATCATCGAGCACTACGGCCGCGAGGGCTACGCCCTGCCACGCCAGCAGCTCCTGCCCGCCGCCGAGTTCGCGGCCCTGCGCGACTGCTTCGAGCGCCTCCAGGCGGAATGGCTGCGCCAGGGCGGTCGCCCCGAGCACATGGACGTGCCGCACTTCTACTTCCCCGAGCTGACCCGGTACCTGCTCCACCCGGCGGTGCTCGATGTGGTCGAGGATCTCATCGGGCCCGACATCGCCCTGTTCAGCAGCCACTTCATCTGCAAACCCCCGGCCAACGGCAAACGCGTGCCGTGGCACGAGGACAGCGCCTACTGGCGCCGGCTGTTCAGCCCCGGGCCGGGGATGACCGGCGACGGCATGGAGGTCGTCACCATCTGGCTCGGGGTCGACGCCAGTGACCTGGGAAACGGCTGCATGCACGTGATCCCCGGCACCCACGTCAACGGCTACAGCGAGTATGACCTGATCGCCGACGAGAACGCAGTGTTCGAGGGCAACATCCGCGCCGGATCCTTCGACGAGTCCCGGGCGGTGCCCTGCATCCTCGCCCAGGGCGAGTACTCCCTGCACCACGCCAAGACCATCCACGGTTCCGCCCCCAATACGTCCGAGCGCCGCCGCTGCGGCTACACCATGCGCTTCATCACCACCCGGGCGCGGTTCCACCAGGAACGCTCCCATGGCGGCAAGCACCAGATCTACCTGGCGCGCGGGATCGACCACGCCGGCAACACCTATGGCGATCCCGCGCTGCCGAACCAGGCGTGGATCGATGCCCACGGCTTCTTCATCCCCAAGGGCCACTGATGCGGACCCCGGCCTGCTCCACCCTGGCCTTCACCCACCTGCCCCTGGCCGAGGCGCTGGACCGCATCCGCGTCCTCGGCTTTGCTGCGGCTGAACTAGTGGTGCGCGGCGACGGGGTGTGGCCGGGGCATCTGGATCCCGCGCGCCTGGCGGACGACCAGGGCTACGGACGCGACCTGCTCGGCATCGTCCGCGCGTCGGGACTGCGGCTGCCCTCGGCCGGCTGCCACCACGCCCGGGATCTCGGCTGGGCCGAGGAGCGGCGGCGAGCCTTGGCCCTGGCCCCGTGGCTGGCGGAGGCCGGGGCGACGCTGCTCACCGAATTCGTGTACGACCACGACGATCCCCGGCGCTGGCGCGAACTGGCCGCCATCGCCGCCGACCATGGCTTGGTCCTTGCCGCCGAGACCCACCTCGGCACCGCCACCGCAACCCCGGCCGCGGTCTGCGCCGTGGCGGCGGTCCGGGATCTGCGCCTGACCCTGGACGCGAGCCATTACATCGGCCAGGGCTTCACCCCCGCCGACTGGGCCCCGCTCCTGCCCCGGGTGGTGGCGGTGCAGGTCCGGCACTGTCGACCTGGGGAACTGCAAGAAACCAGTGACGATCCCCGAGCCATCGCCGCCCGGCTCGACGACTTGATCCCGCCCGGCTTCGCCGGTCCCGTGGTGTGCGAGCAGATCGCCCAACCCGGTGCCCCGGACTGGACGGCGCAGCTCGCGGTGACCCGGGCCGTCCTCGCGGCCCGCGACGTCAGCCCCTGACCAGCATCGCCACCGCGCTGCCCCGGCGGGCCAGGACCGGGACCCGGTCCCGGGGTGCGGGGAGGTCGATCCAGGCGCCGCCGGGATGGACCGCGCCGGTCCAGGGGTCCTCCC
>CAMCAC010000273.1 GCA_945872305.1 Candidatus Kuenenia stuttgartensis | reverse complement strand
AGACCCGGAGCGGGCAGGGTGGCCTCGCCCAGTTCGCCGCCGGTGAAGCGCAGTTCCACCCCGCGATCGGTACGGATCCAACTCGCCCCGTTGCCGGCGCCGTTGGTGGAGCCGGGCATGCGGTCCTTCCATTCGGTCCAGGTGGCGCCCCAGGGCACCTTGGCGACGCCGGTCAGTTCTGCAGGCAGAGACCGGCGCTCGCTGCCGACCAGGATGTCTTCGGACACGGTCACCTGGCCGAACCCGGCGACGCCCGACGACTTGAGCCAGGTCAACGGGATGTTCGGCAGATCCAGGGGACCGGTGGTGCGCGGCAGCAGAGCCACGGCGATCTGCACCGTCTTGGTCTTCTCGTGCTCGGTCACCAGGGGGGCGCCGACGAGCCGCCAGGAGCGGGCGGCGCCGACGGTGATGGCGGCCCGCACCTGGCCCGGGATGTCGATTTCCGGGAGCTGCCGCGCCATGGTCGTGAACTCGATGCGCAGCGGTTCGTTGAGGCTGATGGTCCGCGCCGAGACCGTGCTGTTGACGAAGGTCAGCGGCTTGGCGTCGCCGGCGGCGAGGGTGGCGGCGCCAGCGAGCAGGACGGCCAGGGCGAGGAGCCGGGTATGCATGGCCGGATTGTGGCTGCATCCCGGCGCTGTCGATGGGCCAAACCCCTTGAGCGGGACCGCCGTGCGACATCCTGCGGGCCTTCCCCCGGAGATACCGCCATGGGCGTTGAACTCGCCGCCGCCGCCACCGTCGACCCCAGCCAGCGCCACCGCAAGGGCCTGAGCTACCCGAACCCCCTGGCCGGCAATCCCGGTGCTCCGAAGTACGCCGCCGAGGTGAAGCGTGCCGACGGCTCGACCCTGAAGGTCGCCTGCCCGGTCGCCACCCGCACCATGCTCGCCCTCATGAACATGGACGCGACCATCGGCGGCGCCGCCTGCCACTGGGGCGGCCCCGCCGCCCTGGCCGAGATCATGTCCGCGATCCACGGCCTGATGTTCGCCAAGACCCCGTGGCACCAGCACTACAACTTCGCCAACGACGCCGGCCACACCGAGAACGGGCTGTACGCCCTGAAGGCAAACTACGGCTTCGCCGGCGTGACCATCCCCGACCTGCGCGGCTTCCGCTCGGTCAGCAGCAAACTCACCGGCCACGGTGAGAGCCACCTGTTCCCCGAAGGCGTCATGGTCAGCAACGGCCCCCTGGGCTCGTCGCTGCCGGTGGCCCAGGGCCTGGCCCTGGCGGACCGCCTGGCCGACGCCCAGCGCACCACCATCTGCGTCATTTCCGACGGCGCGATGATGGAAGGCGAGGCCAAGGAGGCGGTCAGCGCCATCCCCGGCTTCGCGGCCAAGGACCAGTGCGCGCCCTTCGTCCTCATCGTCTCCGACAACAACACCAAGCTGTCCGGCCGGGTCGACGCCGACTCGTTCACCATGCAGCCGTACTTCACCAGCCTTGAGGCCCAGGGCTGGAAAGTCGTGAAGCTCGACCAGGGCAACGACCTCCAGGCCGCGTTCTCCGCCATCGAGCAGGCGGTGGCCCTGGTCGAGGCCAACCCGAAGATCCCCGTGGTCGTTTGGGCCAAGACCGTGAAGGGCTACAGTGTCGCTGCGACCGAGAAGAGCGCCTCCGGCGGCCACGGCTACCCGCTCGGTCTCAAGGACGCCGAGACCGGCAAACTGCGTGCCTTCGTCGCTGAGATCAACGGCGGCAAGCCCGCCGCCCCGGAGTTCGAGTCCTGGCTCGTCAGCATCGAGGACCTGGCCAAGGCGAAGGCCGCCAAGGCCGCCGCCGCCCCGGCTCCGACCACCCCCGCGCCCAAGAAGGACAAGATCCAGGCCGGCTTCCCCAAGGGCATGATCGCCGCCGCCGAGCAGGGTCTGCCGGTCGTCTCGGTGAGCGCGGACCTCCAGGGCTCCACCGGCGTCGCCCCGTTCCGCGCCAAGTTCCCGCAGCTCTCCATCGAGGTCGGCATCGCCGAGTCCAACATGGTCTCGGTGGCCGCCGGCTACTCGAAGCAGGGCTACATCCCGGTCGTCGACACCTTCGCCCAGTTCGGCGTGACCAAGGGCCTGCTGCCCCTGTGCATGGCCAACCTGAGCCAGTCGCCGATCATCGCGGTGTTCAGCCACACCGGCTTCCAGGACGCGGCCGACGGCGCCAGCCACCAGGGCCTGATGTACCTGGCGATGACCGGCTCGGTCCCCCACACCACCACCTACTGCCCGGCCTCGGCCGAGGAGGCCGAGTGGGCCATGGGTGAGGCCATCCGCCGCTTCGCCGCCGCCCGCGCCGCCGGCGAGCAGCCGGATTCCGTGCTGTTCTTCTGCGGCCGCGAGAACTTCGCGGTCAGCCTGAAGCCCGCCGGGATCGAGTATGCCTGGGGCAAGGCCATGACCGTGGCCGACACCACCGCGGGTACCGCCAAGAGTGTGACGATCAGCGCCAACGGCTCCCTGGTCGCCCACGCGATCAAGGCCGCCGAGCAGCTCGCCAAGGAAGGCATCGGCGCCATCGTCCTCAACAACGCGGTCGCCAACAAGCCGGACCTCGCGGCCCACACCGCCGCCCTGGCCAAGACCGGCGGCCGGCTGGTCACGGTCGAGGACCACCAGGCCGTCGCCGGCGCCGGCCAGGTCCTGGTCGCCAGCCTGGTCGAGGCGGGTGTCGCGGTGAAGCCGAAGATCCTGGGCGTGCACGGCCACTTCGGCCAGAGCGCCTATCTCGCCGACGAGCTCTATAACAAGCACGGCATCGGCGACCGTTGGAATCCCCTCCCGGGCGGCGCCATCCGGCGCCGCCCGGAGTGTTTCAGGGCGTCTGGCGGACGGCACCGTTGGCGGTCCATGCGGCGCCCCAATCGACGGCATAGGTTCCGCTCAGGGTGCCATCCTCCGCGACGGCACCCTCGATGCGGATGTGGCCGACGGTACCGCAGCCGGTGGTGGGATCGGGAACGCTCCACGGATCACGGTTGAGGACCACGGTGCAGGAGCCGCGCACCGAGGCGCCGATCTCCAGGGTGCCGGCCT
>CAMCAC010000272.1 GCA_945872305.1 Candidatus Kuenenia stuttgartensis | reverse complement strand
GCCGGCAGCGCCGGCGCCGCGCCCACCGCCGCCGCCGCCAGGGCCCCGTGGGGCCCCGCCGCCGCCCAGGGCGGCCGGCCCGCCAGAAGCCGGTGGAGGATCGCACCCAGGCCGAACACATCGGTGGCGGGTCCGACTCCGTCCGCATCGCCCCGGGCCGCCTCAGACGCGATCCACACCGGCGTGCCGGCACAGGCCAGGATCGGGTCCTCGGCCAGCCGCGGACAGCGCCAACAACCATCGACCACCTGCCCCGCCAGGGCCAAACCCCAGTCGAGCACCAGCACCGCACCATCCTCGCCGACCATGATGTTCGCCGGCTTGAGATCCCGATGCACCACGCCCTGGGCATGGGCATAGGCCAAGGCGTCTGCGACCCGGGCAAGACGGCCGGCCTCCGCCGCCAGATGGTCCCGGGGCACGACCCCGGCGGGCAGGGCATCGGACCACGCGGTGCCGCGGACCCGGCGCATGACCAGGGCGCCATCTGACGCGTCGTGGACCGGCACGATGCCGGGGTGGCTCAGGCGGGCCGCGATGGCGGACTCGGCGGCGAACAGGCGGCGCCGTTCGGGGTCCGCCAGATCCGGACGCAGGACCTTGATCGCCACCTCACGGCCGAGCTCCTCTTGGCGGGCCAGCATGACCGCGCCCATGCCACCGACGCCGAGCATGGAGCCCGCCTCGTAGCCGCCGGTGGCCAGGCGCAGCCGGCCGGATCCGCCTGCGAGCAGGGTTGCCACGGTCCCCGAGCCGCTGGTGGGCAGGAGCAGCGTCGAGCCATCGGTGGATGACGGCGGCGTGCCCAGGCTGCTGTCGGGCGGCAGGGTCGTCGCCCGCACCGACAGGCTCGTGGCGGCGTCCGCGTTGGACACGGTGTCCGCCCACCCCGGATGCGTCATGCGGTCCATCGCCTCCACGGTGACCGGACGACGGCGCTGGGCAAGACCGGCTCATCGCCTGGGAAACAGCGTCGTTCCGCAGATTCCCGCTGGGCCGTCCACGTTCCTGGACGACTCGGCCCGCCAAAAAACACACCCCCCGGCATGCGCCGGGGGGTGTGCCGCTGTCCGCGATGCGGGACGATTCAGCAGTCGTAGTACAGGTAGAACTCGTAGGGGTTCGGGCGGAGCTTCATGGGCTCGACCTCGTTCTCGGTCTTGTAGCCGAGGTAGGCTTCGAGCATGTCCTCGGTGAAGACGTCGCCGGCGGTCAGCCAGGCCTTGTCCTTCTTCACTTCTTCGATCGCCTGCTCCAGCGACTTGCAGGTGCTGGGGATGGTGGCCAGCTCCTCGGGCGGCAGGTCGTAGATGTTCTTGTCCATCGGCTTGCCGGGATCGATCTGGTTCTTGATGCCGTCGATGGCGGCCATCAGGATCGCGGCGGTGACCAGGTACGGGCTGCCGGAGCTGTCCGGGCAGCGGAACTCGAAGCGGCGGGCCTTGTCGCCGTTCACGTTCGGGATGCGGATCGAGGCCGAGCGGTTGTTGGCCGAGTAGGCCAGGTTCACCGGGGCTTCGTAGCCGGGGACGAGGCGGCGGTAGCTGTTGATCGAGGGGTTGGTGAACGCCTGGATCGACTTGCCGTGCTTGAGGATGCCGCCGATGGCCCACAGGGCCTCCTGCGACAGCTTCGAGTACACGTTGCCGGCGAAGATGTTCTTCCCCTCTTTCCAGATCGACATGTGGTTGTGCATGCCGGAGCCGTTGTCGAAGAACTGGGGCTTGGGCATGAACGTGGCGGTCTTGCCGTGCTGGAAGCAGGTGTTCTTGACCGCGTACTTGTACATGTGGACCAGGTCGCCCGCGGTGACCGCGGTGCCGAACTTGATGCCGATCTCGCACTGGCCGGGGCTCGCCACCTCGTGGTGGTGGAGGTCCACTTCCATGCCCATGGTCTGCATGTTGGTGGTGATCTCGGAGCGCAGGTCCATGAGCTGGTCCTGCGGGGTGGCCGGGAAGTAGCCCTGCTTGTGGCGGATCTTGTGGCCCAGGTTCACACCGGTGTCGGTGCCCATGTTCCAGGGCGCCTCGTCGGAGTCGAGGTAGTAGAAGGAGGCCTGGGGCTGGCTGCTGTAGCGGACCGAGTCGTAGATGAAGAACTCGGGCTCGGGGCCGAAGAAGGCCACGTCGCCGATGCCGGACTGCTTGAGGTAGGCGAGGGCCTTGGCGGCGATCGAGCGGGCGTCGCGGCTGTAGCGGCTGCCGGTGCGCGGATCGTAGATGTCGCCCATGAAGCAGATGGTGGGCTGTTCGCGGAAGGGGTCGATGAACGCGGTCGCCGGGTCCGGCTTGATGTTCATGTCCGACTTCTCGATCCCCTGCCAGCCGCGGATCGACGAGCCGTCGAACGGCAGGCCTTCCTCGAACAGGGCGGCCTCCAGCCGGCGGGCGACGATGGTGAAGTGCTGCAAGGTGCCGAACATGTCGCCGAACATCACGTCGACGTACTTGGCGCCGTGGTCCTTGGCGAGCTGCAGCGCCTTCTGGACATCCTTGGGATCGAACAGGCTCATGGGGTCTCCGGGGAGAGGCTGGCTCGGCGTCTGCCGAGGGGGTGTCGGGGACCGACGCTAGCGCCGGTCCCCGGGGTTCAATGCGGGTCGAGAAGAGGATTCCGCCAGCGCCCGGTTCCGCATCCGGGCGCAAGCGGTGGGGCGGGGGATGTCCCCCGCCCCGTCGTGCTCAGATGGCCTCGGGGCCGCGCTCGCCGGTGCGGATGCGGATGCATTCCTCGAGCGGCATGATGAAGATCTTGCCGTCGCCGACCTTGCCCTCTTCGCCGGTGCGGCCGGCCTTGATGATGGCCTTGAGGGTGGGCTCGACGAACTCGTCGTTGACGGCGATCTGGATCTTCACCTTCCGCAGCAGGTTCACGGTGTACTCGTGGCCGCGGTAGATCTCGGTGTGGCCCTTCTGGCGGCCGAAGCCCTGGACGTCGCTGATGGTCATGCGGACCACTTCGACTTCGTTGAGGGCTTCCTTGACGGCTTCCAGCTTCGACGGCTGGATGATGGCCTCGATCATCTTCATGGAGT
>CAMCAC010000271.1 GCA_945872305.1 Candidatus Kuenenia stuttgartensis | reverse complement strand
TCCGCCTGGCAGCGCCCGTCGTTCCACAGGATCGCCGGGCGGACCACCTGATCCTTGGCATCGAGCAGGGTGGCGCCGTGCATCTGGCCGCCGATCCCGATGCCCTCGATGGCCTCGCCCGGGGCCTTGGCGACCACGGCCTGCACCGCGGCGACCGTGCCCTTCCACCAGTCCGCGGGGTCCTGTTCGGACCACAGGGGCTTGGGGGTGGAGAGCGGATACTCGGCGGTGGCCGAGGCCAGGATCCGCCCGTCGCGCGCGACGAGGACGGCCTTGCAGCCGGAAGTGCCGAGGTCGATGCCGATGACTGCCATGGTGGTGTCTGTGGGAAGGGGGAGGGGGGAGGGGGGGAGATCCGTGAACGCGATGGGATGGTGCCGGATGAGGCCCAGCGGCAACCTGCGACCATGGTCCATCCCGGGTCCCGTTGCTCCACCCGTCCTCGGGACGCCCATGCCACAGGACGGCCTCCGAGGGGACCGCCGAGCATCGCTCGGCCGAGCGGGTTTCGACGATGCCGCCTCTTCAAGGAAGCCCCCGCTCTGCCGGGACGCCATGGGACAGCCCCCAACGCCCCGCCCGAAGGGCCAGTCCGCAACGACGGGCGAAGCCCGTCCCGAAACCCGAAACCCTCTTACTTCTTTTCCAGCGCCGTATCCTCGCCGGCGGCGGGCGGCTTCTGGTTGCCGTACTGGTTGCGCTTCCAGGCCATGGTCTGGCCCGGAAGGGGGCCGTGGGTGCCGGTGCCGCGGACGATCTTGGTGCCCGCCTTCTTGCCCTTGGGGGTCAGGTTGTTGAAGCGGTCGATCAGGCCGCCGGTGTAGTCCTTGTAGCGCTGCACGCACTCGGTGATGACCTGGTGGGCGACCAGGCGGTCCTCCCAGCCATAGGTGTCCGACTTCTTGCCTTCGAGATCCTTGTAGATGTTGAAGAAGTAGTCGACTTCGGCGAGGTAGTGGGCGGGCAGGTGCTGCAGGCCGTGGACATCGCGCATGCGCGGGTCGTTCACCGGCACCGCGAGGATCTTGTGGTCAAGACCCATGTCGTCGCGCATCACCAGCACGCCGAGGGGACGGACCTCGATCAGGCAGCCGGGGAAGGTGTCGTGCTCGACGATGACCACCACGTCCAGGGGATCGCCGTCCTCGGAGTGGGTCTGGGGGATGAAGCCGTAGGCGCCGGGGTAGTGGACCGGGCTGTAGAGCGTCCGGTCGAGCCGGAAGATGTTCAGCTCCTTGTCGTACTCGTACTTGTTCGAGGACCCCTTGGGGATCTCGATCACCGCGTTGATGACGTTGGGCACGTCCTTGCCGGTGGGGAGCGCGAGGTAGTTGGTCATAGCCTCCATCGTGGGCCTGTACGGGCGGGCGGAAGGGGGTCGCTGTGCATGGCGCGACGGCCGTGCGGCGCATGGGATCGGTCCGGCGCCGGCGGGGGCTTCCGGCGCCGGCCAGGGCCATACAAAAGCGAGATCCGGAGCCCACCCCATGGCCTTCACCAAGCACTTCGACGCCATCCCCACCATCAAGTACGAGGGACCCGACTCGGACAATCCGTTCGCGTACAAGTACTTCGACCCCAAGGCCAAGATCCTGGGCAAGCCGATGGCGGCGTGGATGCGCAACGCGGTCTGCTACTGGCACACCTTCCGCGGCGTCGCCCTCGACATCTTCGGCCCCGGCACCATCTGCCGCCCGTGGGAAGACGGCACCAACTCCCAGGAGATGGCCCTGAAGCGGACCGAGGTGGTCTTCGACTTCATCACCAAGCTCGGCGTCGAGTACTACTGCTTCCATGACCGCGATGTCGCCCCCGAGGGCGCCAACGTCGCCGAGACCAACAAGAACCTGTGGCAGGTGGCCGAGAAGCTGAAGCAGCTCCAGAAGGCCACCGGCGTGAAGCTCTTGTGGGGCACCGCCAACATGTTCAGCCACCCGCGCTTCAGCCAGGGCGCCGCCAGCACCCCGAGCGCCGAGGTCTTCGCCTACTGCGCCAACTCGGTGAAGGAGGCGATCGACGTCACCAAGTTCCTGGGCGGCGAGAACTACGTCTTCTGGGGCGGCCGCGAGGGCTACAACAGCCTGCTCAACACCGACCTCGGCCGCGAGCAGGCGCACATCGCCCGCTTCTTCCAGATGGCGGCGGACTACGCCAAGAAGGTCAAGTTCACCGGCCAGTTCCTGATCGAGCCCAAGGCCTGCGAGCCGACCAAGCACCAGTACGACTTCGACAGCGCCACGGTCCTCGGCTTCCTGCGCAAGTTCGGCTTGGAGAAGACCTTCAAGCTGAACATCGAGCAGAACCACGCGACCCTGGCCGGGCACGACTTCTGCCACGAGCTCGCGGTGTGCACCGCCGACGGCGCCCTCGGCTCCATCGACTCGAACCGCGGCGATGTCATGAACGGCTGGGACACCGACCAGTTCCCCAACGACTACCGCGAGTGCGCCCAGGCCTGGACGATCATCCTCCAGCAGAAGAACGGCCTCGGCTCCGGCGGCCTGAACTACGACGCCAAGGTCCGCCGCGACAGCTACGACGTCGAGGACATGTTCCACGCCCACATCTGCGGCATCGACACCTGGGCCCGCGGCCTGCGCATCGCCGAGAAGATCATCAAGGACGGCAAGCTGGCCAAGTTCGTCGACCAGCGCTATGCCTCCTACAACAAGGGCATCGGCAAGGACATCGAGGCCGGGAAGGCCGACTTCGAGAGCCTCCAGGCCTACATCCTGAAGAAGGGCGACGCGGCCCCGCTGCCGTCCGCCCGCCAGGAATACCTGGAAAACCTGTTCAACGGCTACTGCTGAACCGGCTCCGGTCCCCTGGCCGCGTCACGACCCGCCCCGTCAGGGGCGGGTCGTGGTATCTCCGGGATCCCGCGGCGGCCAAACGGCGGGCCCCTCGTTCAGGCGGGCGCCCAGCAGGGGCAGGACCAGGAAGAAGGCCGCACCCCCGTCACGGTGGATGATCAGGGCGCCGTCGGCGTCCCGGCGCCGCAGCCACCAGCGCTCGCTCGTCCAGACCCACAGCAACGGGGGCAGTCCCCTCCAGTCCCGGATCG
>CAMCAC010000270.1 GCA_945872305.1 Candidatus Kuenenia stuttgartensis | reverse complement strand
AGGCCGACATTGCCCGTCCCGGAATAGGACGCCAGGCGGGCGGTGATGCTGCCGTCACCGGACAGCGTCTTCCAGGCATGGCGGAACCCGCTGCGGCCGAGACTGCCCATGTAGTCGGCCATGCCCGGGCCGCGACCGGTCATGGTCATGGTGGAGCCGCTGAGCGCGACCGATCCGCCGCCGCCCTGCGCCAGATCGCAGCTCTGCCACCCGGCCGGGGTCGAGGCGGTCAGGACGGCGGGGCGCTCGATGCCGGGATCGACGGTGGAGGCGGTGTCCAGCACGGTGACCGTGTCGGTGTCGGTGTTCAGGCCCAGGCCGCTGACGGTGGCGGTGATGGTCACCGCCGTATCGCTGGCCACGGCCTTGCCGCTGATGGTCACCTCGGCCACCACCGCGCCATCGGGGATGGTCACGCTGACCGGCAGGTCCAGGGCCGCGGACGGGCTGGCCGACAGGGCGACGGTCAGGGCTCCGCTGCTGCCGGCCTTGACCCGCACCACGCGCAGGGTGGTGCGGCCGCCGGATTCGCTTACCGCCCGGCGTTCGGCCAGCACCAGGATGCGCGATTGGGCGGCGTGGTCCTGCTGCCATTGATAGATGCTGGCGGCCTCGGGCGTGGTGGCCGGGGCGCCGCTCGACGGCAGGGCGCCGCTGCGGAACTGGTTGAAATCATTGACCGCCAGGGTGGCCGGACCGGCCATCACCTGCCCGTTGCTGTTGTACACGATGTTCCCGGCGACCCTCCAGCCGGTGCAGGTGGGGTCTTCCAGCACCATCATCGGCATGTACGGGACGCCATCCAGGATGTTGCCGCGCACGATGGTATCGAAGGTGCGGTCACGCGCCCAGATCGGTGGCAAGGCATCGACCGCACTGTTGGTGCCGGTATTGCGCAGGCGGTTGTAGACCAGGATCTGAGCTTCGCTGGTCCCCAGCAGATGCATGGTCGCGCTGCCGTTGAGCGAGTCATTGTTGTAGAAGACATTGCGCGGCCCATTGGGGCCGTGGGTCGTGCTGCTGGATGGATCGATGCCGTAGGCGGTCTTGCCGCGCGGCGTGGTCCAGGTGCCGAAGATGCATTGCTCGACCAGGTTATCCAACGGGAAGCGGCCATGCTGCTGCGGCGTCTGCACCGTCTCGCCGGTGAAGGTGCAGGACCGCACCACGCAGCGCGATGCCATCTGGAAGATGGCCATGTGGCGCAGATCGCTGGCCGTGCAGTTGTGCATCAACCCGTCCATGTCCGCCTGAGACCAGCCGAAATAGGCCTTCGATCCGGAGTTGATGTCCGCCCAGGTGCCGGTGATATCGCAGTCCTGGATGGTCATGCGGGCGCGGCTGTCGCTCTGGTCCGACATCGGCCAGTCGCGGGCCTTATTCAGTTTGATGCCGCGCACCCAGGCGTTGACCACCCGGCGATGACGGACGGGGTCGAGGGTCACCGTGGTCGAAGTGCCGGATCCGACCGTATCGATGGTCAGATCCTGCAGACCGCACTGCTGACGCATGGTCGTGGTACGCATCTGCGGCCGCTCATCGGCGAAGAAGTCGTGGGGAAAGGTGCGGTCGAAGGTGGCCGACTTGGCGGCGCTGTCGATCGCTGTGATCTTGGCCATGAAAAATCGGCCGAAATGCCAAAGGGGATCGTTATACACGCACCCGGTCGCCGGATTGCTGTAGCGCTCGCGCATGGTGTCGCCGGCGGACGCATCGCTGGCCGCGATCCGCACCCAGCTGCCGACACTGTAGCCGTTGGCGGACGGATCCTTGTCGAAGACCATGGTGGAGCTGCCACGCAGGGTGGTCTGCCCGTAGAGGTAGGTGCCGCCCCAGGTACCGCCGTCGAACTCGAGCAGGGATCGGCTGCTGTAGGACACCCCGCCGTGATCCAGCTTGAGCGTGGTGCTGGCCTTCCCCGCCCCCGCCACCACCATCCCGTCCTCATTGATCGTGAGCGGCTTGGTGAGCAGATAGGTGCCGGCCGGGAAGTACAGGATCGCCTTCTGGGTGCTGCCGTTGTTGTACGCCAGCGCAGCCGCCAGGGCGGCGGCGACCTCGTCATCGTCGTTCGTCGTCCCGTCGCCGGCGGCGGCGTAGCCGGTCTTCACATGGAACACCTGGTAGCCGGCCGGCGGGCTGGCCGGATTGAGCACGGCGGTGAAACCGGTCGGGATGCCGCCGGTCATGCCGACGTTGGTCCAGTCCGGATAGACGATGCCATCGGGTCCGACCACATCGGCCGCGGTCAGCTTGGCGGTGTCCCAGGGGTCGATGCGGTACTGGCTGGGCCAGGTGGTCAGATCGGCGGCTCCGGCAACGCCGAGGCCCAGGAAGACAAAAAGGGCTCGCATGCAGGGAATCCGTCCGGGCCAGCCAAAGGTTACAGCACGCGCCTGGGCGGAATTCGTGCCGTGTGACACGCGGGCGCCGACAACGGTCATTCCCTGGACGGCGGCCGGCCGAAGCGTTGGCGGTAGATGCGGCTGAAATAGGCGGGATCGGCGATGCCGACCAGGCGGGCGGTCTCGGCCACGGTGCGGCCGCCGGCGGCGAGGAGGTCCCGGGCCTGCTCCAGGCGCACCCGCTGGATGTAGGCGGCGAGCCCTTCCCCGGTCTCCCGGCGGAACTGGCGGGTCAGGTGGTCGGGGCCGCATCCAGCGTAGGATGCCAACCCGGCGACGGTCAGGGTCGTCTTGCCGATCTCGTAGTGGACCCGGGCCTGGACCCGGGCCACCCGGCCGTCGCGGACGCTCGCGGCGGCGTGGGCCTCGCGGGCGGCCCGGCGCAGCCAGGCGGCGACGGCCATGGTCCAGGCGGCGGCCTCGTCGTCGTCCGGGGCGGCGAGGAGGGCGGCGATGGCCCCGGCCCCCTGGTCGGCATCGGCGACCAGCAGGGTCTCCTCGACCGCGATCATCGGCCGGAGCGGATCCCGGCCGGAGCTGGCGAGATGGACCGACAGCGCCTCCTGGCGGAGCGAGGCGACCAGGTTGGCGAACGGCCGGGCGGCGATGCGCTCGTCATGGGCGCAAAGGGGCGCCACGGCGAGCAGGGTGCCCGGCGCGATCTCGATGCCGCCATCGGGCGTGACGAA
>CAMCAC010000269.1 GCA_945872305.1 Candidatus Kuenenia stuttgartensis | reverse complement strand
CGCGGAGCACAGCACGATCAGGAGGGAGGCGCGGAGCAGGGTCATGGCGGCATCACCAATGCAGGGTCGTGCGGGCGCCGACCTGGGTCTGGGTGTAGTCGGCGAGCGGCTGGTTCGAGTCGAACCACAGGCAGTTGGCGAACAGTCCGAGCGACCACCAGTCCGTGGCCGGCACGTCGGCGGTGGCGGTGGCCTGGAGCACCGTCTCGTGGGCCAGGTCCGTCTCGGTCGCGGCGCGCGGGGTCCGGTAGGTGATGAACTCGCCGCGCACGGCCAGGCCCAGGTCCAACCCGCCCACCCGGCTCGAGCCGGAGACGCCGGGCCGCAGCGCACGGAAATCATCATCCGCGACCGCGGAGCGGCTGTCCGTGCAGAGCACGGAGAACTCCACCGTCGACGGCCAGGCGGTGGGCAGGGCCATGACCACGGCGGGCCGGGCCGTCACCACCCGCGTCGTGTAGTCGTCCTCGCCGGCCGCCACGGGATCGATGCCGCCGTGGGTCCAGGCCAGGTTGAGCACGGCATAGATGCCGTCATCCACCTGGCCGCCGAGGTCGCCGGTCAGGCGCGCGGCGCGGAGATCCTGGCTGTCGTCGGCCGAGACGCTGCCGCCCAGGCCGAGCGACCAGTCCAGGCCGAGCCCCTGCCCGACCAGGGCCGCGTTCACGCCGATCTGCTCCTGGTCCTCGTCCCGGCTGTCGTGCTCCACCCCGGCCTGGTCGACGCTGCGTGCGCCCTGGTAGCGCACCAGTCCGCCCACCGCCTGCAGGTGCAGGGCGTAGTCGCCCGCCGTCCAGCACCGCCAGCGGGCATCAGCGTAGAGCGACATCCCGACGTCCGCCTCGCCGCCGCCGAGGTCCGCGGCCACGCCGCCGGGATTGCTGTCGGAGAAGGCGCTGAGCTGGACCATCGCCGACCACGAACGCACCGGCGCGGGGGCGGGGGCGGCCGGCGACACCGGCATGGCCGGCGGCGCGCTCCACCATGCCGTGTCGGGCAGGCCGAGATCCCGCGCCGCCTGGTCGAGGGTCCAGCCGGCGACGGCCGGCGCCGCCGTCGCGCCCGTTCCCGAGGCGGCCACGTCGGTCCCGGCGAGCAGGGCCCGCAGCCCCGGGCGGGCGGTTGCCGCGCCGGCGAGCTGCGGCCGGCGCGGCGCCGGCACGGCCTCGCCCACACCGCGCCGCGGATCGACGACCACCAGGGTCCGCGGTTCCAGGACCACGCGCTCGGCCAGCGCCTGCCACCCGTTCGCGGCCCCGGGCAGGGGGCCCGTGCCCACCGGACCGTCGATCGCCACCACCGTGTCGCCGAGTGCGCTGTCGGCCTCCACCGCCACGCCGACCCCGGGGGCGGCCACCGTCTCGGACGCCACTCCGCGCAGGCGCACGGCGGCGAAGCGCGGCGCGGGATCGCCGCCCACGGCCACCGCCCCGGAGGCGATGGTGACGAGCAGTTCCGCCGTGGTCGCGCCGTTGCCGGCGACCCGGCGTTCGCTGAGCGTCACCGTGCTGCCGGCGGCCAGGGTCAGGAAGCCGTTGGCGGTGCCGGGCAGGACGATCCGCGCCGGCCCGTCGGGGCCGACGACCACGGTCGCGCCCGGGCGCACGGCGGAGCCGCGCGCGCCCGGCCCGTCGCCGACCGTGCCCTGGCCGGCATCCCAGACCGCCAGACCGGGCGCGGCGTCCGCCGCCATCAGCGCCAGGGCCGGGACCAGGGTGAGGACGATCGAGCGCAGCGCGGGCATCACGGCGTGGCCTCCACGACCAGGCGGAATCCGATGGCCGGCGTCAGGACATCCGCGGGCACCCGCTCGCGGAACCTGCCTGCGAAGGCTTCTGGGCGGTCGTCGCCCCAGCCTCCGCCGGCGACGGCGCCGGTCAGTTCGCCCACCGCCTCGTCGCCGGCGGGAGCCAGCCATTCGCGCACATTGCCCGCCAGACCCGCGTGGCCGAAGGGGCCGATGTCGAGGGTGGCGTCGGCCACCGCGGCCGGCTGGCTGCGGCGGGCCTGGGCGGTCACGGCGAAGGCGCCGTCGAACACCCCGCCCCACGGCCAGATGCGGGCGGGGTCGCCGGCGGTGGCCGCGTATTCCCATTCCGCGGCGGTCGGCAGGCGGGCCCGGACCCGGGCCGAGGCGCCCACCCAGGCGGCATAGGCCAGGGCGTCGTCGCGGGTGATGTTGGTGACCGGCGTGCCGGCCAGGGCCGCCGGGATGGTCAGGTCGGTGGGGGCGCCGGCGGCGGGCACCGGCGTCCACACCCCGACCTTGGCCGAGGTGCGCGGAACGAGCAGCAGCTCGGCGTCCTCGCCGCGGCGCAGGGCCGCCACCGGATCGAGCGCGAAGGCGCGGTTGGCCGGGGCGAGGACGAAGGCGCGGTACTGCTCGTGGGTGATCTCGGTGGTGGACAGCCAGAAGCCGCCGCCGGGTCGGGCGACCCAGGCGAACGCCAGGCCGGGGACGGTCGGGGCCGTGGTCTGCCAGGGCAGGCCCATGGGCGTGCCGGGCCGCACGTACACCGAGCCCTCGGCGCCGTCGGCGGCGGCCACGTGGTAGTGCCCGGCGGGGAGGCTGGCGGTGCCGGGCACCTCCAGCGTCGCCACCGGCTCGCCGGCCGGGGCCAGGCGGGTGTCGGGCCCGGGAGCCAGCCGGCGGATGGTGAGGCGGATCGCCGGTCCGGTCACCGCCAGCGCCACCGGCGCGTCGAGGGCGGCGGCACGGCTACCGTCGTCGAAGCGGCGCAGGGCGGCGCGGTTGATGCGGATGCCCTGGTCGTCCTCCCGCGCCTCGGCGTCGGCGGCGCGGCGCTGGTAGGCATCGGCGAGCAGGGCGGCGGCGGTGGCCCGCAACGGGTGGTCGACAAGGCCGGCGAGGCCGTTCCACGCCGCCAGGGCGTGATTCTCCAGGCGGGTGTCGGCGGCGTCTGCGGTCTCGGCGGATGCGCGCTGGGCCTGGTGCGCGGCCCACAGGGGCGCCTTGGCGGCGAGCGGTGCGGTGGCCAGGTCGCGGGTCAGGCGGGCCACGGCGGCGGTGGCCTCGGCGTTGGTCCGGGCGGCCTGGGCGCGCTCGGCTTCCGCGGCGCGGGCGGCCTCGACCGCCGTGCCGGCGGC
>CAMCAC010000268.1 GCA_945872305.1 Candidatus Kuenenia stuttgartensis | reverse complement strand
AAGGACCGTGATGCCGCCCGCCGAAAGGGTCATCGCCCGGTGAGCGCCCGGCGCAGATCCGCATCCACCGGCGGATCCCCGAGCCAGATGCCGAGCATGGCCCGGGCGAAGTCGTCACCCTCGATCACGCCGCGCACCGTGGTCCCGTCGCTGAGCTCGATGCCGGTGCCCGGCAGCCAGGTGAGATGCCAGGCCTCGCCGCTCTTTCGCGGGCCGTAGAGGGCGTTCCAGCGGTCGAGCCGCGGGCGCAGGGCGGCGACCTCCGCCGGGGGCAGCCCGGCGCCGAAGGTCTTCAGCGTCACCTTGGTGAAGTCCGCGGCGGTGAAGTCCCGCTGGTAGGTCAGGATCAGGCGGACCGGCCCGGTGCGCAGGGGGGCCGCCGGATCCGCGCCGGGGGGCAGATAGAGCGCCGCCGTGTGGACATCGAACCAGCCCCAGTCCGCCTCGCCCGCCCCGACCAGAGCCATGGCGCCGGCGGCGGAACTGGCGGAGGCCGGATAGCGGTGGCCTTCGATGACACGGGGTTCCACCGCGGCGAGGGCGCCGGCGGCCAGGGTCAGGAGCAGGGCGTTGCGCATGGATGCCATGTGCCCGAGCCGGAATCCCTGTCCAGGCACGGCCCCGTGAAGCCTGTACCGTATATGGTTTCCCGGGTTTCCATCGAAGGGTGCCCGGCCGGAGCCACAATCCGGCTATGCGCCGATCCTTTCTCGTCCTGTCAGTCTGCGGTCTCGCGGGCGCCCTGGTCGCCTCGATCGGCTGTGCCAGCCGCCCGCCCATGGCCACCGTGCCGTACGTCGACCTGAACCGCTACCAGGGCGACTGGTATGTGATCGCCCACATCCCGTACTGGCTCGAAGAAGGCAAGGTCGCCACCTACGACCGCTACGCCATGCGCCCGGACGGGACGATGGACAACATCTTCGTCTTCCGACGCGACACCTTCGACGCGCCGGAAGAGGAATGGCGGGGCACCGCCTGGGTCCACAACACCACCACCAACGCCGAGTGGCGGGTGCGTTTCCTGTGGCCGTTCACCGCCGACTACCTGATCATCGACCTCGACCCGGACTACCGCTGGGCGGTGATCGGCCACCCGAGCCGGGACCTCTTCTGGATCCTCGCCCGGGAACGCCACCTCGACCAGACCGTCTTCGACGGGATCCTGGAACGGGCCAAGGCCCAGGGCTACGACCCGACCCGGGTGAAGAAGGTCCCCCAGCCGGTGGGACCGGCGCTGGACGCGCCGCGCTGACCAACCGGAATCGTGGCCCCCCCCCGGGACCGCCGGCAGCAGCGACTCGTGCTTGGCGAGGTATTCGTCCACGCAGCGCGCCACTTCGCGGCCCTCGGCGATGGCCCAGACGACCAGGGACTGGCCGCGGCGGGCGTCGCCGGCGGCGAAGACGCCGGGCAGGCTGGTCTCGCGGGTCTTGGGATCCGCCTTGATGTTGCCGCGCTCGTCGAGGGCGACCTTGCTCTGCTCGACCAGGCCGTTCCGGCGCGGGCCGGTGAAGCCGAGGGCGAGCAGGACGAGGTCGCATTCCCAGGTGCGTTCGCTGCCCGGCTTGGGCACCGGCTTGCCGGTGGACCAGTCCAGGTCCACGGTGGTCAGGCCGGTGACCTTGCCGTCCTTGCCCTGGAAGCTGGTGGTCTGGATGGCGAACGAGACGGCGCCGCCGCGCACCTGCATCTCGTCCACCGAGGACGAGACGCGCTCGATGCGCGCCCACTGGGGCCAGGGGTTGCCGGCGGTGCGGTCCTTGGGCGGCTTGGGCATCAGTTCGAAGTTGTGGACCGAGACGGCGCCCTGGCGCAGGCTGGTGCCGATGCAGTCGGACCCGGTGTCGCCGCCGCCGATGACGATGACCTTCTTGCCCTTGGCGTGGATCGCCTGCTTCTTCGGGTGCAGGGCGGCCACATCCGCGTCGCCCCAGTTGGCCCGGTTCGACTGGGGCAGGAACTCCATGGCGAGGTGGATGCCGTCGAGGTCCCGGCCGGGGACCGGCAGGTCGCGGCCGGCCTCGGCGCCGATCGAGATGACCACCGCGTCGTGCTTGCCGCGGATCTCGTCCCAGGCGATGTCCTTGCCGACCTCGCAGGAGAAGCGGAACAGGATGCCTTCCTCGGCGAGCAGGTCGATGCGGCGCTGGACCTTCTCCTTGCGCAGCTTGTAGTGCGGGATGCCGTACATGAGCAGGCCGCCGGCGCGGTCGGACTTCTCATAGACGGTGACGGTGTGACCGGCGCGGTTGAGCTGCTGGGCCGCCGCCAGTCCGGCGGGGCCGCCGCCGATGATGGCGATGGTCTTGCCGGTGCGGTGGCTCGGCTTGATCGGACGGATCCAGCCCTCGGCGAAGCCCTTGTCGACGATGCTCACCTCGTGCAGCTTGATCGTCACCGGCGGGTTGGTGATGCCGAGCACACAGGAGTTGTCGCACGGCGCCGGGCAGACCCGGCCGGTGAACTCGGGGAAGTTGTTGGTCGCGTGCAGGGCGGCCAGCGCTTCGCGCCAGCGCCCGCGGTAGGCCATGTCGTTCCAGTCCGGGATCAGGTTGCCGAGGGGGCAGCCGGACATGCAGAAGGGCACGCCGCAGTCCATGCACCGGCTGGCCTGGGTGCGGATGGACTGCTCGTCGAGCTGCTCGATGTGCTCGTCGTGGTTGGCCAGCCGCTGCTCGGCGGGCAGGTACTTCGGCGCGCGCCGGTCGTGGGTCATGAAGCCCTTGGGATCGCCCATGATGATGTCTCGCTTGGCAGGTCGTGTGTGGTTGGGTGGGTTCAGCGGCGGACCATCACGGTGTCGCCCTTGCGCGCCCGTTCGGCGCGTTCGAGCAGCACCCGGCGGTATTCGCGCGGGAAGACCTTGACGAACTTCTTCAGGCAGGCCGGCCAGTCGGCGAGGATCGCCGTGGCGGTGGCCGAGCCGGTCAGGGCCGCATGGTCGGTGAGCAGGCGCTTGAGCGCCTCGACCCCGTCGGTGTCGCCGCTCACCTGCTCCAGGTCCACCATGCCGGTGTTGCAGCGCTTGTTGAACTGGCGGTCCTCGTCGAGGACGAAGGCCAGGCCGCCGCTCATGCCGGCGGCAAAGTTCCGCCCGGTGCGGCCGAGGACGACCACATGGCCGCCGGTCATGTACTCGCAGCCGTGG
>CAMCAC010000267.1 GCA_945872305.1 Candidatus Kuenenia stuttgartensis | reverse complement strand
CGACGGGGATTTCAACGTCGGCACCACCAGTCAGGGCGACCTGAAATCCCTGATCACCGAGCAGCGCAGGACCGGCGTCTTCCTGTCGGTGTACGGCTTCGGCATGGGCAACCTGAAGGACGAGACCCTGGAGATGCTGGCGAATGCCGGCAACGGGACCTACGGCTACATCGACGACGAGCGGGAGGCCAACCGCCTGTTCATCAGTGGCGCCCTCGGCCAGCTCGTGACCATCGCCAAGGACGCCAAGGCCCAGGTCTTCTTCAACCCCGCCGCGGTGGCCGGCTGGCGCCTGCTCGGCTACGAGAACCGGGTGCTGCGGCGCGAGGACTTCAACGACGACCGGATCGACGCCGGCGAGATCGGCGCCGGCCACACGGTGACGGCGCTGTACGAGGTGGTCCCCGCGGGCCACCCCCTGCCGGCTCCGGCGCCGGGGGCCGACGCCAACCCGTTCGCCGTCACCGCCACGGTGCCGCTGCCGGCGGCGGACGGCACCCTGCTCCAGCTCCGCCTGCGCTGGAAGCCGGCGGACGGCGACACCAGCCGCCTGTCCGAGGTCCTGGTCCCGGATCGGGTCACCGACCTGGATCCGGACCTTGCCCAGGCCGCCGCCGCCGCGGGATTCAGCATGCGCCTGCGCGGCACCCCGCACACCGGCAGCCTGGACTGGGCCCTGATCGAACGCCTCGCCCGCCAGGGCGCCGAACGGGATCCCGACGGCCAACGCCGGGAATTCCTCCAGCTCATCGCCACGGCCCGGGGATTGGCTCGGTAGCGCCGGCAGCCGGTCGAAGGGACCGCCGAGCATGGCTCGGCAAAGACAACGCCGTGCATCCACACGATTCCCATACAGGCCGAGCCATGCTCGGCGGTCCCGACGGTCGAAGGGACCGCCGAGCATGGCTCGGCAGAGACAACGCTGTGCATCCACACGATTCCCATACAGGCCAAGCCATGCTCGGCGGTCCCGACGGCGGCGAGGCCGCCGATGCGGATGCAGGGCCGCTGGACTCCTCCCGGCCGCCGCGACCATCCCCGCCCCATGCGCCGCCTCCGGGATTTCTACCAGGACGACCCCCGGACCGCAGCCCTGCGCGGTGCGCTGACCAACGACACGGATCTGGTGATCGGCGCCCTGCCGCCGGCCCTGGCGGCGGTGCTGCTGGCGGCGGTGGCCTCGGACGGCGGGCCGGGCCGGCTGGTGGTCTGCCCGGAACCCAAGACCCTGGCCGAAGACCTGGAAGAACTCGGCGTCCGGGTCGCGGTGCTGCCGGAACTGGAGCGCTTCAACGACGAGGACGAGGACGGCGGCGACGCCACCGGCCATGCCAAGCGCGCGGCGGCCCTGGAAGCCTTCGCCACCGGGTCCTGGCTGATCACCGACGCGGCGGCGGCGGACCAGCCGGTGCCGGACCTGGCCGAACTCGCCCGCTCGTCCCTGGTCCTCAAGCCGGGGCAGCAGCTCGAACCCCACGCCCTGCTCGACCGGTTGGTCGAGGCCGGCTACCGGGTCGCCACCGAGGTCGAAGGGCGCGGCCAGATCGCCCAGCGGGGCGGCATCGTCGATGTCTTTCCCTGGATCGGCGCCGACGCCCTGCGTATCGACTTCTTCGGCGACGAGATCGACGCCATCCGCCGCTTCGACCCCCTGACCCAGGAATCCATCGGGCCGGTGGAGCAGGCGGTGCTCGCCCGGGGCGGCGGCGGGCTGGCGGTGAAACTCCTGTGGCCGCAATTGCCGGCGGGGCCGCTGGTGATCCTGGGGGACCTGCCCCTGCGCGGTCGGCTCAAGACGGACCATGGCCGACGGGAGATCCGCCTCGCCCGGGTGCTGGAGAGCGGCGCCGTGGATGGGGCCGGGACTACCGTGGACCGCCTGCGCGGGGACCTCCAGCGCGGACTGACCGATCTCGCCGCCCTCCACGGCGAAGGACTGACCATCCGCCTGCTCGCCCGCAACGACGAGGCGGTCCGCGAGCTGCAGGCCCACCTCACCGACGCGGACCTGTCGGGGATCGAGGTCACCGTCGGCCGCCTGTCCTCGGGCTTCCGGGACCAGGAGCGCGGCTTCCTCCTCGGCCACGACTTCGAACTGGCGGCCCGCCAGGCGGTGCGCCGGCGCAGCGGCCGGGTCGCCGGCGGCGAGCCCCTGTCCGGGCTCGACGACCTGCGGGCCGGGGATCTGGTGGTCCATCTGCGCCACGGCATCGCCCGCTTCCGGGGCGTGGCGACCCTGGAAAAGCGCGGGTACCTTGAGGACTACCTGCTGTTGGAATTCGCCCAGGGTTCCAAGCTGTATGTCCCTGTGGATGCCATCGACCTGGTCCAGCGCTATGTGGGCGCCACCGGCCGAAACCCGGATCTGTCCACCCTCGGTGGACCGGGCTGGGCCAAGAAGCGGGAAAAAGCCGAGAAGGCCATCGCCGACATGAGCGGTGAACTGCTCGTGACCCAGGCCCAGCGACTGGCCCGGGGCGGCTGGCCGTGCCCGGCGGACGGCCCCGAGGTGCGCCGCTTCGAGGCGGCGTTCCCCTACGAGGAGACCGAAGACCAGCTCGCGGCGGTGCGCGAGATCAAGGCAGACCTGGAGCGCCCGGTGGCCATGGACCGGCTGCTGTGCGGTGATGTGGGCTTCGGCAAGACCGAAGTGGCGATGCGCGCCGCCTACAAGATCGCCGCGAGCGGGAAGCAGGTGGCGGTGCTCGCGCCGACCACCCTGCTCGCCGAGCAGCACCTGGAGAACTTCAAGGTCCGCATGCCGGACCTGCGCATCGAGGGCATCAACCGGTTCCGTTCCGGCAAGGAGCGCAACGCCCTGATCGCCAAGGCCGCCGCCGGCACCGTCGACATCCTGGTCGGCACCCATGCCCTGCTCTCCGAAAAGATCATCTTCAAGGACCTCGGCCTGATCGTCATCGACGAGGAGCACCGCTTCGGGGTGAAGCAGAAGGAGAAGCTCAAGGCGGTGGCGCCGACGGTGCATGTGCTCGCCCTGTCCGCGACGCCGATCCCGCGCACCCTGCATTTCTCCCTGCTCGGCATCCGCGACATCTCGGTCCTGGCCGAGGCCCCGGCGGAGCGCCTGGCGGTCGAGACCCGGGTCGCCCCGTGGGAGGACGAACTGGTCCGCCACGCGCTCCAACGGGAGCGCGAGCGCCAGGGCCAGATCTTCGTCATCCACCACCG
>CAMCAC010000266.1 GCA_945872305.1 Candidatus Kuenenia stuttgartensis | reverse complement strand
GCGATCCAGCCATCGACCGGATCCGCGGAGAACAGGCCGATGCAAACGACGATCGGGAGGGCCAAAGCCCTCCCGATCGTGCGGACGACAGCGTTGATCACGCGTCGGCGAGGACCGACGCCATGCGCTCGGCGACCACCTCATGGGTCACCGTGTCGGAGGCGTAGATGTCGCCGAAGCTGGCCTGCAGGCGGCCGGCCATCTCCTCGCGGCGGGCGGCATCGACAGCCATGATGTCCATGACGGCATCGAGGGATTCGCCGCGGCCGGCGGCGACCTCGCGGGCGACCACATCCATGTTGCCGCGGATGTACTCGCGCAGCTCCTGGCGGGCGATCTTGTCGGCCCTCTTGGCGCCCAGGGTGCCCGAGGTCACCGCGAAGGTCTGGTTCCAGAAGGTCCCGTTGGTGGTGGCGGCGCACACCTGGGAGACCAGGCCATCGCCGAAGTTGCCCCAGATGATGGTGCCGATGCCGACGCCGACATTCTCACGGATGGCGGCTTCGTATTTGCCCTGCTCGACGGCGGAAACCGACGCGGCAAGACCGAGGGCGAGGGTGAGGGAGAGGATGCGGGACTTGGCCATGGGGGGCTCCTGAGCCGAGGTTGCAGGGGATCCGCAACTCCGGCATGGGTGGAGCCTAACCCGGAACCCGTGGTCCCGTCAATGTTGATTTTGCTGCCGGCCCGCCGCCGTGGCGGACGGGGCGATCCCGGGTCCGATGACGGCGATCCCGGCCTGCCGGAGGGCCGCCGAAGCCCGGTCGAGCCGGTAGGCCAGGCCCGCCGCCTGGACGATCGGGGTCGCGGGCAGGTCCAGCCCGCCCGCCCGCAGGAGATCCACGGTGAAGTCATGGCAATTCTCGGAGAGGAGCCAAGGCCGGGCGCTTTCCACAAGATAGGCATCGACCTCGGCAAACGCCTGGACCCGCGCGCCGAGCCAGGTCGAACGCAGGCGTTCCTCGATGCCCGCCAGACCGGCGGCGCTGATCGGGAAGCGCCAGAGGCGGGTCTGCTCCGGATCCATGCCCATCACCCAGGGATCGACCCGGCGCAACGGATTCAGCACCACCATGCCGGGTCCCCCGCCGGCAGCGAGGGTACATCCATGACCGATGCCGACCTCGGGATCCGTGAGCCAGCGTTCCTCACCGAAATGCACCGCGACGAGCCGCGAGGACGGCACCGGTCCCCGGGTGTCAGGTCCCAGGGCTCCGCCGGGCACGATCACCACGCTGTGGAAGTGGTCGACCAGGACCACGAGATCACCGGCGGCGGTCTGATCCGGGGGAGGCAGGCTGCGCAGGGCGGCGCAGCCTGCGAGGCTCGCCGCCATCAACGCCAGGACGATCGACCTCATGCCGGCAGCAGGTCACCCCAGCGGGCGCGCAGGGCCGCCTGGGCGGCGGCGGGATCCGCCGCCTGCCAGCGGCCATCCCGCTCCTCGGCCAGACCCCAGCGGGCGCAGCGGGCGAGGGCGTCGTCGACTTCGAAGTCGGTGCCACTGCCCTGGGCGGCGAGCCAGCGTTCAGCCGCCGCGTCCAGGTCCGCCGCGGTCGCAGGACCGGCCCGGAGCAGGCTCCAGGCGAGCATGGCCTCGACCGCGTCCTGGTCGGCGGCGAGCTCCGCCAGGTGGTGGATGGCGCCGGCGCCGCTGTCCAGGGTCCGGCCGTAGAGCGTTTCGCCGAGGGTGCGCAGGAAGGTCAGCCGGCGCAGGCGGTAGCGGCTGATCTGCTTGGTGACGAACATGGCGATGAAGAACACCGCCGCGCCGAAGGCCGCGAGCTGGGCCTGGCTGACCTCGACCTTCGCCTCGCTCAGACCGACGAATCCAAGGACGAGCAGCGACAGGAAGACGAGCACCGCCATGAGCTGGCTGACCACCGCGCCGATGCCGAACAGGGCGGGCACGACCAGGACGAGCTTGTCGACGGTGCGCATGCGCACCTCGGTGTCCGGCAGGACGATCTCCAGGTCCCGGTCCGGGATGTCGGCGAACAGTTTGAACTGGGGCCCGCGCAACGCCGCCGGTCCCTTGCCCGGCCGCAGACGGGCGAGGAGCAGCACCCGGTCCCAGACCGTGAACGACACCGGCCGGCGGAACAGCCACCAGCGGCGCACGGTGTCGGTGCGCGGGCTGGTCCCCCGCCGCCAGATGCCGAGGTCCGCATAGGCCGCCGGCTCCGTATGCAGGCGGACCTGGAACACGGATTCCTGGGCCAGGGCCGCTTGGAATTCCGCATCGCCGACCTGGACGAAGTTGGCCCGTTCCAGGAGCGGGGTCAGCAGCCGGCGGAAGTCCGCCATCCCGGCATCGTCGGTGACGCGGCCCCAGGCGTCCGCCACCCGGTCCTGATCCCGGCGCACCTCGCCCTGGGCGAGGGCGGCGATGGCGGCGAGCACCGCCGGATCGGCCCCCTCCGCGGCCAGACGGGCGGCCACCGCGGGCCGGGCGAGGAGGATGGCATGGTCGGTCATCCCGGGCAGCCTGGACCGCGCCCGGGCGGGGAAAGGGGCAGGGGCGCGGGGATCGTCAGCGGAGATCCGCCGGATCGACGAAGCCGATCCGGCCGTCCTCGGTCCGGACCGCAGAACGGCCCGCCCAGGGATCCCCCGCGAGGCGGACGGGAGTGCCCGCCGCCAACGGCGCCACCGCCGCCCCGGTGGCATCCAGGAGCTGGGTGGGCGTGCGCACGATGCGATGCGGATCGAGGCGGTCCCGCCAGCCGGCGACCACTCCAGGCAGCGCCACCGCCAGGATGGCCGCGACGGCGAGCCCGGCCCGGGGCTCCCGGCGGGCGATGGCCCAGCCGGCGAGGGCGCCGGCCGCGGCGAGGAGCGGGATGGCCCACCAGCCGGATCCGGCCCAGGCCACCGGACCCAGACGGTCGGTCCACAGGACCGGGGTGACCGCCCCAAGGGCGGCCAGGGCGGCGGCCGGCTCCGCCGCCGCCGGGGCCAGCCGCCGGGCGGTCCACAGGGCCGCCACCGCCTCGCCGTGGTCCTCCGCATCCGCGGCGCACAGGCCCGCATCGGTCCATGCCTGCCAGGTGCCACGCTGTTGGGCATCATTGATCAGCAGGGGCAATGCCTCTCCGGGGCGGCCCTGGGCCCAGGCATCCCGGGCGGCCGCGGTGTCACCGGCCATCAGGATGACCGCACAGAGCAGCCATAACGCCAGGGATCTCATGGGA
>CAMCAC010000265.1 GCA_945872305.1 Candidatus Kuenenia stuttgartensis | reverse complement strand
TCAGCAGTTCCCGCCACGGCTGGTCGCGGAGGGCGATCAGGATCGGGCCATAGCGGTCGGGGTGCTCGCGGACGAGGTCCGCGGCAGATCCAGCGATGGGCAGAATGGCCGATGTGGATGGTGACATGGGCGGGTAGGAGCGGCAATGGATTGCCGTTGGTTGCGGCACCATGCGCCGTGGACGTGCTTTGCAAGGGGGTTTTCACGCATTAATATGCAATAGAATCATTCAAAGCGATTGTCTGGATGATATTTCTTCATGAAACTACGGCATCCTTGCCGGTCTACTGCGGCAGTCCCAGCCCGGCAGAAGCGGTCCACAGGGCATGCACGTGCCCAGACCCGCCGAGATCGGGCGCAAGGAATGGTTTGGAGGGAAGGCGTCCAGCCAACGGTGGCGCTGGGCCGCCGCATGCGACCATGAGGTCGAGGTGACCCTCGTCTTCAGGCCGGATCGACGCAGTGCGGGTGGACGCCGTGTGGGTCGTCCACGATCGAGCGGATGGTTGCCTGGGTGAAGACCTGCTCAACCGCCTGGCAGGCGGTGTCGATCCGCCGGTGCAGGGCGCACAGGGATCGGTCCAGGCCCGCCTGGTGCACCGGACAATTGGTGATCCGCATGAGCGGCTCCACCGCCGACACCACATCGAGCATGGTCAGGCGGTCCGGGTCGATGAGCAGGCCGAAGCCGCCATGGAGGCCGCGCTGGCTCGACACCAACCGTCGCCGGGCCAGGGCCTGCATGATCTTGGACAGGTAGCTGACCGGGATGCGGGTGTGCTGGCCGATGGCGTCCGCAGTCCAGGTCCGGCCCGGATGCTGGGCGAGGAAGATCACCGCCCGGAGGGCGTACTCCGCGGTCTGGCTGATCATCGGCCCGCCTCGCCGGGGATCCGGGCCACCAGGGTCCCGTCCGCCGAGGTCCATTGCACCCACCAGCGGCCCGGGGTGGCGGGGACATGGGCAGCGGTGGCGCCCGTGATCCAGGGCTGATCGCGGTCCCGGAGCGGGTCGGCCGGATGCTCCAGGCGCAGGGTCCCGGCGGAGACCGTCCCGCCGGTGATGCGGACATCCAGGCCGCCAGGGACCGCCTGGGTGGCCAGTTCCAGCCCGGCTGCGGTGAAGGCGTGGCGGGCTGCCTGGCGGGCGTCCTCGTTGCGGGTGGCGAGGTACGGGGTCGGTTCCACCAGCCGCGGCGCGGCGGAGCGGGCGACCAGGAACATCACCGTGTTCACCCCCATGGCGACGCCGATCACCAGGACCGGGACCCAGGGCCAGAGATTGATGCGGCGGGTCATCACGGTCCTCGCAGGATCACCGGGGCTTCGCGGCTGCCGCCGGCCCAGCTCGCCACCAGGCGGGTGCGCAGGTGGCTGCCCACCGCGGCCCGGGGGGCATCGACGAGCACGGTGACCACCGAACGTGCCCCGGCCGCCACCGGCTGGGTGGTGGTCTGGGTGATCAGCCGGGCGTCGGGCAGGTCGGGCAGCGACAGGGTCACCGCGAGATCCTGGCCGCTGCCGCTGGTCATGGCCACGGTCAAGGCCTGGCGGACCAGGGCGGTGCCATCCTGATCGATGGCGGTCGGCGTCACCGGATTGCGCTCGACCCCGAGATGGAGATCCGGTCGACGGGTCAGGAACACGACGAAGATGGCGGTCAGGGCCACCATCACGGTGCCGTACAGGATCGTGCGCGGACGAAGGGTGCGCCGCTGCCCGCCGCCCAGGGCGACCTCGCTGGTGAAGGCGATCAGCCCCGCGGGCTTCTTCACCTTGGCCATGACCCCGTCACAGGCATCGATGCACGCCGTGCAGTGGATGCATTCGAGCTGGTTGCCGTTGCGGATGTCGATGCCGGTCGGGCACACGTCCACGCACAGCCGGCAGTCCACGCAGTCGCCCTTGCCGGTGCGGTCGGCACCCTTGCCGCGGGGTTCGCCCCGGCGCGGATCATAGCCGACCACCAGGGCGTGGGGATCGAGCATCACCGTCTGAAGCCGACCATAGGGGCAGACGATGGTGCAGGTCTGCTCGCGGAACCAGGCGAAATTGAACAGCATCACGACCCAGGACACCAGCCAGAACACCGCCGCGGTGGGATGGTTCACCGGATCCACCACCAGACCCGCGACGAAGGCATGGGTGCCGATGAAGAGGGCGGTAAGGGCATTGGCGATGGCGCCGGCGGCGATGCCGTAGGCGACCCAGGTGACGGCGACCCGTGCCCGGCCCGCGCTGGTGGGCTTGGCCTCTTCGGCCTTGCGTCGGGATGACGATCCCTGGATCAGCCGTTCGAGGGGGCGGAATACCTGTTCCAGGAATACCGAATGGGGGCACAGCCAGCCGCAGAAGAAGCGGCCGACCAGGGCGACCATGAGCGCCGTGCCGATGATCAGGATCAGGGCCAGGGGGAGCAGGTAGGGCAGATCCTGGGCGTGGAACGGCGTGCCTGCCGCCCACACCGTCTTTCCTGGGATGTCGATGCGGGCGAACGGATGCCCGTTCATGGTCCAGAACGGCGCCCAGAGCAGGAAGCCGATGAGGGCCGTGGACAGGATCGCCCGCCGGCGGCGCCATACCCCTCCGGTCAGGTGGACATGCAGCCATCGCCGCCGGCCCCGCCGGTCGCTGGTGGCCAGCACGGAGCGGAAATCCTGGTCGTCGCCGTCGATGACGGGCATGGCATGCCGCCGGTCGCCCTCACCAGGCGATCGGCGCCTCCTTCTCACGGGCCGGGGCCAGGCGCTTGCCGGGCTTGGCGCCCTCGTCGCGGTTCACCGCGCCAATCCAGGCGATGATCGAGGCGAGCTCGTCGTCGCTCACCCGGTCCTGGGCCGGCATGCCGTAGTCCTTGGCGGTGCCCTTGCGGAGGACCGCGTAGATGTCCATCGCGTCGGAACCGTGCAGCCACCAGCCGTCGCGAAGGTTCGGTGCGGTTCCGCCGGTGGCGTCCGCGCCGTGGCAGGAGGCGCAGCCGACGCTGGCGTACAGCTGACGACCCGCGTCGACCCGGCTGGGCAGCTTCGACAGTCCGCGCAGGGTGGCCTCGTCGATGGTCACCGCACCCGACTTGGCCTGGGCCTCGGCGGCGGCGACCTGTTGGGCCTTCAGCTTCTCCGCCCCCAGGCTGCCCATCCCGGTCAGGTGGTAGTGGATGCCGTACCACACCGCCCAGGCGATGGTGATGTAGAAC
>CAMCAC010000264.1 GCA_945872305.1 Candidatus Kuenenia stuttgartensis | reverse complement strand
CCCGGCCAGGGTCCGACGCAGATCGGCGATGCGGCCGTCGATCAGGGCGAGGCGAGCACTCCAGCGCTGGTGGTCCTGGCCGTCGGTGCCGACCCAGCGGGCATGGTCGAGCAGGCGGGCGGCGAGGGCAGCGCGGCTGGCGGCCCCGGGCAGCTCCTCGCGGTCGAGGACGGCGAGATCCCGCTCCGTCGCCTGGATGCCGGCGATCTCCGCGGTCCAGCGGGCGACATCCTCGTCGCCGTCACCGACCAGCCCTGCATAGCTGCGCAAATCCACCGGCACCGAGGCATCGATGGGCACCGGGCGATCGATGACCGCCGCGAGCTTCTCGCGCAGGCGGGTCTTATCACCCCGGGCCACCGCCCGCTCCTGCTCGCCGGCCTGCCACCACCAATAGGCGCCGCCGGCGCCGAGGATGGCCACCGTCGCGGCGGTGATCCACGGCCACACCCGGCGCTGCTTGATGCCGAGCCGGCGCATGGCCTCGTCGGCACCGGTGCCGAAAGCGGACATGAGGGCGGTCATCGGCGCCGAGCCGGCGCGCACCCGCTCCAGGTCGGCGACCAGGTCGCCGGCATCCTGGTAACGGTTGGCCGGGTCCTTTTGCAAGCACTTCAGGGCGATCGCCTGGTATTCCTCGGACAGGTCGGCGCGGATCTCGCGCAGCAGGGTCGGCTCGGCGTAGTTGTGCTGGTAGATGAGCGCGTTGGCGGTGGCGCCATCGAACGGCTTCCGGCCGGTGAGCAGCTCGTAGAGGACGACACCCAGGGAGTAGATGTCCGAGCGGTGGTCCACCGCGTCGCCGCGGCCCTGCTCCGGGGAGCAGTAGGCCGGCGTGCCGACCGCGGTGCCGGTCATGGTCAGCGAATGCTCGCCGGCGACCTTGCTGATGCCGAAGTCGGCGACCTTCACCACGCCTTTGCCGGTGACCATCAGGTTGGCCGGCTTGATGTCGCGGTGGACGATTCCCAGCTTGCCCGCCTCGGCCAAGCCGCGGGCGGCCTGGATGATGAAGTCGGCGGCCTCCTCGGTGGCGAAGCGCTCGGCCTTCGCCTCCTTGGCCTTGATGATCTCGGAGAGGTCGGTGCCCTCGACGAACTCCATGGCGAAGAAGCTGGTCCCGTCCACCGTGCCGGCGGCGAAGACCTGGACCACGTGCGGCGTGTTGAGCAGCGAGGCGGTGCGCGCCTCCTGTTCGAAGCGCTGGAGCAGGCGGGTGTCGTTGGCCAGGGCCGGGGGCAGGACCTTGAGCGCGACCCGGCGCTTGAGCGAGATCTGCCGGGCGCGGTAGACCACGCCCATGCCGCCCTCGCCGAGCACGCCGCCGATGTCGTAGTCGCCGAAGGTCTGGCCGGTCATCGGGCCCTTGCGGCCCTTCAGATGCCAGCCGTCGTCCATCGTCGCGGTGGTCTTGCCGAGCTTGCGCGCGGGATCGGTGGCCGGGCGGGACGGATCCGCCGGGGCGGCGGCGCCGCCCACCGCGGTGACCTCGGTGCCAGCCCAACCCTCGCCGGCGGCGGGGGCCGCCCCGGCGGGCATCCCCGCCATCGTCTGCTCGCCGCCGGTCCACGGGGCGGCGCCGTCCGCGGGCGCGGCGGCGGGCACCGGCATCGCCGGCATGGTCTTTTCCCCACCGGTCCACGGCACCGCGCCGGCGGGAATGCCGGGACGGGCTGGGGTCGGGGTCGGGGTACCGACCAGGGTGCGCTCACCACCGGTCCACGCTCCGCCCTCTGCGGGGGGCGGGGTCGGGATGCCCGCCATGGTCGCCTCGTCGCCCTGCCAGCCCGCGGGCGGCGTCTGGTCGTTGCGGTCGTCGTTGGCCATTGCGGTCACTCCAGTCGCCAGGGGCGGCTGCTGATCCGCCACCACAGGCCGAGACCGATGACCGGTCCGGCGGGTTCGATGGTCACATCCACGCCGTCGCCGCTGAGCTCCTCGCTCCCCTGGCGCCAGCCGGCGTCGGCGGTCAGGACCACCCGCTCGCTGAGCATCCAGGATACGCCGAGCTCGGCGCCATAGCCCACCGACACGCCGCTGGCATCGAAGCCCGGGGCGCTGGTGGTGGGGTCGAAGGCGAGATCCGCATAGCCGGCGTGCAGCCGCAGCATCGCCCGGGCGGACAGGCGATCGGTCACCGCGACGCCCCAGCCGCCGGTGACCTCGGCGGCGATCAGGGTGCGATCGCCGTCGGGCAGGACGGCCTGTTCGTAGCCGAGGCCGGCCCCGAGCAGAGGCCCGTGTCGGTCGCCGGGCCCGGTGAAGGCGTAGCGCCCGCGCAGCCACAGGGCCGCGGCGCTGTCGAAGGCATCGCTGCCGGAGCCGGACTGGCCGGGCCGGCTGAGGTCGAAGTCGTAGTCCGTGGGCGGCAGCTCGACCACCAGGCCGACATCGCGCTCAACGAGTTCCAGGGCCGGCAGCGCCGCGACGGCGCAGAGGAGGAGGGCGGGTATGCGGGGGATCACGGACGGAGCACCAGGCGGAGGCCGACGAGGGGATGGCCGATGCCGCTGTCGAGGTCGGCGCGGTTGGCGCTGCGCGCCTGGGGCAGGCTGTCGCGCCAGGCACCGCCCCGGATGGTGTCGGCGCCGGTCCACTCCCACACGTTGCCGTGCATGGCGTGGATGCCCAGGCCGTTGGCGGTGCGGGTGGCCACCGGCTCGGCGCCGGTGCGGCCGGCGGCGGTCTCCCAGACCAGGGCGTAGCGGGCCGCGGTCGGATCCGAGCGGTCGTCGCCCCAGGAGAAGTCCGTGGCGGTACCGGCCCGGCAGGCGGCCTCCCACTCGGCGTCGGTGGGCAGCCCAAGGTCGGGCCGGGTCCCGGCGGACCAGGCGGCGAGCACCGCGGTGGCCTGGTCCCGGCTCATGCCGGTGGCCGGGCGGTCGGAGCCGATCCCCGCGGACCAGCCGAGGGCAGCGGCGGTGGCGCTCCAGGCATTGGCGCCGCCGAGGGCGAGCCACTGGGCCTGGGTGATCTCGAAGGCGCTGATGAAGGTCCGCTGGGCGGTGCCCGGGGCGCCCTCGTCGGGCTGGGCAGCGAAGCCGGCGGGATCGCCGGGGGCGGCTGGCTGGGCCGGCACCACCCGGAAAGCGATCTTGGTGGTGGTGTACGCCGGATCGGTGGCGAGCTCGGGGAGCGCGCTGCGGGTCTCGACCTTCCCGGTGGGGAGATCGAGGACCACCCAATCGGTGATCA
>CAMCAC010000263.1 GCA_945872305.1 Candidatus Kuenenia stuttgartensis | reverse complement strand
GCATGCGCGGCATGGGCAGGTGGTGGTACGACTGCCGGCGGCCGTTGCCGGTGGGCGCGCAGCCCATGAGCCGGGCGCTCAGGCGGTCGTGCAGGTAGCCGGTGAGCACGCCGCCCTCGATCAGCGGCGTGCAGCCGGGGATCACGCCTTCGTCATCCACTGCCAAGGCGCCGTGCTCCCCGGGCAGGTCGCCCCGGTCCACCACCCGGACCAGGGGCGAGGCCACCACGCTGCCGATCTTGCCGCTATAGGTGCTGGTGCCCTTGCGGTTGAAGTCCGCCTCCAGGCCATGGCCCACCGCTTCGTGCAGCATCACGCCGCCGACCCCGGGGGCGATCATCACCGGCATGGTGCCGGCGGGGGCCTCGGCCGCGGCGAGGCGGGTGGCGAGGCGGGCCTGGACCCGGGCCGCCAGGCCGTCGATGCGCGCGTCGTCGAGATGCTCCAGCCCGCAGCGGCCGCCGGTGGTGTCGTAGACCGATTCCCGTCGGCCGTCGCGCTCGCCCTGGACCCGGACCCGGATCTGGAGCAGCGGCCGCCGGTCATGGGCGAGCACGCCGTCGCTGGTGGCGATCTGCACCGTGTCGTCGCGGTCGCTGAGGGCCGCCTGGACCCAGGCCACCGCCGGATCCGCCGCCGCCCGTTCCGCGAGCCGGCGGACCAGGGCGATGCGCTCATCCAGCGCAGCATCCGCCAACGGTCGGCGCTGGGGATAGCGCTCCGGCAGGGCCAGGGCGCGCAGCGCCGCCGGCGCGACTGGGCCGCCATCGGCGATCGCCGCCGCCCGCCGGGCCGCCCGCTGCAATGCCGCCTCGTCGAGGTCCTCGCACACCGCGAAGCCGGTAGCCTCGCCGCGCTGGACCCGGATGCCGACCCCGCAGGCGGTGGACTCGGACGCGCTCTTCAGCCGCCCTTCCTCCATGACCAGCGACCGCTCGCGGATCCGCTGCACATACACATCGGCGTAGTCCCCGCCCCGTTCCAGAGCGGTGCGCAGCAGGCGGTCCAGCAATGCGGGGTCGAGCATGGGGACATAGTGACGGCCATACGCATCCGGCAATCCACCCGACCGATGTGACTCCACCATGCGCCATGGAAGAGGACCATGACTCACGGCCGGTGTGGGTCGTCCAGGGTGTGGTCCAGGATGATGCCGCGTTTCGCCAGGGCCGCTTCCAATCTGTCCTCGTCCATGTCCGCGTCGGCGGGGATGAACACCACGGAGTCCCCCAGCAGCCGGGCCTGGTCCCGTTTGCCGCAGGCGGCGATGATGGCGGCGGCGGTGGCCGCATCCGGGGCGTGGATGACGGTCCCGAATCCGGTCGGACAGCGGCGGATCCCCCCGGCCCAGGTGCGGATCTCGTGGGCGACATGCGTCGGCACCGGCTTGCCGCTGCCGGCGGCCAGCCGGGCGAGCATGGCTTCCGCATCCAGTCCGGTCCCGGCTCCGCGCTGCACGCTGGCCTTGGTCAGCCGGAAGCGCACGCCGATCCGGTCCGGCCCCGGTTGCGGCTCGGCGAAGGCCGCCAGCCGCAGCTCATGGCCGGGATGCGGGGACAGGAACACCAGCGTGTGGTCGGGCATGACTACGAACGGCTGCGCCGCCAGGGGCGGATGCTCCGGCCAAGCATCGGTGAGGCCCAGGGCGTAGCGGCCTTCCGGGGTCAGGGCGATGCCGGGGCTGGTGATGCGGGCGAAGCCGAGGGTCAGGAGCAGGTTGAAGAGCAGGTATTCGACATCCTCCGTCACATGGGGCAGCATCACCGGTTGATCAGCCAGGTAGCGGCGGGTGGCCCGGGTGAGGATGTCATTGATCAGGAGCGGCCCGCCGTCCATGACGTGCAGCAGGGTCAGGGACAGTCGATGATCGCCGGAACCCATGCCCAGGGTGCCCGGCCGGGTCCGGCGCTCGCCCCTCACCACGGCCCGCATGCGATCCGCCATGGGCCGCAGGAGATCCCCGGCCGCCACCGACAGTCGTTCCGCGAGACGCTCGCGTTCATCGGCCCGGCCGCCCGGCAACGGCACCAGGTCCAGGAGAGCGCCCATGTTGAGCGCCATCTCGATGCGACGCTCCGGTGGGACTTCGTTGAGCTGCCGGGATACGGGAAGGGGTGCAATGACGGCGCCCAGGGTCTGCACCGCCTTGACGGCGAGCTTTCCGTCCTGGCGGCGCGGGACGAGTCCCGCCGCGAGATGTGGGATGATCGCCAGCACGTCATCGAGTGTCCAGCCGCCCAGAACCGTCTTCTGGTCGTCGATCGGGACGGGTGGCGCGGCAGTGAGGCGGACCAACCCGTCATCCGGATCCTGTACCGGTGCCAGCACCAGGGTCTGGAGCAGCCATTCCAGGGTCGGGGCGATCAGCTTCGGACCGAGTTTCATGCGGGCGACGGCGTGGTGCAGGGCGGGCCCCGACGGCTGATCCAGGATCCAGCGCAGCAGGGCCTTGCCCTCGATCTCCATCCGAGCGCGGATGTCCGCCGGCATGCGGGCGCCGGCGGTGCCGGTCCAGTCCCAGGCGGCATCCAGGGCGGCGCGGGGATCGATGCCATGTCCCGGCTCCGCCTGTCCGGGATGGAGGGCCCGCCACCGTCGGCGCAGCGTCTCTGGATCCGTGATGCCCAACAGGGTCCAGATCAGGTCATCGTCCTGGCCATGCATGGACAGCTTCAGGTTCGCGCAGCCGATGACGAAACCGAGCATCGCCCCACCGGCCGGCGTCAGATGCCATCCCCCCGCATCCCGGCCGATCAGGCCCGCCTCGCCGAAGGTGTGCAGATCCGCCGTCGGGCACAGGCTCCACCGGGGCCCGTCGAGTCCCACCTCGGTGAACAGGCGTGCCCGATGGGGTCCCAGCCGCTCCAGGGCCGCCAGCCCGTCGCAGGCCAGGGTCAGGTCCCAGGGCAGCACCTGCTGCGGACGCGGTTTCATGGGGTCGGCTCCTCGATGCGGTATTCGTAGCCCTGTTCGCACAGGTAGAGCTGGCGGTGCAGGGCGAAATCCTGCTCGACGGTGTCCAGGCTGACCAGGGAGTAGAACCACGCCCGGTTCGCCCCGGGCTTGGGGCGCAGCACCCGGCCCAGGCGCTGCGCCTCCTCCTGGCGGCTGCCGAAGCTGCCGCTGACCTGGATGAGCAGGGCGGCGTCGGGGAGGTCCACGGAGCTGTTGGCGACCTTGCTCACCGCCAGGGCCGCCACCGTGCCG
>CAMCAC010000262.1 GCA_945872305.1 Candidatus Kuenenia stuttgartensis | reverse complement strand
GCAGGCGGCAATAGGGGCCGTTGCGGCGGAAGCCGCCTTCGATGAACAGGCGCGTCCCGGGCCCGGTGCCGGTGCGGCGGATGGCGATCTCGCTCTGGTAGGCGAGGGAGGCGTTGAGCAGGCCATGGCCCTGGACCGGATCCCGGAACCAGGCGGGGGCGCGGCCGGCCTTCAGGTCCGCGAGCGGGATACGGGCGGGCCCGTCGCCGAGACCGCCGCCGAGACCGGGGAACTGGCCAGGGAAGGCCCCGGGCAGGACGATCCGGGTCGGATCCCAGGCGGGCATGGTCCCGGGGTCCTCGCCGCCGATCAGATCGTGGTACAGGCCGTATTCCTGGCCGCCCATGAGGAAGCTGACCTTGGTCGGCTGGCCAAAGGCGTCCAGGTTGAACAGGACCATCTGGCCCAATTCCCCATCCCGGTACGTGGTGTCCTGGACCCGGTGCATGGCCACGCACCAGGTGCCGGTGGAATTCAGGCAGAAGTCCCGCCCGCCCATCTTCACCAGGTAGGGCAGCAAGGCGGCGTTGGAGTCGTGGATGCCGACCACCACCGGCACCGCCGGCACCCCGGCGGCCAACGCTTCGCCGGTGACCGTGCCGAGGACATCCCAGGGATTCCGCAGGCCGGCCGGGAGCAGGCGGTCGATGCCGAGCTTGCCGGCGGTGGAGGCGGGGGCCTTGGTCCGCGGGTCGAACCAGCCGGTGTGGTTGGCCTGGTAGGTGGGCTCCGCCGCCACCTGGCCGGTAAGCCGGAAGCCCCAGTACTGGGGATAGTTGAGGAGGTGGCGCACCCGCGCCCAGCCGGCGGGGAAGCGGCGCTGGGCGAAGCGCACGCCCTTGGCGGTGGTGATGAGGAGCGGCAGGTCCGGCGCACCGGTCTCCGCCTGGACCGCGAGGGGATCGCCGACCACGGCCCGGTAGTCCGCGTCCAGTTCCGCCTGGCCGGGGCCGAGGTCGTGCTCGTAGGCGATGACCGGCACCGCCAGGGCTCCCGCCGCGTCGACCCCGGCCCAGGTGGCGCCATGGGTGGTCACCGCGATGGCGTCGATGCGATGGCTGCGGTGCAGGGCCGCGAGCTGGGCCTGGATCCAGGTCCAGATGGCGGCGGCGGGCTCGCAGCGCACGCCATCCACCAGCTCCGACGGCAGGCTGGTGCGGGCGTCCGCCACCGGGCGCAGGGTCTCGTCGTAGAGGACGACCTTCTTGTTGGTCTTGCCGAGGTCGATCACCGCGATGTGGGGCATGGGAGCACTATCCCGGGGTCGGAAAAAAGGCGAACCCCCGGGCATGGCCCGGGGGTTCGCGATGCGTCAGACGGATGCGGATCGCTTCAGAACACGATCTGGTGCTGGACGCGGATGATGGTGGCCTCGCCCTCACCATCTTCGGCGTCCCACAAGGTGACCAGGGCGCTGACCTTGTTCTTGTTGCCGCTGATGTACCAGTTCGCCCCGAGGTCGATCTCGGTGCCGGAACCGCCGAAGTCACGGGCGAAGGACGGCGTGCCAAAGGTGGCATCGCTGAATTCAGCCGGTTCCTCGTCGTCATCCGTGTTGAGATCAATGAGCTGGAACCGGGCCGCCGGCTCGATCACGGTGCCGTTGCCCAGGGTGAAGCCATACCCGGCCTGGACACGCAGCACGGTGCTGTCGGTCTCGGCCCCGGCCTCCACATCCACCGTCTGGGCGCGGTATTCGACCAGGGCGCTCAGGCCGTCCAGATGGACCAGCACATCGATGCCGTAGGAGGTGGTGTCGGTGGTCACGGCGCCGGTCTCGTCGGACTCCGTGGCGAACTCCAGGCCGACGGCGACATCCTTGCCGGCCGCCCCGGCGTAGCTTTCACGCCATGAGGACAGGTTCCACTCACCGGCGGGGCTCAGGGTCAGGCGACCGCTGATCCACAGGCCGTCACCTTCATCCGTCTGGTTGTTGCCGTCGGTGCGGGTGTTCTGCGCATCCACGGACAGATCGACCATCTCGCTGTCCAGGCTGTAGCCGACACCGACCGAGCGGTTGGCGGCCAGGTTCTCGGTGGCCGCCGAGGCGGGCAGGAGGTGCCAGCCCGACGAGGAGTACGCCGACGGGTTGAACACCGCCTGGTACAGGCCGCCCCGGATCTCATGGCTCACCGACTCGCCCTTGAAGGTGTACTTGCTGACCGCGTCGTAGATCTTCACGTTGGCATCACCGATCTTGCCGCCATCCCGGGCGAGATTGTCGGCGGACACGGTCATCTGGCCGGCCAGGGCGCCGTACGACACCTTCGCCCCGAGACGGGCCCGGCGCAGATAGAAGTCGACGGTGTCCCCTTCGACCGCTGCGGCGCCTTCGGTTCCTGGGGTGAGATCGGCTCCGCCAGCACTCTTGCCGCTGTTGATGTCGGCCCGCGTCTGGATGACCAGGGTCGGGGAGATCTTGAGTTCCGGTTCCGCGGCCGGCATGGCGGCGGCAAGGGCGAGCAGGGCGGGGGCGATGGCGTGGCGGATGGTCACGGAGGGACTCCTGGGTTGCGCCGGGCGGACCGGCATTGTTCACGTCGTGTGAACGTACCATGAGTTTTTGGTGAAGGCAAATCCGCCGCATGCCGAAGAAATCGCCAGTCGATCAGGGGATCCCCGATAAAAAACGGCACCCCGGGGAGGACCCCGGGGTGCCAGATCATCCGCGGTGTGGGCGCGGGTGAAACGTCGCGTGTTGTCGGATCAGAAGCTGAGCTGGTGCTGGAAGCGGATGATCGAGGCATCCGCATCGCCACCCTCGGCCGACCAGCTCGTGTAGAGCATGCTCAGCTTGTGCTTGTGGCCGCTGATGTAGAGGTTCAGGCCGACGTCGATCTCGTCGCCGGAGGCGCGGGCGTAGTCGCTGCCGCCGAAGTTGCCGGCCTGGTCGTCGATGTCGGTGTTGGAGTCGTAGGAGCCGTAGCGGATGGCGGGCTCCAGGAAGTACTCGGACACCGGGAAGGCGTAACCGGCCTGGATACGGTAGACGGTCGAGTCCACGTCATCGGCATTGGCCGCACCCGAATTGGTGCTCTGTCCGCGGTACTCGGCCGACGCGGTCAGGCCGTCCATGTGGAAGAGGACGTCGATGCCATAGGCGGTGACCTCCTGGGTGTCGGGCTGGCCAACCGCGGTGTTTTCCGTGGCGAACTCGAGACCGACAGCGATGCCCTGGCCCTCGGCGCCAGCGTAGGAGCTCTGCCACTTGCCGATGTTCCACTCACCGGGTCCGGTGATCACCAC
>CAMCAC010000261.1 GCA_945872305.1 Candidatus Kuenenia stuttgartensis | reverse complement strand
CGCGAGGCCGCCCACCAGGGCGACCCGGTTGCCGTCCCGGGCGGTGCGTCGGCCCACCCGGTCCGGCCAGGCTTCCAGCAGCAGCCGGGCGCAGGCGACGGCGTCCGCCGCGGGCTCCGCGTCCCCGGGGCGGACCAGCCGAAGCAGGTCGCGGCGGGTCTGGGCCGCCTCCCGGGCGGCGCCGGGGTCGATGCCCTCGTCGCGCAGGCGACGATGGAAATCCAGGTGCTCCGCCCGTTCCAGCCGTTCGAGATCATCGAGGGCATCGCTGTCCGACGGGGTAGCCACCTGGCCCCGCTGGTGGATGCGCAGGTCCCGCCCGCTGCTCACCGCCGCCAGGGACGCGCCGAGCCGGGGCCGGCCCGTGGCCTGGGCCGCCAGGAGGAGCCGGGCCCAGCGCGGGTGCAGGGGCATCGCCGCCGCCCGGGTCCCGTCCGCGGTCAGGGATCCGTCCGCGGAGACCAGCCCGAGCAGGCGGAGCAGATCCCGGGCGTGGTCCAGGCGCTCCCGGTCCGGGACCTCGAACCAGCGGAACGCGGCGGGATCCCGTTCGCCGCAGGCGGCCAGGGTGAGCAGGGTGCCGGCGAGATCGCAGCGGCGGACCTCCGCATCCAGCGCGTTGGGCCGGTCGCGGTCCTCGGCCTGGGACCACAGACGCCAGCAGCGGCCCGGGGCGGTGCGCCCGGCGCGGCCGGCGCGCTGGTCCGCGGAGAAGCGCGGGATCCCCTCGATGAGCAGGGTGTCCAGGCCCGCGTCCGGGTCGAAGCGGGCCACCCGGTGCTCGCCGCTGTCCACGACCGTGCGCACCCCGGGGATGGTCAGCGAGGTCTCCGCCACGTTGGTGGCGAGGATCACCCGCCGCTCCCGGGACGGGGCCAGGCAGCGATCCTGCTCCTCGGGCGGCAACTGGCCGTGCAGGGGCAGCACCGGCCCCCCGCAGCCGTCGAGCAGGGCCTGGCAGCCGCGGATCTCGCCGACGCCGGGCAGGAAGACCAGCACATCCCCGCTGTCCGGCTCCGCGAGGGCGCTGCGCACCGCCTCGGCCACCCGCTCGTCCAGCCGGCGCGGATCCCGGCCCGGGGCGTTGCGGACCGTCACCGGGAACGGACGGCCCGGGGCGTCGAGCACCGGCGCCCCGCCCAGGAACGCCGCCACCGGCGCCGGGTCGATGGTCGCGGACATCACCACCAGCCCCAGCTCCGGTCGCACCGTCCGGCGCAGCTCCGCGCACCACGCCAGGGCGAGGTCGCTGTGCAGGTGGCGCTCGTGGAACTCGTCCAGGATCACGCAGGCCACCCCGTCGAGGAGCGGGTCGTCCTGGAGCCGCCGGGTCAGCACGCCCTCGGTCAGCACCCAGAGCCGGGTCCGCGGTCCGCCGACCCGCTCGTGCCGCACCTGGTAGCCGACCTCCTGGCCCAGGGTCCAGCCCTGCTCCTCGGCGATGCGCCGGGCCAGGGCCCGGGCGGCGACCCGGCGGGGCTGGAGCAGCAGCACCTGGCCGTCCGCGACCCGGGCCAGGGCCGGCGGCAGCCGGGTCGACTTGCCGGCGCCCGGCGCCGCAGTCACCACCAGCGCCCCCGGCGTGGCCAGGGCCGCCACCGCGGCGGGCAGCAGGGGATCGATGGGGAGTGGCTGGGACATGGATGACAGGCACGGGGCGGGTTGCCGCCGTTGATCAGGGACGCGGCACGGTAGAAGCAGGCATGGCCGGGGAAACGGGTTCGATGGCGCCGGGGGTCGCACCGGATGCGGTGCTGCTGTCGCGGGCCGTTGAGCGGGGTCTGATCACCACGGACCAGGCGCGGACCATCGCCGAACGGACCCTGACCGGGGCCACGGCGGCGGATCTCCTGGTCGGCGACGGCCTGCTTACCCGGCATCTGGTCGACACCCTGTCGAAAGATGGGGCCGGCTGGACCGTGGATCTGGGCCGCACCCTCGGGGGCTTCGACCTCGGCGAAGTCATCGGCGAGGGCGGCATGGGTTGCGTGTACCGGGCGGTCCAGCGCTCCCTCGGGAGACCGGTGGCACTCAAGGTCATCAGCGGCGCCTTCGCCAAGAATCCGGAGTTTGCCGAACGCTTTCTGCGCGAGGCCCGGGCCGCGGCGGCGATCAACCATCCGAACGTGATCACCTGTATCGATGTCGGCACCGCCGGCGACCGCCTGTACATGGCCCTGGAGCTGGTCACCGGCGGCGATGCGGCCCAGCTCGCCAAGCGCTGCGGCGGCCATCTGCCCGAGCACCGTGCGGTGGAGATCGCCGCCGACGCGGCCCGGGGCCTGTGCGCCATCGCCCGGGCCGGCCTGATCCACCGCGACATCAAGCCGTCGAACATCTTCATCTGCGATGACGGCGCGGCAAAGCTCGCGGATCTCGGCCTGGCCCGGACGAGCGCCGGCGACGACCGCATGACCGTCACCGGCCGGGCCATGGGCACCCCGGCGTTCATGTCCCCGGAACAGGCCCGGGGTGCCGCGGACATCGACATCCGCAGCGACATCTACGCCCTGAGCGCCACGCTGTATGCCCTGGCCACCGGCCACGCCCCGTTCGAGGGGACCAGCCCGTGGGTGGTGGTGGCCAAGGTGCTCAACGACGATCCCGAGGATCCCCGCCGGCGGGTGCGCGGCCTGAGCGACGGATTCGCCCTGGTGGTGGCCCGGGCCATGGCCAAGGACCGGGCCGCCCGCTATCCGACCCCGGAGCATCTGGTGGCGGACCTGGAGCGGCTGCTCCAGGGGGTGCCGCCGATGCTGGACCAGGTCCAGCCCGCCACCGGGGCCCTGCGCCGCCCGCCGAGCACCATGGCCACCATCACCGTGCGGCGGCCACGCCCCCGTTGGCCGTGGATCGCCGCAGGGGTGGTCCTGGCGGCAGGCGCCGGTGCGACGGTGCTGCTCGTCTCCAGTGCCGCCGGTGCCGGCTTGGTCGAGGGGGGATCCGCGACCGGTGCCGTTGCCGCGGCTACCACCTCCACGGCCACGGCCACGGCCACGTCCGCCGGAGCCGTCTCCGCGGCTACCGTGCCACGGCCTGTGGCCGCACCGCCGCCGCCCCGGTGGTGCGCATCCCGCCGGAGGCCATCGCCGCCGCCGCGGCCCTGGCGGCCCGGCTCCAGGCGGCGGGATCCCCGGCGGCCACCGTGGCGGCCCGGCCCGACGGCACCTTGGCGGTGCGCGGCCTCGCCCCGGGATTCCGGGATCCGGGGCTGCTCGCGGGCCAGCCGGTGGCGGTCCTCAGCCTAGCGGGCTGCCGGAAGATC
>CAMCAC010000260.1 GCA_945872305.1 Candidatus Kuenenia stuttgartensis | reverse complement strand
CGCCTGGGACAATCCCGAACTGGAACTGAGCCTGGGACGGACCAAGCCACGGGTCGATGACCTGGAGCGGGACCAGCCCTACGGCGGCAGCCTCAGTCAACGGTTGAACTGGTGGGGCAAGCGCAACGCCCGCGTCGCTGCCGCCCGCGCCCAGCAGCAGGTGGCAGAGGCTGAAGCGCAGGTCGCCCTGCTGGGACTGCGCGCCGATGTGCGTCGCGCCGCCATCCAGTACGCGGTGGCCATCGACGCCGCCGCCCAGGCTTCGGAGGATGCGCGCATCGCCGCCGAACTGGCGACGATGACGGAGACCCGGCTCGCAGCAGGCGAGGCAGATCGTTCCAGTGTCGCACGGGCCAAGCTCGAAGCGACCACATCGGCCCTCCACCGCGACGCCCGCCGACGCGAAGCGGCCACCGCCCTGGCGGTGCTGCGCACCTGGTGCGACCCGACCCTGCCCGACAACCTGGTGGTGGCCGACGCCTTCACCGACGCCGCGGCTGCCACCGATGCCGCGAGCCTCGCGCAGACTGCCGAGCGCCATCCGCAACTCCGTGCCCTGGCCGAGGCCGCCGCTGCCGCCGCCGCGAGCGCCACTGCCGAGCGCGAGGCGCGCATGCCGGACCTCACCATCGGCGTCTTCGCCGACCGCGAGGCTGAGAAGGATACCTACGGCGTGACGCTCGGATTCGAGCTGCCGCTGTGGAACCAGAACCAAGGTGGCATTGCCGCCGCCGAAGCGGCCCAGGCCCAGGCTCGCGCCTCGGCGCGAGGCGAACGGCTGCGCCTGCAGCGGGATCTGGTCGAGGCGCTGGGCGCCGTCCAGACCGCTCAGGGCGAGGCCATGGCGCTGCGTGAACAGGCTGCGCCGGTCGCCGAAGAAGCGATCCGGTTGCGCACCACGGCCTTCCAGACCGGCGATGCCAGTCTGGCCGATCTGCTGGAGGCGCGCCGGGCCGCGAATGCCGTGCGGGCCGAACTGCGCGAGGCCCGGCGCCGCGCCGCCCTCGCCCTGGTCGACCTCGGCCTGGCTGTCGGCGATCCGGCGCTGGGCCTGACGCCCGCCGAACCGGCCCGCCCGTAGTCACGACCCCGCCTGGCCGTGCGCCAGGCCCGTTCCCGATGCCCGGTGCCGACGCACCACGCCCATCTGGAACCAGGTCGTCTGCAACCCACCCATAAACCATACGCCGAGTCCACCATGCACCTCCGCCTCCTGCTCGTTCCCACCCTCACTGCCCTGCTCGCCGGATGCGGCGGACATGCCGATCCGCACCCGCCCGGTGGTGCTGCCGCCGATGACGGCCATGGGCACGGTGCCCAGGTCGCCGCCGATCCCCACGCCGGACACAACCACGGCCCCGGCGGAAGCGAGGCCATCACGCTGCCCGACACCGTGCAGAAGAACCTCGGTATCACCTGGGCCAAGGCCGAGTACCGCGTCGTCCAGGGCGTCGTGCGCATGCCCGGTCGGTTCGAGTCGGAACCGTCGGCGCGTCGCACCTACCAGGTCCCTTTGGCCGGTCGCGTCGAGGTGCTGGTCAAGCCATACCAGCAGGTCGCCGCGGGAGCCCCGCTCTATCGTCTGCACGCTGCTGACTGGAAGCGGCTGCAGCAGGAGATCGCCGATGCCACGGGCGCCGTCCTGGCTGCCGAGGATCAGTTCGTCGCCGCCCAGGAGCATGTGACGGCGCTGGCCCAGGCCCTCACCCTGTGGACCGAGCGCCTCGCCACCCTCGACCGGCTGGGACAGGACATCGGCGGCAAGGCCGCTGAGCGGGCCGAGGCTGCTGGACGCGTCGCCGACCTGCGCATCGCTGCGGCCGAGGCAAAGCGGGAACTGGCGGAAGCCACCCGCCAGGCCCGCGGCGCCGACGGCAAGCCGGGCACCGGCCAGGCCCAGGTTCGTCTCGATCTCCTGCTGGGACAGGCGGCGCAACTTGCCGGTCTGACGGCGGAAGCACTGCTCGTGATCACGGACGGCAAGCCGACCTGGGCGACCATCGCCGCCATCGAGGTCCGCGCCGCGTCACCGGGCCTGGTCGAAGGCGAGGTGGTGTCCAGCGGCACCTGGATCGACGCTCACGGCACGGTCCTCACCGTCACCGATCCAGCCGGCGTCCGCCTGCGTGCAGCCGGCCTGCAAGCCGATCTGCCGCGCCTCAGCGATGGCCTCCAGGCCCGCATCGTCGCCACCGATCCCGCCGTGGCCAAGTCGCTCGCCGCAACCCTGGTGATCGGGCCGATGGCCGACTCGATCGACCGCTCGGTCGATCTCATCGCCCGCCCGGCCGAAGGCACCAGCCTGCCCACCTGGGTACGGCCGGGCGTCACCGCCAACCTGGAGGTCGTCCTCACTGGTTCGCCAGAAGAGGAACTGGCCATCCCGGTCGGCGCCACCATCCGCGACGGCCTCAAGACCATCATCTTCCGCCGTGATCCCGAGCATCCCGACCAGGTGTCCAAGCTCGAAGCCGACCTCGGCCCCAGCGACGGCCGCTGGGTGGTTGTGCAGTCTGGCATCAAGGAGGGCGACCAGGTGGTCCTCGGCGGCATCTATCCGCTGAAGCTGTCGCAGCAGGAGGGCGGCGCGCAGGCCGGCCACTTCGAGGCCGACGGCACGTTCCACACGGGAAAGCACTGAGTCATGTTTACGTGGCTCATCAGCCTGTCCCTCCGCCACGCCAAGGCCGTGGTCATCGTCGCCGGCATCCTGCTGGCCCTCGCCGGCTGGCTCATCCCACGGATGGCCGTCGACGTCTTCCCTGAACTGAACGCCCCGACCGTCGTGGTCATGACCGAAGCCGGTGGTCTCGCCGCTGACGAGGTCGAGCAGTACGTCACCGTGCCGATCGAATCGGCGGTCAACGGCATGCCCGGCATGCGCAAGCTGCGCTCGTCGTCGTCCCTCGGCCTGTCCATCGTCTGGGCCGAGTTCGATTGGGGCGAGGACATCTGGCGTGCCCGCCAGCAGGTGGCCGAACGCCTGTCCGCCGTCGAAGCGGGCCTGCCGCCCGGCGCCCACGCCGAGATCGCGCCGGTCACCTCGATCACCGGCGAGGTCATGCTGCTATCGGTCACCTCGCCCGACGGCACCCGCACGCCCAAGGAACTGCGCTCCTTCGCCGAGTTCGAACTGACCAACCGCCTGCTTGGCGTCGCCGGCATCGCCCAGGTCGTCGCCATCGGCGGCGAACTGCCGGAATACCAGGTGCTGTGCCGTCCTGACCGTTTGCAGATCTACGGTCTGACCGTCGCCGACGTGGTCGAGGCTGCCAAGAAGGCG
>CAMCAC010000259.1 GCA_945872305.1 Candidatus Kuenenia stuttgartensis | reverse complement strand
GCCGCCGACGGGCAGCCCTGGACGCAGCCGCCGCAGGCGGTGCAGCCCTCGGGCGCCGGCTGCGGCCCCGCCGCGAGCCGCCGGTCGGGGCAGGTGCCGGCGCAACCGCCGCAGCCGATGCAGTCGGCGGCGACCCAGGCCAGACGCGGCCGGGGCGCCCAGGTCTCGGGGTTGTGGCACCAGGCGCAGCGCAGGTGGCAGCCCTGCAGGAACACCGTGGTGCGCAGGCCGGGCCCGTCATGGAGCGAGCCGCGGTGGATGGCGGCGATGACGCCATCAGTGGAGGGAGCGAGCACAGATCTCCTCCTGGCAGTCGCGGGGCAGGTCGACGAAGCGGGCGCTGAAGCCACCGACGCGCACCATCAGATGGCCGTGGGCGGCGGGATCCGCCATCGCCGCCGCCAGCTCGCCGGGATCCGAGGCCGTGATCATCACCTGCATGCCGCCGGCATCGGCATAGCCGCCGAGCAGGGCCCGCAGCGGGGCGCGGTCGCCGGCGAACCAGGCGCGCGACAACTTGAGATGCTGCACGCAGCCGGCGTCGATCCCCCGTTCCAGGCCAGCGAGGGAGCGCAGCAGGGCCACCGGGCCCTGGCGGTCGTGCCCGGAGCAGGGATTGTTGGCGTTCGCCAGCGGGGCACCGGCGCCGCGACCGGTGGGCAGCGCCCCGGTGCGGCGGCCGAACACCGTGTTGACCCAGTTGTTGATGACCACGACCAGGAAATGGTCGAGGCCCGCGGCGGCGGCGTGGTCGCGGCAGGCGTTGGAGAACGCCGCGTGCACCCGGCGGGTCCAGCGGTCGGCGCGGACGTCGTCGTTGCCGTAGGCCGGTGCGCGCCGGAGCCGGGTGCGGAGGACCTCGTGGCCCGCGAAGTCGTCGAGCAGGGCCCGGCGCAGGGTGGCGAGGCCGCAGCCGCCGGGGGAGAAAACCGCAGCCTCCAGGGCGGCGAAACCATCGCCCGCATCGGCGAGGCCGTACAGCTCCATGGTGCCGCCATGGTGACGCACGCCGCCGCCGAGGATGGCGCGACCCCGGGCCAAGCAGTCGTCGGTGAGCAGCGACAGGGGCAAGAAGCGGCACTCGGCCCCGGCCGCGGCGTGGGTGTGGGCCTGCCAGCGTGCGAGAGCAAGCATCGCCGCATCGGCACGGGCGGCGTAGGCGGCCCACAGTGCCTCGGCGTCGGCGAACGCTGGCGCGGTGGCGAGATCCGCCGAGACCGGCGCGCGCCGGCTGCCCTCGGGCAGGCCGAAGAGGACCTCTTCCAGGATGCGCGCCGCATTAGCGATCCCGTTCGGGCTGGCGGTGCCCGCCCCGGCGATGACCGTCTCGCCACAGCCGTAGGGCAGCCAGCGCCGGGCCTCGTCCGCGCCGATGCCGTGGGCCTTGGCGACATGGGGAACGACCTGGGCATCCCAGTACAGGATTGGATAGGTGCGGCCCCGGGCCAGGCTGTCGAGGGCGGCGTCGAGCAGCGCGGGATCCTGGTCATCAGCGATGCGCAGGCTGACCTGCGGTTCGATCTCGTCATGCGCCGCGGTCACCCCCAGGGCGATGCGGGCGAGGCGGTCCGCCGCCTGCGGGTGCCGGCGACCACAGCCGCCGAGGCAGACGCGGCCGTTGAACACCGTGGCCCGGGCGGCGATCAGGCCCCACCACTCGGCGAGCAGGGCTTCGGCCTCGCGCTCGTCGCCCAGGAAGGGCGCCAAGTCATCGTCGATGCGGCCGTGGTTCAGGATGCCGGCACCGGCATCCCACAGCCACAGGAGCTGGATGGCCTGGGCCAGGGTCGCAGGCGCTGCGTCGAACAGATGCCGGCAATCGGCGGCCACCAGCGCATTCCCGGCCGCCGCGGCACGGACGGCGAGGTCGCCCAGGCAGGCGGCATAGGCGTCGACGGTGGCTTCCCACGCCGCGCACAGCGCCATGCCCTCGGCATCGAGGCCGCCGGCGGCGCGGCGGGCGGCGATGCGGGTGCGCAGGCCGGGCAGCCCGCCCGCGAGCAGCTCATGGTGGTCGAGCTGGCAGCCCGCCAGGCGCGCGAGCGGGAAGGCGGCGCCGGGCAGCGCGTCGCCGCCGGGCCCGGGGGGCAGCATCGCCAGGGTCGCCGCCGGCTGCGCGGCCATGATGCGGTCGGTGGTGGTGCGCCCGCGCCAGGCGGCGGCGACCGCCTGCCAGCGTCCTGCCTCGGTGATCTCGCCATTCGCCATGGCCGCGGCGGCGAGATCGGCGAGACGGGACTGGTCCGCATACCAGCCAAAGCCACCGGGCTCCGGCGACACGCCGACCGGCACCTGGGCCCAACGGCCGGCCAGGCGGTCACCCGGGAGCGGATCGTCGACGCAGGCCGGGAGCTGGGCCGCCAGCGCCGCCGCCTCCCGCGCTGCGGGATGCCGTCCGTCCGCGGCGAAGGCAACCGCGGTCACCACCTCGGCGGCGGCCAGCCAGCGGCGGCGCCGGTCAGCGGTGATCGCGGGGGCGCGCCAGATCCGTTCGAGATCGCGGACGGGCCGGACGGCGGGGGCGGGCTGCATGGCTGCATCCTGCGCATTCGCGGTGGCGGCTGACAGTCTCCTTGCCCGGCGATTGTATCGCTATGTGATGTCCGGCATGACCACCCTGCGCTGGCGTGACCTGGGGGCGGGCGGCGCCTGCCATGTCGGCCGCATCCCCTACCCGCCGAGCCAGCGCTTCGGCCTCCACGACCACGACTTCGCCGAGCTGTGCTGGGTCGAGCGCGGCCGCGTGCGCCACGAGACCGCCGCCGGCGCCACCGACCTGGAAGCGGGGGATGCCCTCTTCGTGCGCCCCGGCCACCGCCACGGCCTGCGTGGCCTGCCCGGGGGCGGGGTGCTGGTGAACATCGCCATCCCCGCCGCGGATCTCGCCGACCTCGAAGCCCGCTACGGCGGCCCGGACTGGCCCTGGCGGACGGCACCGGAACCCATCCGGCATCGCCTGCCGCCGGCGCTGCTCGTCCGCGCCACCGCCCGGGCCGCGGCGCTGCCGCCCGGGGACGCGGGCCGGCTCGCCCGCGACGCGCTTCTCCTCGCGCTGCTCGACGGTCTGGAACGCAGCGCCGGTCGGCGCTGGCGCGGCCTGCCGCCGTGGCTGGCCGCGGCCCTCGACCACCTCGCCGACGACGATGCGGCCCTCGCGGACGGGGCCGCCGGGTTGGCCCGGCGCTGCGGCCGGTCGCGGGAGCACCTGGCCCGGACCGTGCGCGCCGCCCTCGGCCGGACCCTGACCGACCTGCTCACGGACCTGCGCTGCGAGCGTGCCGCGCGCCGGCTGGCCCACGACGGCGCCAGCGCCCAGGCCATCGCCGCGGATCTCGGCTTCGCCAACCGCACCTGGTTCCACCGGGTGTTCCGCGCCCGCTACGCCTGCACCCCGGCCGAATACCGCCGCCA
>CAMCAC010000258.1 GCA_945872305.1 Candidatus Kuenenia stuttgartensis | reverse complement strand
GGGTCTCCTCGGGAGTGTCGGAACTGGGCGCGGTCGGCCCTTTGAAGATCTTCGCGGGCAATTCGCCCTTGGACCAAGCCGAAAGGATTTCGAAGGAGGCCGTGGTTTCGGCAAGGGCGTTAGCACCCTCACTGACGGCGGTATTGGAGGCAGTCTTGTAAGGAAGTCGTCCGCTGTTCTCCTGAACATAGCCGAACATCATCGTGACGATCTGCTTCACATTGTTGCCGTCCTTGGCCTTGTTCGCCATGGTGCGGACCATGCCGATGGCGGGGAACAGCAGGGTGGCGAGGATCGCGATCACCGAGATCACGACCAGGAGTTCGATCAGGGTGAAGCCCTGTCGCGGGGTGGGGGAAGAGTTACGCATACGGCCTCCGGAGGAGGGGATGGATTCGAAACGGGCACGGGATGGATGGATGGCCCGGACAATTTCAGTATAGCCGATCCTGGGCCATGATGCCAGGGGAAACCCGGTCCGTCCGGGCTGGTGTCACTCACCGGTCGTTGCCAGATGGTCCCGGGCAAGGGTCGTCGCCATACCCAGAAGACCGGCATCAGCCCCGTCCAGCCAGCGGACCCCGGCGAAGCGCCTATAGAAGGTCATCTGGTGCTTGGCCAGGTGCCGGCTGGCGGTGGCGATGGCCGTCTCCGCCTCGGCCAGGGTGCACCGGCCGTCGAGGTGGTCGATCAGCTCCTTGTAGCCCACCGCCTGGCGGGCCTCCGGGCTCAGGCGGTCCCGCAGGGCCCACACCTCATCCACCAGACCGCCGGCGAGCATCATCCGGGTCCGCCGGTTGATGCGCTCATACAGGACCTCCCGCGGCCAGGACAGGCCGAGGACCAGGGGCGCCCAGCGGGGGTCGTTGCCGCCGGCGGTGGTGTGGAATCCGCTGTAGGGCCGGCCGGTGAGCCGGTGGACCTCCAGGGCCCGGACCAGCCGCCGCCGGTCGTTGGGGTGGCGCTCCTGGGCATAGGCCGGGTCCACCGCCGCCACCTCGGCGTGGAAGGCCGCGGGTCCGATGGCGTCGTACCGGGCATCCAGTTCCCGGCGCACCGTCTCGTCCCGGGGGGCGCCGGCGGACATGCCTTCGAGGAGGAAGCGAACATAGAGCGGTGTCCCGCCGGCGATGATGACCGGCCGGCCGGCCCCGTGGATGGCGGCGATGGCGGTGTCGGCCCATCCCAGCCAGCGGGCCCCGTCGCTGCGGTCCTGGGGCTCGATCATGTCGATGACATGGTGGGGGACCCCCCGCCGCTCCCCGGTGGTCGGCTTGGCGGTGCCGATGTCCATCCCGCGATAGACGGCGAAGGCATCCGCGCTCACCACCTCGCCGCCCAGTACCAGGGCCAGATCCACCGCCAGCCGGGATTTGCCCGAGGCGGTGGGACCGATCAGGACGATGAGCGGGACCGGCATCACCGGCGAGGGGATGGACACCGACGGCCGGTGCAAGCCCCCGGATCCGGACGCGCATCCATGGCCGTCCCCGGGTGGGCTCGGCGCCGTGCAAGCGGCAGCCGGCGGGTCCCCTCGACCGCCACCGCTCACGCCGATGCTGACACCCATGGCCGATTCCCCCCGTCCTGCCACCGCCGCGTCCGCCCGGCATGCCACCGGGATCCGTACCCAGGAGCCGCCGGCGCCCACCGTCTGGTCGGTGGTCGGTCCGCTCCTGCGCCCCTATCGTTGGCCCCTGGCGGGGGCGATCGCGCTCAACGCGATGCACGGCTTCGCGATCACCTTCCAGATCTTCACCGTCGCCTGGTTCATCGACTGGGTGTTGAACAAGGGCGATGTGCCGACCGACGTGTGGAGCCGCATGGCCCTGCTTGGCGGAGCCTACTTCCTGGTCTCGGCCATCGGCCGGATGCTGATGTGGCATCTCGGCTACCGCATCTTCACCTGGGTCCGGGAGCGGCTGCTCACCGCCCTGCGCGCCCAGTTCTTCCGCCAGGTCAACCACCTGTGCCTGCGTTTCCACATGAAGCGCAGCTCAGGCGAGCTGTTCAGCTACCTCTTCGGCTCCCCGCTCAACAACGTCGTCCAGTTCTATCAGCACTGCTCCATGCACGTGGCCGGGGCGATCACCACGGTCGGATCCGCGGTGGCGGTGCTCGTGGTGACCGACTGGGTGCTGACCCTGATCCTGGCGGTCACGGTGTGCTGCAATGTGGTCCTGATGGAGTGGGCCCGGCGGGTGAACCGTCGTCTGCACATCGAATACCAGAACATGGAGACGGCGGTGACCGGTTCGGTCGCGGACCTGCTGCGCGGCAGCCGGGCAGTGAAGATCTACGCCATGGAGGACCAGGTCGAAGGGGAGTTCGGCGCCCAGGTCCAGATGATCTCCGCCAAGAGCTACCAACGCGATGTCCGGGTGCACATGGAGTGGATGAAGCAGGAGACCTTCGGCTATGCGGCGTTCACCACCATGCTGGTGGCGATCGTCTGGCGGTATGTCGACGGCCACCTCACCATCGGGCAGGCGTCGGGATTCATCTTCGCCTTCCAGGCCCTGAGCGGACCGCTGACCATGCTGTCCCAGGCCTTCAGCCTGTGGGGCTCGGCCCAGGCCTCGATCGAGCGCATCGGCACCGTGCTCCGTGCGGCCTCGACCACCCCGGACCCGGACGGCACCGAGCACCTGGTCCCGCCCGCCGGCGAGATCGAGCTGCGCGGTGTGCATTTCTCCTACGAGGACAAGCCGGTGCTGGCCGGCATCGACCTGCGGATCCCGTACGGGCAGAGCGTGGCGTTCGTGGGCCCGTCCGGCTCGGGAAAGTCCACCGTCGCCCAGCTCCTGCTCCGGCTTTACGACCCGAACCGCGGCGCGGTCCTCCTTGGCGGCCAGGACCTGCGCAAGTGCCACGGGGCCGAGATCCGCCGCCGCTTCGGCGTGGTGCCCCAGGATCCGTTCATCTTCCGCACCACCATCCGCCACAATCTGCGGGTGGCCGATCCGGATGCCGATGACGCGGCGATCGAACGCGCCTGCCGCCTGGCAAATGCCTGGGAGTTCATCGAAAAGCTGCCGGAGCGTCTGGATACCAAGGTCGGCGAAGGCGGGGCCAACCTGTCGGGCGGTCAACGCCAGCGGCTCGCCATCGCCCGGGCGATCCTCGCCGATCCGCCGATCTTCCTCTTCGATGAGGCGACCAGCGCCCTCGACACCCTGAGCGAGCAGCTCATCCAGGACACCATGCGGACCGTCTGCAAGGGACGCACCACGATCATCATCGCCCACCGCCTGGCGACGGTGAAGGACTGCGACCGCATCGTGGTCATCAAGGACGGCAAGGTCGCCCAGGACGGCAGCTACGATGCGCTGGTGGCCCAGCCCGGCCTGTTCCGGGAACTGGTCGAAGGGCAGCAGTTGCACTGAGGGTAGGAGCGGTCGCAGAGGACGAGTCATCGCATCGACTCGGATCGCGTCGTGGAGCCTCCTGGGAGCGCCGGCGCCCTCGCCGGCAT
>CAMCAC010000257.1 GCA_945872305.1 Candidatus Kuenenia stuttgartensis | reverse complement strand
GGTGGCCGTGCGCTGGCGCAAGGACCGCGATGGCGCCCCCAAGGTCACCGCCAAGGGCCGCGGCCTGATGGCGGAGCGCATCCTGGCGCTCGCCAGGGAAAACGGCATCCCGATGCACGAGGACCGCGACCTGGTCACCCTGCTCGGGGCCCTGGATCTCGGGGTCGAGGTGCCCCCGCATCTCTACAAGGCCCTGGCCGAGATCCTGGCCCATGTCTACCGGGCCAATCGGCGGTTGGCGGAAGGCAAGCGCGGCGCCGCACCCGGCCCCGGTTGACCGCCGCCTGCCGGGGGTACACGGGCGGCTTGCGCACCCTCGTCCTCATCCCCGCCCGCCGGGCCAGCACCCGGCTGCCCGAAAAGCTCCTGCTTGCCGAGCATGGCGAGCCGCTGATCGCCACCGTCGCCCGGCGGGCCGCCCAGGCCTTCGGCCCCGCCGCCACCATCGTCTGCGCCGACGATCCGGCCCTGGTCACGGCCTGTGCCGGGGCCGGGGTCGAGGCGCGGATGACCCGTCTCGACCATCAGAGCGGCACCGACCGCATCGCCGAGATCGCAGCGGGCAGCGACGCCGAGGTGATCGTCAATGTCCAGGGCGACGAACCGGAGATGGATGTCGGCCACATCCGCCTGGTCGCCGGCCTGCTGGAGCGCCATCCCTGGGCCGGCATGGCGACCCTGGCGGTGCCCATGCCGCCGGCGGAGCAGGCGGATCCATCCAAGGTGAAGCTGGTCCTGGCTGAGACCGGCCGCGCGCCCACCGGCGAACCCGAGGGCCGCGCCCTGTGGTTCACCCGCGCCCCGGCGCCCTGGGACCGGGATGCCGGCGGACCCGGCCGCGGCCTGCGCCACCTGGGCATCTACGCCTACCGCCGTGAGGTCCTGCTCGGCTACGGCCGTCTGCCGGCGAGCGCCCTGGAGCAGTCCGAGAAGCTCGAACAGCTCCGCGCCCTTGCCGCCGGCATCGCCATCGCCGCCGCGGTGGTCGCCCACGCGCCCGCCGGCATCGATACCCGCCCCGACTACGACGCCTTCCTCGCCCGCCACCGGAACACGCCATGACCACCCGCCGCGACGGCCCCGTCCGCCATCTCTTCATCACCGGTGGCGTGGTCAGCTCCCTCGGCAAGGGCATCGCCTCGGGCTCCATCGCCCTCCTGCTCAAGAGCATGGGCTGGAAGGTGCGCATCCAGAAGCTGGATCCCTACCTGAACGTCGATCCGGGCACGATGAATCCGTTTCAACATGGCGAGGTCTTCGTCACCGAGGATGGCGCCGAGACGGATCTCGACCTGGGCCACTATGAGCGGTTCCTCGGCACCCCGTGCTCGCGGCTGTCGACGGTGACCAGCGGCCGGATCTACCAGACGGTGCTCCAGAACGAGCGCGCCGGCAAGTACAACGGAGGCACCGTGCAGGTGATCCCGCACGTCACCGACGAGATCAAGCGCACCTGCCACGCCATCGCCGAGGACTGCGATGTGGTGATCCACGAGGTCGGCGGCACCGTCGGCGACATCGAGGGCCTGCCGTTCATGGAGGCCGCCCGCCAGTTCCGCCACGATGTCGGCAGCCAGTACGTGGCCTTCGTCCATCTCGTCTATGTGCCGTTCATCCGCGCCGCCGGCGAGATCAAGACCAAGCCGGCCCAGCACAGCGTGCAGAAGCTGCGCGAGATCGGCGTGCTGCCCGACTTCCTGCTCTGCCGCGCCGACAAGGCCCTGGGCAAGGACGTGAAGGACAAGCTCGCCCTGTTCTGCAATGTCGACAAGGCGAACGTCATCGACCTTCCGGATGTGCCGGTGTCAGTGTACGAGGTGCCCCAAGTGCTCGTGAAACAGGATCTGGCCGCGGCCCTCTGCCGCCGGCTCGCCCTGCCGGTGCGCGAACCGGAACTGCACGCGTGGGACCTGATGGTCAACCACATCCGCAAGCCCAAGGACAAGATCACCGTCGCCCTGGTCGGGAAGTACATCAACCACCAGGATGCCTACAAGTCGGTGACCGAGGCCATCGACCACGCCGCCTACGCCCACCTGCTCAAGGCCGACATCGTGCGTCTGGAGAGCGAGCAGTTGGAGAAGGATGGCGAGGCGTGGGAGAAGCTGCGCGGCTGCGACGCGGTGGTCGTCCCCGGCGGTTTCGGCAAGCGTGGTTTCGAGGGCAAGCTCAAGGCCATCCGCCACTGCCGCGAGACCGGCACCCCGTATCTCGGGCTGTGCCTGGGCATGCAGGCGGCGTGCATCGAGTTCGCCCGCGGCGTGCTCAACCTGGAGCGTGCGAATTCCCTCGAGATGGACGAGAAGACCCCGCACCCGGTCATCGTCCCGATGGACTCGCAGAAGGATCTCATCGCCGCCAGCCAGCTCGGCGGCACCATGCGCCTGGGCTCGTATCCGTGCACCCTGGTCAAGAAGACCTCGCGCACGAGCAAGCTCTACGGAGGCGTCGATGTGGTCCCCGAGCGCCACCGTCACCGTTACGAGTTCAACAACGCCTATCGCGCCCAGTTCGAGGCCGCCGGCCTCCAGTTCACCGGCCTGTACATGCCGGACCCGGCCCATCCCGAGCGTTCCCTCGTCGAGATCGTCGAGCTGAAGGGCCATCCCTTCTTCCTCGCCACCCAGGCCCACCCCGAATTCAAGAGCACCCCGGTCACCCCGCATCCCCTGTTCAAGGGCCTGCTCGGTGCCGCCTGGAAGCGCCGCACCCGCGGTGCCGCCGGCGCCGACAGCGAGATGGGCCTGCCGGCGGTGGAGGGCTGATCATGGACATCCTGGACGGCCAGCGCCTGCTCTGCATCGGCGATTCGGTGACCGACTGCGGCCGGGCCCGTCCGGTCGGCGAAGCCCCGCACGACCGCCTGGGCACCGGCTGGGTGAACCAGGTCCACTGCCTGCTCCAGGCCACCCATCCGGAGCGCCGGATCCGGGTCCAGAACACCGGCTCCAGCGGCAACACCGTGCTGAACCTGGCGGACCGCTGGCAGACCGATGTGCTCGACCTGAAGCCGGACTGGCTGGCGGTGATGATCGGCATCAACGATGTCTGGCGTCAGTTCGACCGCCCGCACCACGGAGACGGCGTGATGCCCGAGGTCTACGAGCGGACCCTGGATTCCCTGGTGGCCCAGACGCTGCCCCGGCTCCAGGGTCTGGTGCTGATGACCCCGTTCTTCATCGAACCCCTGCGCTCCGACGGGATGCGTGCCCGGATGGACGAATACGGCACCATCGTGAAGGCGGTCGCGGTCCGCCATGGCGCCCGCTGCGTGGACACCCAGGCGGCCTTCGACCGCTTCCTTGCCCACAACCACAGCTCGGTGATCGCCTGGGACCGCGTCCATCCGACCCCGGGCGGGCACATGATCATCGCCCGGGCCTTCCTCGACGCGGTCGGCTACCGCTGGTGATCCCCGGCGCTCACTCGCCGTAGACCCGGTAGTCGATCTCGGGGAAGATGGTGTCGCGCCAGGCGATGTC
>CAMCAC010000256.1 GCA_945872305.1 Candidatus Kuenenia stuttgartensis | reverse complement strand
CATGGCCGGCCATGCGCGCGGTGCTCCTGGCCGTTCTGGTCCTTGCCGGCTGTGAACCCCGCCAGCCCCCCAGCCGGGGCGAGGTGGTGGCCATCGCCGGCAGCCACCAGCGGATCGCCGGCGCCGCCTGGGGCGAACCGGTCGAGGTGCTGCCGCCGCCCCAGGGCACGGACCCGGATGGCCGGCGCTGGTGGCAACTGCGCTACGCCCCGGCCGCGGACGGGGCCGCACGGGTGATCCTGGTCGATGATGACACCCGCTGGGCGCGGCTTCCGCCCGAGGGTTGGATCCTGCGACTGGCAGCAGATCCGCTGCCGCCCCAGGTGTCGGTCCACCGACCCGATCCGGGCACCTGGCTCCTCGTCCTGGTCCCACCCCAGACCGTGGATGTGACCGCCCGTTCAGCGCTTGAGACCGAAGCGGTCCGTCTGAACACCCGGGCCGGGGCCGAGGGCCGTCTGCCCCTGTTCGCGGTCCGTGGCGACGGTGACCGGTCGGCCCTGGTGTATGGCTGGACCGGTACCGGTGGCATCGCCCGCGACGAACGGCTGGCGGGCTGGGTGCGCAGCGCCGGCGGCCGGGATCCGGTCTGGCTGGATCTGGGATCGCCCTGATGGCCTGGTGGGTCGTGGCCCGGCTGACCATGGCGGATGCCCTGCGCAATCCGGTCACCTGGGCGGCAACGGGGGCGAGCGTCCTGCTCATCGGCGTGGCCTTGCTGTTCGGCATGTTCACCTTCGATGCCGAGGACCGGATGCGCATGCTCGCCACCGCCGGGGTGGCGGCGACGACCCTGCATGGCCTGTTCCTGAGTTGCTTCCTGGCCTCGTCGGCGATCCGTTCCGAATTGGAGTCACGCACCGCCCTGACCCTGTTTGCGGCACCCCTGGGCCGCGGTTCCTGGCTGGTCGGCAAGACCGCCGGGGTATGGCTGGCGGTGCTGGCGACCATGGTGGTGTTGGCGCTGGCCCACCTTGCCGCCATGGGCCTGGGCTGGCGCACCGGCTTCGAGTTCGACCGTCCGGAGCGCGGTTTCGATGCCGCCCTGACCCTGCCCTGGGGGCGGACCCTGGCCGGCCATGCCCTGGCGGCGCTCCAGGTGGCGGTCCTGGCCACCATGGCCTCGGTGGCGGCCCTGCGGCTGGGGCTGGCCGCGGCATTGGCGGTGGTGGCGGCGGCGTTCGTCACCGGCCATCTGGCCGCCCAGGCGGGCTGGACCCTGGTCGTGGTCCCCGCCTTGCATCTCTACCAGGCCGATGATGCCCTCCAGGGGCTGGCGGATCCCATCGGTCCGGTCTGGTTCCTGGGTGCCCTTGTCCATGCGGGGCTGGCCGGGGCGGGGTGGATCCTGCTCGGGTTAGCCCTTTTCCGCGACCACGATCTCCCTTAGTGTCCCCCATCGGAGCGACCCTGTGCGATACGCATTCCTCGGCGACATCCATGGCAACACCGAGGCGCTCGGGCAGATCCTCGCCCACCTCGCCGGCAACAAGATCGACAAGATCGTGTGCCTGGGCGACATCGTCGGCTATGGTGCCGAGCCGGTGCAGTGCCTGGAGATGATCCGCGCCCTCAAGTGCGATGTCATCGCCGGCAATCACGATTGGGCGGCGGTCGGCAAGATCTCCATCGATTGCTTCAACGCCTACGCCAAGGCGGCGGCCTTGTGGACCCGGGAGCAGCTCACCGACGAGCAGAAAGGCTGGCTTGCCGAGCTGCCCCTGACCCTGACCTACGAGCATTGCGCAGTGGCCCACGGGACGTTCCACCAGCCAGAGGCCTTCAACTACATCCAGACCGTGTTCGATGCCCAGCAGTCCTTCGGGGCGCTGCGTGAACTGGGTGCCCGGGTCGGCTTCCTCGGCCATAGCCATGTCCCGGTTGGCTTCTTCGACACCGATCCGATCACCTACACCCTCGACCCCGAGATGCCCCTCGACCCGGAACTGGCGACCATCGTCAATGCCGGCTCCGTGGGCCAGCCCCGGGATGAGAACAACAAGGCGAGCTACGCGTCCTACGACACCGACACCGGGGTGGTGAACATCCATCGGATCGAGTACGACATCGACGCCGCCGCCACCAAGATCCGCAAGGCCAACCTGCCGGAGATCCTGGCGGCGCGCCTCTACCAGGGCAAGTGAGCCCGCGCATCAAGGTCTGCGGCGTCACGGATCCCGAGGGGATCCGGGCCTGCCTGGACGCGGGCATCGACGCCATCGGCTTCAACCTCGCCCGGGGACCCCGGCGCGTCGAACCCGCCCAGGCGGCGGAGCTGTCGTCGTTGCTGCCGCCGTTCGTGACCGCGGTGGCGCTGGTCATGGATCAGCCGGCGGAGACCGCCCTGGCCCTGGCCCGCAGCGCCCGCTGCACGGTGCTTCAACTCCACGGCGATGAGCCTCCCGAGATCGCCGACTGGTTGCGCGTCCGCCTGCCGGTGATCAAGGCGCTGGCCCTGCGTGGGGAGGGCGATGCGGCCCGCCTGCGCGGCTATCCCTGCGACGCGCTGCTGATCGATGCGCCGGCCCCGGCGGGGATCGGCGGTGGAACCGGACAGACCTGGGACTGGGGCCGGCTCGCGGGCCTCGACCTGGGCGGACGACCGCTGGTTCTGGCGGGCGGCTTGAAACCGGAGAACGCCGCTGCGGCGGTGGCGGCGACACGCCCCTGGGCGGTGGATGTGGCGAGTGGCGTCGAATCCGCGCCGGGCCGCAAGGATCCGGTCCGGGTCGCCGCCTTTGCGGCGGCGGTGCGGGGTGTGCCGTGAGCCGGGACGAACGGCTGACCGCCCTGTGGACCGCCTACGCCCACGACCGCACTGACGAGGCGGTCCTCTTGGGCGCCCGGATCGTCCAGGACCACGCGGGCTGGGGTCCGGGCTGGAACGCCTTCGCCTGCGCCCTGGAGCGTCAGGGCCGCCTGCGCGATGCGGACCGCTGCTTTACCCGGTCGAACCGCTGCGCCGACGATCCCCAGGGCCTGCCTTACCGTGTTGGCTGGAACCGCTTCGAACGGCTGGTGGCCGAAGCCGGCGAGGCCCTGCCCGGGGATCTGCGCGGCGCCTTGGCCGAGGTGCCGGTGCTGCTGGCGGACTACGCCGCGCCGGATCTGCTCGACGGTTTCGATGAACCGGAACTGCTGGGTCTGTTCAGCGGCCGCCCCCGGGCCGAGCGGCACCTGGCCAGCGGCGATCCCGATCCCGCGATCCACCTCTGGCGCCGGGCCCACGAACACGCCTGCACGAGCATGGCGGAACTGCGCGCCGAGATCCGCCAGACCTTGTGGCACGAACTCGGCCACTACCTCGGCTACGACGAAGACGACCTCGACGCCCTCGGCCGCGGCTGACCGAGATTTTTGCAGCGGACGCTTCGAGGCTTACAGGAGTGACTGTGTTGAGGTCAAGGGGCCAATTCGGTTTGGGCTCCCCTCGCAGCCGTGAGCAGGGAGTTGAGTCTTACCAGGAGTTTGCGTGCGCAGGCAATGAGGGCG
>CAMCAC010000255.1 GCA_945872305.1 Candidatus Kuenenia stuttgartensis | reverse complement strand
TCCCGAGCGGGTGCTGGTGGTGCTCGAGCGGTTGCAGTGAGCGGACCGCGCTGACCAGGGTCTGACGCGCCGCTCGCTGCCGGTGGTCCGTTCGACCCCATGCTCTCCGCCATGCTGCGCCTCATTCCCTTCCTGTGCATCGCCGCGGTAGCCGCTGGCGATGCAGACTACGAGGAGGCCGATGACGCCGCCGCGCGCCGGGCGGGCTGGGGCGCGTGGATGATCCCGGTCCCCATCGACCGCCAGATCGAGCTGGATCTGGAACCGGGCCAGGGGCTCATGGCGGTGCGGGTGCGCCCCGGCGGCACCGCCGACACCCTCGGCGTGGATCCCGGCGATGTGGTCACCGCCCTGGATGGCCGGCCCGTATCCACGCGGCGCGACATCCGTCGGGTGGCCCGGGCCTCGGAGGCGGGCGATCCCCTCGCGGTCCAGATCGTCGACGACGCGGGGATTGAGCGGCGGTCCGGCGGCTGGCAGGCACGGCGGGCGCGGGCACCCGGACAGGCCGGCCCGCCGCCCTGGGCGGTGCCGGGCGGCCCAGCGGATCCCTGGGCGGCGCTTTCGACGCCGCCGGCTCCATCAAGCATCGACGAGCAGCGTTCCCGCCTCGTCGACGAGCAGGCCGCCCTGGCCCGGACCGTCGGCGCCCTGGAGGCCCTGGCGGACCTGCGGGTGCGCACCGCCTGGACCTGTTCCGCCACCGTCGCCCATCGGAGCGCCCCGTGATCATCCGTCTCCTGCCGCTCGCCCTCACCGCCGCCCTGGCGGCGGCGGAACCCGTGGCGCCGCGACCGTCCCTGGGCCTGTGGCTGGAGCCGGCCACCGGCGCCGTGGCGGTCACCGCCACCGCCACCGGCGGCGCCGGTGCGGCGATGGGTCTGGTCGCCGGCGACCGCATCCGCGCCGTGGGCCGCACCGCGGTGGCGGATCTCGACGGTTTCGCCAAGGCGTTGGAGGCGCTGCCCCGGGATGGGGTCATCGCCCTGGTGGTGGAGCGGGACGGGTCCCTCCTCGCCCTGTCCGGCACCGTGCCGGCCCAGCCGCGCCCACGGGAGCTCGCCCTGCGCGGCGCCGCCCTGGAAGACGCGATGACCGCCCTGCGCGCGGACCTGGAGCGGGACCGGCTGCGCAACCGGCTCGAGGACGGGCTGCGCCTGCTTGCGGAATTGCAGGCGGGCCTGCCGGAGACCGCCGCCGCCTTCAAACGGCTCTATCCCCAGGGCCGCTTCGACATCCGGATCAGCATCGACATCGCCTCGGACCCCACCGCCCCGGTGCAGGTCCCCCTGGCGGCGAGCGCGACCCGGGCGCCCTGAAGCCCGGTCCTGGGATTCAGGGCGCGGGGGCCGCCGGGGCCTCGGCGGGCGCCGCCGCGGTCTCGGTCTGGACCAGGCCGCGCTGGACGGTGCGCAGCACCGCCGGGCCGCGGGCGTCGGGCCAGGCAACCGGGGCGGCGATGCGGAAGCCGGCGTAGAGCGTGCGCAGGCCGGGATCGGCGCCGAGCCGGTTGGCGGCACGCAGGACCGCCGCCCGGTCGGCGAAGGAGCCGCCGCGCAGCACCCGGCGCTCGCCGCCGCGACCGACCCAGTCGGTGGTGATCGCCGACGAGTACGGGCCGTAGGTGTCCTGGCACCATTCCCACACATTGCCGTGCATGTCGAGGAGGCCGAGGCGGTTGGGAAACTTGCCGCCGACCCCACGGGTGGCATCGGCGGCGGTGCCCTCGAACCACGCCACGTCCGCGAGGCGGTCCGCGGCGACCGGACCCTGGTGCCCGTGCCATGGGCCGGCGCCGCCGGCCCGGGCGGCGAGCTCCCATTCGATCTCCGCCGGCAGGCGGGCCTGGAGCCCGGGGACCTGGCGGTTGAGATCGAGGAGGAAATCCTGCACATCGGACCACGACACCCGCTCCACCGGCCGGTCCTCGCCACGGAAGCGGCTGGGATCCGGGCGGCCGACCGCCCGCCACAGGGCCTGGGTCGTCTCGGTCTCCGCCAGCCAGAACGGCCGGCTCACGGTCATGGCCACCGGTGCCTCGTCCGCATCGCGGCCGGCTTCGACCTCGGGGCTGCCCACGGTCACCGGACCGGCGGGCACATAGCGGAAACGCAGGCGCTGGCCGCTGACCAGGGCGGTGGCGTAGAGGCCGAAGCCGTCGCGGCCGAATTCCGCCGCCCAGGGCGGCGCCGCGGGTCCTTCGAGGAGGGCGGTGCGCAGGAGCAGGCCGTCGACCTGCTCGTCGTCGCGGCCGACCAGGGATTCCAGTTCCCGGGCGGCACGGCCAGCTTGGGCCAGCTCCGCCGGGGGCAGGACCCAGGCCACCGGCCGGACGAGGGCGGCGTCGAGGCCGGCGGTCAGCGTCTCGACCCGGCGGATGCGGGCATCCCAGCGGCGGGCGTCGATGTCGACGTCGCCGACCAGGGACAGCAGGCGGGCCGCGGCGGTGGCGGCGCCGGCGGGGAGCGGCGCGACCCGGTCCACCGGGGCCAGGACGGTGCGCAGCTCGCGCACCGTGGCGATGCGGTCCCGCCAGCGGCGGACATCCTCGTCCTCGCCGACCAGGGCCTGGTATTCGCCGACCAGGACCTCGGCCCGGTCGGGCACCGGGGCGACCTGGTCCAGGGGCGCGAGCATCTCGCGCAGGCGGAAGAATTCCGCCGCCTTGGCGCGCCAGCGCTTGGCATCCGCATCGCCGTCGCCCGCCAGGGCCACGAAGGTGCGGATGGCGTCGCCGAGCTCCTTGTCGAGCCGGAAGCCGTCGGCGCCCTCCCGGGCCTGGATGCGGGCGCGCAGGCTCTCGATGGCGGCCTTCGAGGATTCCAGGCGCTGGCGGGCGACCTGGACCTGGACCGCGGTGATCGCCTGCATCCGGTCGAGGTCATCGACCGTGCGACCCAGGGAGCCGACCTCAGCGGCAGTGAACGGGCGGGCATCGTCGAAGCGGGCGAACTCCGCCCGGCGGGCGGCGAGCAGGGCACGGTCCTGGGCGAGACGGCGGCTCCAGCCCTGGTGCTCGGCGCCGGCGGTGCCGGCCAGACGGCCGTGATCGATGAGCACCGGCGCAAGGCCGTCCTGCTCGACCACCGTGGTCGGCTCTGGCCGGTCCAGGCGGGCGAGCTGGGCGCGCAGGGCGGCGACCCGGGAGCGCGCGTCGGCGATCAGGCCGGTCCAGCGCTTGAGGTCCGGGTCGTCCGCCTCGACCAGGGCGCGCAGGCGCTCCAGGTCCGGGGCGAGGGCCTCGGCGGCGGCGAGGTCCACCCCGCCGGCGGCGTCGAGCCGGGCCAGGCTGGTACGCAGTCCCGCCACGGCGCCCCGGGCACCGGCCAGGGCAAGGTCCCAACGCTGGACCTCGGCACCCTCGCCGCCGGCGATGCGACGGTAGGCGTCGAGATCCGCGGCCAGGGCGTCCTGGGCCCGGGCGCCGATGGCGGCGGTGGCGCTGTCGAGGATCGCGAGCCGGCCGGCCAGCTCGCCGCGCCGGGCGGCCACCGCCGCAGCGGAGGCGCGCC
>CAMCAC010000254.1 GCA_945872305.1 Candidatus Kuenenia stuttgartensis | reverse complement strand
AACCGCTTGCCCGCCAGCCCGAGATGCTGGGCGGTGGCATTGCCGGTGGCGTAGGCCAGCCCCTCGTTGAGCTCCTGGGGGTAGAGGCCGCGGATGTCGTAGGCTTTGAACGGGTCGGGCATGGTAGGAGAGGCGTACCTCCGATTTCCAGCCCTGCCAATGGCTGCCCGGCGCGGCGGCCCGCCCCCGTTTGCCCCGCCGGGCGGCCCGGTACGGTCCCCGCCCCATGTCCGCCACCGTCCGCATCGATGTCGTGCCCGCCACCCCTGGCCCGGACCACCATCTGGCCGCCGAAGCCCGCCTGCTCGGGCTGGGCCACCTGCACGATCTGCGGCGCAGCCGCTACTACCTGCTGCGGGGCGAGGTGAGTGCCGCCCAGGCGGAACGGCTGGCGGGGTTCCTGGCGGATCCGGTGACCGAGCGCTGGTCCCTGACCGCCCCGGCGTCCCAGGGCCGACGGGTGGTCGAGGTCCAGCGCCGCACCGGCGTCATGGACCCGGTCGAGGCGTCGGTGATCAAGGGCGCCAAGGACCTGGGCGTACGCCTGGAGCTGGTCCGGGTCGGCCTGCGGGTCGAGGTCGCCGGCGCCAGCGATGCCGACTGCCAGACCCTGGCCTGGAAGAACCTCGCCAACCAGGCCATCGAGGAGGTCGCCATCGACCCCGCCGAGCCGGTGCGACTGAAGGCCCCCGGCGGCCACAGTGGCGCCATCCGCGAGGAGATCCCCCTCGCCGGGCTCGATGACAAGGCCCTGCTGAAGATCAGCAGCGACGGCTGCCTGAGCCTGACCCTGGACGAGATGAAGGGCATCCAGGCCCACTACGCGGCCCAGGGCCGGGCCCCGACCCTGACCGAGCTGGAGACCATCGCCCAGACCTGGTCCGAGCACTGCGTGCACAAGACCCTGAAGGGTCTGGTGGACTACGAGGGCCCCGAGGGCCGCGTGCTCATCGACAACCTGCTCAAGCAGACCATCGCCAAGGCCACCGCGGAGTTGAACCCGTCCTGGTGCTGGTCGGTGTTCAAGGACAACAGCGGCGTCATCGAGTTCGACGGCGACCTGGGCGTGTGCATCAAGGTCGAGACCCACAACCGGCCGTCGGCGATCGAGCCCTACGGCGGCGCCAACACCGGCCTGGGCGGCGTGATCCGCGACATCATCGGCACCGGCATCGGCGCCAAGCCCATCGCCAACACCGATGTGTTCTGCTTCGCGCCCATCGACCTCGACCCGGCGGCGGTGCCCCAGGGCTGCATCCACCCGCGCCGCCTGATGAAGGGCGTGGTCAGCGGCGTGCGCGACTACGGCAACCGGATGGGCATCCCCACGGTGAACGGCGCCATCCGCTTCGACGAGCGCTTCGTCGGCAATCCCCTGGTGTTCTGCGGCACCATCGGCCTGATCGAGCGCAAGCATGTGGAGAAGGGCGCCCGGGTCGGCGACGCCCTGGTGGTGATCGGCGGCCGCACCGGCCGCGACGGCATCCACGGCGCGACCTTCAGTTCGGCGGAGCTGCACGACAAGTCCGAAGTGGTGAGCAGCGGCGCCGTGCAGATCGGCAACGCCATCGAAGAGAAGATGACCATGGACGTGGTGCTGGCCTGCCGCGACGCCGGCTGCTTCAGCGCCCTCACCGACTGCGGCGCCGGCGGGCTGTCGTCCGCCTGCGGCGAGATCGGCGCCGAGCTGGGCGCCCGGGTCGACCTCGACACGGTGCCGCTCAAGTACGCGGGCCTGAGCCCCACCGAGATCTGGATCAGCGAGAGCCAGGAGCGCATGGTCGCCACCGTGCCCCAGGACCGGGTGGCCGAGGTCATCCGCATCTGCGCCGCGGAGAATGTCGAAGCGGTGGCCATCGGCGTGATCACCGGCGACCACCGGCTGGTCCTGCGCTGGCATGGCCAGGTCATCGCCGACATGGACATGGCGTTCCTGCACGACGGCGTGCCCCGCCTGCGCCGGCCGGCAAAGTTCGCCGCCAAGACCGAGGCCGCGGCCCTGCCGCCCAAGCCCGCGGACCAGGCGGCGACCCTGCGCGCCATGCTCGGCCGCTTCAACATCGCCAGCAAGGAATGGGTCATCCGCCAGTACGACCACGAGGTCCAGGCGGGCTCCATCGTCAAGCCGCTGGTGGGCGCCGCCCACGACGGACCGTCGGACGCGGCGGTGGTGGCGCCGATCCCCGGTTCCGACCGCGGCATCGCCATCGGCTGCGGCCTGAACACCAACTACTCGGACCACGACGCCTACTGGTCCGCGGCGGCGGGCATCGAGGAGGCCCTGCGCAACATCGTCTGCGTCGGCGCCCCCATCGAGCGGGTCGCGATCCTCGACAATTTCTCCTGGGCCAAGTGCACGGACCCCGAGGTGTTCGGCCACCTGGTCCGCGCCTGCCAGGCGTGCAAGGATTTCGCCCTGTACTACGGCACGCCGTTCGTCTCGGGCAAGGACAGCCTGAGCAACGAGTTCGTGGTCGCCGGGCGGACGATCAAGATCCCCCACACCCTGCTCATCACCGCCCTGACCGTCGTCCCGGACGTGCGCCGGTCGATCACCATGGATGTGAAGAAGGCCGGCGACGCGGTGGTCGTGGTCGGCATGACCAAGAACGAGCTGGGCAACAGCGAGTACTTCGCCATGACCGGCACCGCCGGCGGCATCACCCCGCGGGTGAGCCGGTTCCTGTCCCTGCCCACCCTGCGGGCCTGCGCCGCCGCCATCGCCACCGGCGCGGTCACCGCCGCCCACGACTGTTCCGAAGGCGGCCTGGGCGTGACCCTGGCGGAGATGGCCTTCGCCGGCGGACTGGGCATGGACCTGGACCTGGGCAAATGCCCGGCCCTGGACCTCGATCGCATGGACATGCTGCTCTACTCCGAGAGCCAGAGCCGCATCGTCCTGACCGTGGATCCCGCCCGTCTGGCCACCGTGCAGGCCATCCTGGCCGGCGTCCCCCACGCGGTGCTGGGCACGGTCACCGCCGAGCCGGTGCTCGCCCTGCGGGCCGGCCCCGAGTCGCTGCGGGCGGACCTGGCCAGCCTCAAGACCGCCTGGCAGCAGCCGCTCTCCGTGATGAAGACCTGAGGCTCCCATGCCCGCCGACATCGTCCCCGCCGGCACTCCGGATGAATGGCTGGCCCTGGTCCGCTTCGATGCGCAGGGGCTGGTGCCGGTGATCTGCCAGGATGCCCTCAGCGGCGAGGTGCTGATGTTCGCCTGGGCGGACCGCGAAGCCCTGGCCCACACCCTGCGCACCGGCCGGGGGGCCTACCACAGCCGCAGCCGGGGCGGGCTGTGGGTGAAAGGCGACACCAGCGGCCATGTCCAGACCGTGCGCGAGATCCGCCTGGACTGCGATGGCGACTGCGTGCTCTACCGGGTCGAGCAGGATGGCGCCGCCTGCCACCAGCATCGCCGGTCCTGCTTTTCCCACCGGGTCGATCCGGACGGCTCGGTGGTGACCGACCGCCCCGTGATCGGATGAGCAACGGGCCGCGGGGGACCAGGCCCGGG
>CAMCAC010000253.1 GCA_945872305.1 Candidatus Kuenenia stuttgartensis | reverse complement strand
GAGGTCCCGGTCCAGGCGGGCGCGGATCGCGGCGCCGGCGGCGCGCACACCGTCCTGCCAGCCGGTGACCTTGGCCGGCTGGCCGCCGAGCCAGGGCTTGGCCCAGGCGTCGCGGTTGACCCCGGCGCTCAGGGCGATGTCCCCGGCCTTGGCGGAGAACGCCGGGGTCAGGCGGGCGAGGAGATCGGGATCCTCGACCACCGCCGCCGGGCTGCTGCCAGCGCAGATCAGCCGGCGCACCGGCGGGGCGGCCAGGAACAGCCGGCGCAGCACATCCAGGCGCAGGCCCGCGGCGGCGATCGGCGCCAGGTCCGGGAGCAGCACCGCCACCGCGCGCACGCCGGTCCAGCGGGCGGTGTCCTCGGGACCCGGCCGGCGCCAGGCGCAGGCGGCGGCCCAGCGGGCCCCGGCGGCGTCCGCCACCAGGCGGTCGATCAGGTCGTGGCCGATGCCGAGGAAGGCGAGGGCGGGGGTGCGCAGGGCGGCGTCGCGGTCGAAGACGCCCTCGACCGGCTCCTGGCCGGTGCGCTCGCGCAGCTTCCAGCAGCGGCGCTCCTCGTCGCGCGTGGCGTCGCCGCCCCGGCCGCGGCCCCAGCGGGCCACGGCGCCGGCGGGGGCCTCCTGGGCGGCGACCGCGGCGGCGATCCGGCCGGCGGCGGCGTAGGCGGCGGCATCCGCGTGGAATCCCTCGTCCTCGGCCCGGTCCCGGGCGGTCCGTTCGCCGTCGACCAGGGCCTTCAGGGCGGGGAGCGCGGCGCGCAGGGCGGCGCCGCCCCCGGCCAGGGCCGCATCCAGCGCCTGCGACTCGACCGCATCGCTGATGAATTCCAGGCCCGACGACGAGGCGGTGAACACGCCCACCGCGCCGTCGAGGACCTCGGCCCAGGCGCCGTCCACCGCGTCCGGGTCGGCGGGCACGAGCACCCAGCTCGGGATGTCGCCGTCCCGGCCCAGGCGGTCGACCCGGCCGATGCGCTGCTCCACCGCCGCCAGGGACCACGGCAGGTCGTGGTGGACGACCACGCTCACGAACTGGAAGTTGCGCCCCTCGCCGCCGAGGGGATCGCAGACGAGCAGGGGGCAGCGGTCGTCGTCGGCGAAGCGGCGGGCGCTCGCCTCGCGCTCCAGGGTGTCCTGGTGGGCGCCGAAGGTCTCCACCGCTCCCGCGCCAAAGGTCTTGCGCAGATGCTCCGCCAGGGGCTCGATGGCCAGGGCGTGGCTGGTGAAGACCAGCACCTTTTCCTGGGGATGGTCGGTCCAGAAGGCTTCGAGCCGGGCGACCAGGGCCTTGAGCCGGGCGGTGCCCTTGCTGGCGGCCTTGCGCCAGGCGGCGGCGGCGTCGCGCAGGGCCGCCAGGGGTGCCGCCTCGGCCGCCAGATCCGCGTGGCAGGCGGCGCTGATGGCGATGTGGGTGTTCACCTCGCTCTCGGAGAGGTCCGCGCGCAGGACCTGGGCCCGGCCCTCGCCGGCCTTGGCCCGCCGGCGGTAGTCTCCGGCGGCGGCGGGGTCCGCGCGCACCGCATCGCGCAGGGCGAGCATGCGTTCGAGCACCACCGGGTGCGCGGCTACCGCCTGCTCGACCTGGATCAGCCAGTGGGCGAGCCGCGGCGGCACCGGCGCCGGCACCGCGCCGACCAGGGCTGCGCGGTAGGCGGCGTGGGCGGCGCGCACCGCCCGCTCCGCCGCATCCGGTTTCGCGGCGATGCGCTCGTGGCTGCGGCTGGTGGGCGGGAAGTCCTGCACCCCGCTGGCGGCGGCGAGCCGGCGCAGCACCTGGCGGCGGTTGCGGATCAGGCGGCGGTCGAGCTGGTGCAGCTCCCGCACATGGTCGAGGAGCGGCTTGGGATCCGCGGCGAGTCCGGCGGCGAGCCGGGCCACCGCCGGATCGTCGGGGAGCAGGGCGGTCCAGGCGGCGGCCAGGGCGGCGGGCGGCTCCGCCCCGGCGGCGGTGCGGGCGAGCAGGTCGGCGATCGGCGCCTGAGCCGCCAGCCGGGCCTTGAACGCCGGCAGGTCCTTCAGCCCCCAGGCGGCGGGCTGGAGCAGGGCGAGCAGCGCGAGATAGGCGTCGGCGTGCTGGCGGGCCGGGGTCGCGGAGAGCAGCAGCACATGCGGGGCGCGGCGGCTGAGCACCGCCACCCGCTGCCACAGGGCGCCGCCGGGCTGCATGCGGTGGCATTCGTCCACCACCACCACATCCCACTGGGAGGTGGCGAGGCGCATCGATTCCTTGCCCTCCAGCTCCTCGACCGCCAGGGCCGAGGCGATGACGAACGGCCGGTCCGCCCAGGGATTGCCACCCAGGGTCTGCAGCCGCTCGCGGTCGACCATCAGCCACGGCCGGCCGCCGAAGCGCACATGGAGTTCGAGGAACCATTGGGACATCAGGGCCCCGGGGGTGATGACGAGCACCCGCAGGTCCGGCTTGATGGCGAGCAGGGACTGGATGACCAGGCCCGCCTCGATGGTCTTGCCCAGGCCCACCTCGTCGGCGAGCAGGAAGCGCACCTGGCGGTCCGCTAGGCAGCGGCGGGCGACCAGGAGCTGGTGCGGCAGGGGCACGACCCGGGCGGCGGCCAGGCCGACCACCCCGCCGGTGCCGGCCCAGGCGGCGTCGCGCCAGGCGAGCAGGGCCTCCCGGGCGCCGGCGGTCTGGGCCGCCCAGGGTTCCGGGCCGACCTGGCTGCTCGGCCGCACGCTGCCCTTCACCACCGGCGGGCGCAGATCGTTGAACTGCACCGTCGCCAGCCGCTCCAACGCATCGTCCACCGGGGCCAGGGCGGTGATGGCGTCCTCGCGCACCGGCTGCTCGCCGCCATCCACCGCCAGCCCGTAGACCAGCAGGCCGGTGGCAGCGTCCTTGGCCGGCGGCCGGGCGGTGATCGCGCCGCGGATGTCCGTCTCGCCGATGCGGGCCGTGACCCGGGTGCCCGGCATCAGGGCGTAGCGCAGGACCAGGCGCTCCTCCTGGGTCATCTCGGCGCCGGTGGCGAGGAAGCGGATGACCTTGAAGCCGCCGCGCTCCGCGATCAGCCGGGCGAGGCCGTCCGCCTGGAGTTCGGGGACGGTGACGAGACATCCGATGGCCATGGGCGGCACCATCGCGCCGCGACGACCGGCGCCAGCAGCGCCGCGCGGCCGGCCCCGGGCGCTCCTTCTTCACCCGCAGCCGGCGGGTGAACGGCTTGGTCGCGTCGTCGAAGACATGGGTGCCGAACTGGTAGGCGATCTCCTGCCAGGCGGGGCCGTAGGAAGCACATACAGGCCAGACAGGTAATTCCGGTCCTGGCGCCATGACGCGAATGGGCGCCCGTCGGTCCCGCTGCGGCGATGATCGGGCTGACATCCGCAAGCATCTGTTCGATCTCAGCAATGAAGCGCTGATATCAACCAGGCAGCAGAACCCGCACTGGTAATTCTTCTGCGGGGAGGGCCATTTCCAGTGGGTGTTGCCCTGCGACCCGAGCGAGATGACGAAACAATAAGCCACAAACAAACAAACAATACAAACAAACAATAAGCCAGGCGCGTAA
>CAMCAC010000252.1 GCA_945872305.1 Candidatus Kuenenia stuttgartensis | reverse complement strand
ATCGAAGACGCCCTGCACGCGACCCGCGCAGCCGTCGAAGAGGGCATCGTCCCCGGCGGCGGCGTCGCGCTGCTGCGCGCCAAGAAGGCGATCGAAGAGGCCGCCAAGGGCCTGGAAGGCGACCAGAAGCTCGGCGCCGAGATCATCCTGCGCGCGGTCGAAGCGCCCGCCAAGCAGATCGTCGCCAATGCCGGCCAGAACGGCGCCGTCATCGTCGCCGAGATCCTGTCGAACAAGGGCAACTACGGCTACAACGCCCGCACCGGCGAGTACGAGGACCTGGTCAAGGCCGGCGTCGTCGACCCCGCCAAGGTGACCCGCGTCGCCCTCCAGAACGCGGCCTCGGTCGCCGGCCTCATGCTGACCGTCGAGTCGATGATCACCGACCTGAAGGACGATGAGAAGCCGATCGCCGGCGCGGTCTACTGACCCCGCCCAGCACGGCTGACAGAGCACCCCGGTGGGCCATGCCCACCGGGGTGCGTTGTTTCACGGACGGCTGCGATCGGTTTGGCCTCGGCCGTATCCCCGCGCAGCGGGGAAGGTGACATCGACGAGAACAGCGGCACCCCTCAAGAGGCAGGGTTCAGGCCGGCGGCAGACATCTCCGCGGCCCTCCCCCTCCTTCCTGTGAGCCCGCCGCAGGCGTCGGGCCCCCATCCCCCGCTTACTGGTGGACGCAGCAGCCGAGGGCGTCGGCGGCGGCTTCCATGACCGCTTCGTGCAGGGTCGGGTGGGCGTGGACGGTGAGCATGAGCTCGGTGGCGGTGGCTTCGAGTTTCATGGCGACGCTGAGTTCGCCGAGGAGCTCGGTGGCGTCGTAGCCGGTCATGTGGGCGCCGATGAGCTGCATGTGCTCGGCGTCGAAGATGAGCTTCACGAAGCCTTCGGGGTGGCCGATGGCCTTGGCCTTGCCCGAGGCCATGAACTGGAACTTGCCGACCTTGTAGGGGCGGCCGCGGTCCTTGGCCTTCTTCTCGGTCAGGCCCAGGCTCGCGACCTGGGGCTGGCAGTAGGTGCAGCCGGGGATCTGGGCGTAGTCCACGGGCTGGGGGTGGCCGCAGATGTGGCCGACGGCGGCCTCGCCCTCAAAGCTCGCCTTGTGGGCGAGGAGCTGCTTGCCGGCCACGTCGCCGATGGCGTACACGCCGGTGGCGGTGGTGGCCTGGTTGGCATCCACCTTCACGAAGCCGCGCTCGTCGAGCTGGACGCCGGCCTTGTCCAGGCCGAGGTTGGCGGTGTTGGCCAGGAAACCCACGGCGACCAGGACGGTCTCGACCTCGACCACCTCGGCCTTGCCGTCCTTCTCCAGGTGGACGGCGACGGAGCCGGGCTTGCGCTCCAGCTTCACGACCTTGGTGGCGGTGCGCACATCGATGCCACCCTTGGTGAACGAACGGGCGACGAACTGGCTGATCTCGCTGTCTTCCAGGGGAAGAACCTGGTCCAGGGCCTCGACCACGGTGACCTTGGTGCCCATGGCGTTGAAGAAGTAGCCGAACTCCATGCCGATGGCGCCGGCGCCGATGCACAGCAGCGAGGCCGGGGCGCTGGTCCGGGCGAGGAGGTGGCGGTAGTTCACGACCTGCTCGCCGTCGACGGGCAGGTGCGGGAAAGAGCGCGGCTGGTGGCCGGTGGCGATGATGACCGCGTCGCCGCTGACGGTCTGGGTCGAACCATCCGCCTTGGTGATCGCCACGGTCTTGGGGCCGGTGAACGCGGCGGTGCCGCTGAGCACCGTGACCTTGTTCTTCTTGAGCAGGAAATCGATGCCCTTGCTCATGCTGCCGGCGACATCGCGGCTGCGCTTCATCACCGCGGCCACATCCGGCTTGGCCTCGGGAACCACCAGGCCGTAGTCCTTGGCGTGGCGGGCGGCGTCGAGGATCTCGGCGCTCTTGAGCAGGGCCTTGGTGGGGATGCAGCCCCAGTTCAGGCACACGCCGCCCAGGTGCTCCTTCTCGACCACGGCGACCTTCTTGCCGTGCTGGGCCGCCTTGATCGCGGCCACATAGCCGCCGGGACCGGCGCCGATGACGAGGACTTCGAAGTCGGACATGGGGAACCTCAAGGAATGCGTTGACGGATGCGGTGATCGGTGGCGACCGTGAATCGGCCCGCCAAGGTCAGGGGCGGCTGATGGTCGATGACCCGGTCGGCAAGCGCGGTGTATGCACTCCCGGTCTCGGTATCGGCCCGCAGGAGCAGGACGCCCTGGTGCGACTGGCCAGATCGCACGACCAAGTCCCCGAAATCGTTGTCCGAGGTGATGAGCACCCGGCCCATCTGGACGGTTGCGGCGAGGACGGCGTGGTCAGCGGAGCCGAATCCTGGTGCGCCAGGTTCGCCGACGGCGACCGCATCGAGGCCGCGGGCGCGAAGATGCTCGGCGAACCGCATGCCCAGGCATTCATCGACCAGGAATGCGGTCACGCGACCTCGACCACATGGTCGATCTCGGTGGCCGCATAGAGCAGGCAGGCGTCGATGTCCTGGTCGCAGAGCTGGGGCCAGTCGGCCAGGACATCGCTCCGGGTGGCGCCGGCGGCAAGCCGGCGCAGGACGGTGGCGACCGGCACCCGGGTGCCGGAGACCACCGCTTTGCCGGCCATGATGGCGGGATCGTGGCGGATGCGGGCCATCCAGGGTGCGGTCGTGCTCATGGCATCACACCAGCAGGGTCGCCGGGTTTTCCAGGAGCTGGCGCAGGGTGCCCAGGAAGGCGGCGGCGTCGGCGCCGTCGCAGGCGCGGTGGTCGCCGCTCACGGTCAGGCGCATGGTCTTGCCGGGCACGACCTGGCCGCCACGGACGACGGGCTCGTCCTTGATGCCGGCCACCGCGAGGATGGCGACCTGGGGCGGGTTGATGATCGCCTGGAACTCGCTGACCCCGAACATGCCGAGGTTCGAGATGGTGAAGGTGCCGCCTTGGAACTCCTCGGGCTTCAGCTTCCCGTCCACCGCCTTCTTGGCGAGGGCGCGGACCTCGTCGCCGATCTGGCGCACGCTCTTGGCGTGGGCGCCCTTGACGATCGGGGTGATCAGGCCGTCGGGGATGGCCACCGCGACGCTGATGTCCACCTGGTCGTGCTGCTGGATGGACGCGCCGTGGTAGGTGGCGTTCATCTTCGGGTGGGCGCGCAGGGCGAGGGCGCTGGCGCGCACGATGAGGTCGTTGACCGTGACCTTCACCCCGTCGAGCAGGTTGAGCTGCTCGCGCAGGGCGGCGAGGGCTCCCGCGTCGACCACTTCGGTGACATAGAAGTGCGGGATCTGGCTCTTGGCCTCGACCAGGCGCTTGGCGATGATCTGGCGCATCGGCGACATGGGCACCGACTGGCCGGCGGCGTCGGCGCGCAGGACCTTGAGCTTGGGCTTCTCGGCCTTGGCCGGGGCGCCGGCGCCGATGGCGGCGGTGCCGGCCTTGGCGGCGGCTTCTACATCGCGCAGGACGATGCGGCCGTCTGGGCCGCTGCCCTTCACCTTGGCGAGGTCCACCTTGAGGGCGGCGGCGGCGCGGGCGGCGACGGGGGTGATCCGGTACTTCACGTCCGCCTTCGGGGCGGCGGGGGC
>CAMCAC010000251.1 GCA_945872305.1 Candidatus Kuenenia stuttgartensis | reverse complement strand
AGGATCTGCATGACCAGGGAGAACCCCGTCCACAGCACCGCGAAGACCAGCAGGGGCCACGGCCGGTCACTGGGCGGCTCCTCGACCGGCGACGGCCCATCCGCGAGCTCGAGCGCCGGCGGGGGGCGCAGCCGGTCGGCGACCGGCTGGAGCACGGCCTCGGGATAACCGGGCAGCACGCGCTTCGACTCGGCGCGGTGCCGGGTGATCAGGAGCATGGGGGTGTCCACGCCCGGCATCGTCCTGATATCGACCCCGGCGACGGCCTGGCGACGGATGGCGGTGCTCCGGATCGGCAGTCCCCAGGCCCGCTCCAGGAACCGGATCCGATAGGCGCCGATCCGCACCTCGGCGCGGGAGCGCCCAGCCAGCATCGCCGCTCCGCCCACGGCCAGCAGCGTCGCTCGGAGGGCCATGACCAGACCGGCCACGGCGAGCGGGAGCGCGAAGAGCTGGAAGACCCAGGGCGTGGGGGCGAAGAACCCGATCAGGAACACGGCTGCGACCGCAGAGACTCCGAGGCCCAGCAGGCCCAGGAGGATGGCGATGACCCCATCCGTCCGGTCCTGGGGACGTGGCGGCAGGAGCAGACGCAGGGTGCCGTCAGGTTCGGTCAGGATCTCCATCGGAGCCCCAGGGTGGGTGGCGGGGCCCCCTCGGCAAGCGCACCTCCGGCGCCGGGTCGGATGCCTCACGGCCGCCCACCCCTCCCGGCTTGCCACCCCGGCATCGGGGGGATGCTGGACACATGCCCACCGCCCTCGTCACCGGATCCTCCCGCGGCATCGGCCGCGGCATCGCCATCGGTCTCGGCCGCCTCGGCTGGACCGTCGCCGTCAACTACGCCGGCAACCGGGCCGCCGCCGACGAATGCTGCGCCCTGGTCGCCGCCGCCGGCGGCCGGGCCGAGGCGGTCCAGGGGGATGTCTCGGTGGCCGCGGACCGTGCCCGCCTGGTGGCCGAGACCGCCCGCCTGGGTGGCGGCCGCATCGACCTCCTGGTCAACAACGCCGGCATCGCCCCGACCGTGCGCGCCGACATCCTCGACGCCGGCGAGGAGTCCTTCGACCGCCTGATCGCGGTGAACCTGAAGGGACCGTACTTCCTCACCCAGCTGGTGGCCAAGCACATGGTCGCCCAGGAGGCCGACGGCGGCTCCCGCGGCCAGATCGTGACCATCAGCTCGATCAGCGCCTACACCGCGAGCGTCAACCGCGGCGACTACTGCGTGGCCAAGGCCGGCCTGGCGATGCTGACCAAGGTGTACGCCGCCCGTCTCGCCGACCACGGCATCCGCGTCTACGAGATCCGCCCCGGGGTGATCGCCACCGACATGACCGGACCGGTGAAGGCCAAGTACGATGCCCTGATCGCCGACGGGCTGACCCCGATCCGGCGCTGGGGCGAGCCCGACGACATCGCCCGGGCCGTGCAGGCCATCGCCCGCGGGGACCTCCCGTTCTCGACCGGCGAGGTGCTGAACGTGGACGGCGGATTCCACCTCCACACCCTGTAACCATGCCCGCGACCTGCTGCCGTTGCTCGGTCGACATCTCCGACAAGGACCTCGCCGCCGGTTTCGGGGTGAAGGTCCCCACGGGGTTCGTCTGCGCCGGCTGCATCGACGCGATGAGCGAAGGCGGCGGCACCGCCCAGCTCGCCGCCCTCAAGGGCGTCGGCTCGATCACCTACGCCGTCCGCCTGCCCCGGCTGCCCAAGCTCAAGCTCTACTCGTTCACCACCGCCGGCGGCATCGCCAACCACCGGCGCACGGTGCGCGCCGGCGAGCCGTTCAAGGCCCCGCCGCTGCCGCGGCCGGAACTGCTCAAGGCGGCCATCGAACGGGCGCGCACCACCCAGCGCTCCCGGCGCACGGCCGCCATCGCTGCGGTGGTCGGCGGCACCCTCATCGTCGGTGCGGGCATCGCCTTTCTGGCGCTGGGCGGTGGTGGCCGCGCCCCGTCCACGGCATCTTCCATCGACGACACGCCAAGAACCCTGTATCAGGGGAACAATTTCCAGCAGTTTGCCGCCGCCATGCAGGATCCCGCCTGCCCCCCGGCGGAGATGGAGCGGCTGCTCGGCCTCGTGCGGAAAGATGCCGAATACATGCTCGGCGAGGCCGCAAAGGAACTGGAACGCGACCATGGCGACCGGACCCGGGCAGAGCGCTTCCTGCGTGAACTGACCACCGGGGTCCTCGTCCACCCGGCGCTCGCCAGCCAGCGGGAACGGGCCATATCGCTTCAGGAACGCCTCCAGGAGCGGACCAGCCGCCGGCCGGATGCGACCCCGGTCACGGCGAATCCGAATCCGCCCCCCACCCCGCCCCCGACGCCACCGGTGCCGACGCCGGTCGAGATCCCGGACGGCCCCGAGCGTCTGCGATTCCCCGCGGACCGTCCGCTTCCGACGGTGGCCTTCCCGGCCCCCGCCGAGATCCCCCTCGGGACCTTGGCCGGTGGCCGCTACCGGGTGTGGGTGCACGCCCGGCGGACCGCCGGGAACGAACCGATGGTCCTGCGCCTGGGCGGGCAGCACCTGTACCTGCGCCAGGGGCCGATTCCCAATTGGAAGGCGGCGGACGGGGCGTTCCGCCTTGATCCCGGCGAGCACACCCTGCGCCTGGAGGCGGACGCCCAGTGGACGGTCCGCGGCATCCTGGTCGCCGGCGCCGGCGCTGCGGATCCCGACTTCCCGCCCGCCGAGATCGTCCGCCCGGATCCCGCTCCGGTCCAGAAGCCCACGCCACCGCCCGCCGACACCCCACGCGCCCCGTTCGTCCAGCGGGTCGAGTCGCCGCGGTTCTCCGCGCCGGTGGAGCGGGCGGGCACGGTCCGCACGGAACTCGGACCGGTTCCGTCCGGCACCTACCAGCTATGGTTCGACGGTGGTCATCCACAGGCCAACGCCGAGTTGCGGGTCACCATCGGCGACCGCCAACTCGCCGTCCAGGCGCGCAGCCTGGGCATGGGCTGGGGCCGTCTGGCTGGTGACCTGGTCTTGCCGGCGGGTCCGGTGCGGATGACGATCGTCAGTGCAAACGATGGCTGGATCATCCGGGAAATCTATTTGGCGGACGCAGACCAACCGGCGCCGGGCCAGCGGACGGTACGGCCGGTGGATCCCGGGCCGGCACCGGCCTCGGCGGCCGACGAAGGGACCCGGACCCGGTTGATCGACATCCTTGATGATGCCCCGGGTGCCGGGGTGCCATCCGCGCTGGCCGCCGGCCGCCCGCGCACGGTCGTTCCGTCACCATGGCCGGCTGAATTACGCACGGTGCTGCCGGTGCGCATGAATCTCCCCGGTCGGCCCCGAGCCGGCATCGACCTGCCGCTTCCCGCCGGAGCCACCGGCGTCCTGGTCACCCTGGCCCCCAACCGTTCAGCCCGCAAAGCCGTGGCTGTGTCCCTCTGGGCCAAGCGCCGACCGATTGCGGACCTGGGAAACATCGCCCTCTCCGCTGGTTGGCAGCGCATCGCCGTTGCGGTGCCGGCCACCGCCGCCGGGCTCGCCGGCGAGGATCCTCTCTCGGTCCGCATCGAAGACACCGTCCAGCTCACCAGTGCGGACAGCGATC
>CAMCAC010000250.1 GCA_945872305.1 Candidatus Kuenenia stuttgartensis | reverse complement strand
CTGTGCAGCTCGATGGCGTCGGCGGTGATGGAACCGGTGCACGGGACGGGGTGCCAGGGCATGCCCCAGGCCAGCCGCGGGATCCAGCCCCAGCGGCTGCCGATGGCGGTGGCCAGGAACCACACCACGTCGGCGCCCGTGGCCCGGTCGACGGCGTAGATCCGGTAGTTCACCTGCCAGCAGGAGAGGCCCCGGCGGCCCGGCCACCAGGCCGGCCGCAGATGGCGGTCGCGGAATGCCACGGCGCTGACCAGGGCCTGTGCATCGGGATCCGTCGTGAGTCGCAGGGCCAGGCGGGCGGGCAGGAAGGATTCCGCCCGCTGCGCCGGTGCCGTCCAGGTGGCGATGGTAAAGCCACCCAGATCCACCACCGCAGTGCCAGGACGGGACGGGATGGGGTGCACATCCGGAACCGTGGTCTTCGCGGCAGCCGATGCCAGCCCGCACAACGACGCAGCCCCGCGGCTAGGCCGCGGGGCTGCGTGCGATCAGGCTGCTGTCCGGATCACTTCTTCGCGGCGGGCTTGGCGGCGGGGGCCGCGGCCTTGGCGGCGGGCGCAGCGGCCTTGCCGGCCGGAGCTGCGGCCTTGGCATCGCCGGCCTTGGCGGCCGGGGCGGCGGCAGGGGTAGCGCCGGCGGCCGGGGTGGCGGCGGCTTCGGCGGTCTTCATGGCGCGCGGGATGACCACGGTGATGACCGGGTAGTCCGCCTTGCAGGCCAGCTTGACGCCGGCGGGCAGGGGGAGCTGCGAGGCGGTCAGGGTCTGCTGGATCGCCAGGTTGGTCAGGTCGGCGGTGATGTGGGCCGGGATCGCGTTGGCGGGGCAGCGGACCGGGATCGAGCGGTGGCGCCACTCGCCGATGCCGCCGGCCTTCACGCCCGGGGCGGTGGCCATCTCGGCGACGATCGCGACTTCCACCTTGACCTCGCTGCCGGCGTCGACGGCGAGCAGATCGATGTGCTGGAGCTGGCCGCTCAGGCAGTGGCGCTGGACCGCTCCCTTGAGGGTGGAGAGGCGGGCGCTGTCGAGGTCGACCTCGCACAGGTGGATGACGTTCGCCACCAGGTGCTCCGCCTGCGCGACATCAATGGCGGCGTGCAGGCTGTCCTTGCCCTTGCGGGTGATGGTGACCGGAACCTTGCCGGCGGAGCGCAGCTTCTGGGCAGCGCTGGTGCCGGTGGTGGCGCGGGTGGACAGGGCGTAGGCGGTGGCGGACATGGGAACTCCGGTTCAGGGCGCCGACCCGGTCTTGGCCGGGCGGGTTTTCAGGTCGGCGAACAATGAGGACACCGACTGGTTGGTATGGATGCGCTGGATGGCGTTGCCGAGCAGGCCCGCCATCGGCAGGGGGGTGATCGGCAGATCCGCGAAGCGCCGCTTCAGCGGGATCGTGTCGGTGACCACGAGCTGGTCGAGCCGCACGTCGTGCAGCCGCTCGTAGGCGTCACCACAGAACACCGCGTGGGTGCACAGGGGGATGACCTTGCGGGCGCCGCATTGGCGGGCGGTGCGGATCGCGTTGGTCATCGACGAGGCGGTGGTGATCATGTCGTCGATCAGGACCACATCGCGGTCCGCCATGTCGCCGATGACATGCCCGACCTCGGTCTGGCTGTCGCCGGTGCGGCGTTTGTGGATGATCGCCAGATCGTAGCCGAGGGCCTTGCCCACCCGCTCCGCGAGCTTGATCGAGCCGGTGTCCGGGCTGCACGCCACCGGGCGGTGGAGCTGCATCCCCGCCAGGTATTCCAACTGGACCGGCAGGGCGGTCAGATGGTCCACCGGGACATCGAAGAAGCCCTGGATCTGTTGGGCGTGCAGATCCACCGTGAGCAGGCGCTGGACGCCGGCGGTGGTCATCAGGTTGGCGACCAGCTTGGCGGTGATCGGCACCCGGCCTTCGTGCTTGCGGTCCTGGCGGGCGTAGCCGAAGTACGGCACCACCGCGGTGATGCGCGCCGCCGAGGCCCGGCGCAGCGCATCGGTGATGACCAGCAGCTCCATCAGGAAGTCGTTGCTGTGGGTCGGCTGGACGACGAAGACATCCTTGCCGCGCACGTCTTCCTGGACCTGCACCTTGATCTCGCCATCGGGAAAACGGCCACAGTTCAGCTCTCCCAGAGGGAGGCCGAGGTGTGACGCGATCGCCTCCGCGAGGGGACGATTACCGTTGCCGGCGAAGATGCGCATGGGGGGGTCGGGGGGCGGAACGCTATCGGGGTTTCAGCGGGTGCAATCGGCCGGAATCCGGCCACGGCGTCTGCAGACGACACAGGCGGGGGCCGGGGCCCCCGCCTGTGTGCATGGGTCGGTACCGGCCCGTGGCTCAGGAGTGCGCCCACTCCCAGACGCGGCCGACCGGATCGAAGTAGCGGTCGATGACGCGTTCCTTCAGGGGGATAATCGCGTTGTCGGTGATGTGGATGTGCTCGGGGCACACCTCGGTGCAGCACTTGGTGATGTTGCAGTAGCCGATGTTGCCCTTGTTCCGCAGCCACTCCTTGCGGTCGGCGGTGTCCATCGGGTGCATCTCCAGGCTGGCGGTGCGCACGAAGAAGCGCGGGCCGGCGAACTCGGCGTGCAGGTCGTGCTCACGCAGGACGTGGCAGGTGTCCTGGCACAGGAAGCACTCGATGCACTTGCGGAATTCCTGGGCCCGGTCGACCTCCTCCTGGTACATCGTGAAGGTGCCGTCGGCGTTCAGCTCCTTCGGATCGTAGGTCAGGGGCTGGATCTGCTTGTTGACCGTGTAGTTCCAGCTCACGTCCGTGACCAGGTCGCGGATGCTGGGGAAGGCCTTGAGCGGCTGGATGGTGACGTCGCCCTCGGGCAGGGTCTCCATCCGGGTCATGCACATCAGGCGCGGCTTGCCGTTGATCTCGGCGGAGCACGAGCCGCATTTGCCGGCCTTGCAGTTCCAGCGGCAGGCGAGGTCCGGGGCCTGGGTGGCCTGGATCTGGTGCACGGCATCGAGGACCACCATGCCGGTGGTGATCTCGGCGGTGTAGGCCTTGAACTGGCCGCCGTTCTTGTCGCCGCGCCAGATCGTGAAGGTGCGCTTCTCAGCGGTGGAGCTCATGGTCACTTGTTCTCCTCGATGGCGGCCTTCATCTCGTCGGTCAACGTCTTCACCGGCACGGCCTTGAGGACCATGCGGCCGTCGTCGCCCTTCTTCACCACATGGTTGACCTTCCCGAACTCCGGGTCCTTGTCGGGGAAGTCGTCGCGGAACTGGCCGCCACGGCTCTCCTTGCGCGCGATGGCGCTGAGGGTGATCGCCTCGGCGGCGATGAGCAGGCTGCGCAGGTCCAGGCAGGTGTGCCAGCCGGGGTTGTATTCGCGGTTGGCGGGAGCGCTGACGATCTTGGCCTGCTCCTTGAGCTGCTGGATGCCGGCGAGGGCGTCCTGCATCTCGTTCTCCAGGCGCACGATGCCGACGTTCGCCTGCATCATCTTCTGCAGCTTCTGCTGCACCGCGTAGGGGTTCTCGTCGCCCTTGGGGGCGTCGATGAAGTGGAGGGCGTCGTCGCAGGCGGCCTTGACTTCGGCCTCGTCGGGGAACCACTGGCCCTGCTGCTGCTTGGCATAGGCGGCGGCGTGGTCGCCGGCGCGCTTGCCGAACACGATCAGGTCGGACAGCGAGTTGCC
>CAMCAC010000249.1 GCA_945872305.1 Candidatus Kuenenia stuttgartensis | reverse complement strand
TTGAAAGCCCGTGGCTCACGGCAGGTGCAGCACCACGGTGCTGACCGCCTGGACCGGCAGGGGTCCGCGGTTCGCGTAGACATGCCGCAGGTGTCCCGGGAACTGGAGCAGGGAGCCGGTCTCCACCTCCACGGTGTCCTCGGCGACCTGGATCGTGGCGGTGCCGGCCAGGCAGGCGAAGAACTCCTGGGATCCCTCCGGATGCGGCCGGCCGACACTGCGGCAGCCCGGTGCCAGGGTCACGGTCTGGATCTGCACGCCCTTGCTGGCGATCGGTGAGATGAGCCGGGACCGGAAGCGTCCGGCGTCCGCCTTGTAGTCCTCCTGCTCGGGCGGGGTCACCTTGAACCAGCGGCGACCCGCATCCGGGCGCACCAGCTCATCCAGGCCGACGCCCAGGGCGGCGGCCACCGCCAGCACCGACGCCAAGGACGGATTGGTATCCGCCTGCTCCAGCCCGGCACAGGTCGCCCGGGGCAGCCCGGCCCGCTCCGCCAGCTCGGCCTGGGTCCAGCGGCGGGCGGTGCGCAAGCGACGGAGATTGGCGGCGAGATGGTCCATGTCGGCACTCTGGCGCCGGATTCCGGCATGCCAGAATCCGCGTGGCGGATTCCGGTCATCCGGCTTGCCCCGGGTCCGCCCGCGATGGATGCTCCTGCCATCACGGAGGTTTCCATGCCCTTCACCCTTCCCCCGCTCCCCTACGCCAAGGATGCCCTCGCGCCCCACCTGTCGGCGGAGAATGTCGAACTGCATCACGAGAAGCACCACAACGCCTATGTGGTCAACCTGAACAAGCTCCTCGACGGCAAGCCCGAGGCCGCCAAGTCCCTCGAAGAGATCATCCTCTCCTCGGATGGCGGCGTGTTCAACAATGCCGCCCAGATCTGGAACCACACCTTCTACTGGCACTGCATGAAGCCGAACGGCGGCGGCGAGCCGACCGGCGCCCTGAAGGCCGCCATCGAGCGCGACTTCGGCTCCTTCGCCAAGTTCAAGGAGGAGTTCACCAACGCCTGCGTGACCCAGTTCGGTTCCGGCTGGGGCTGGCTCGTGGCTGAGGGCGGCAAGCTCAAGGTCACCAAGACCGGCAACGCCGACCTGCCCATGAAGCACGGCCAGACCGCGTTGCTCACCTGCGATGTGTGGGAGCACGCCTACTACCCCAGCTTCAAGAACCTGCGCCCGAAGTACGTCGAGACGTTCCTCGCCAGCCTGGTCAACTGGGACTTCGTCGCCGAGAACCTGGCCAAGGCCAAGTGATCGTCTGATCGTCCTGCGACCCCCCGGGCGGCCCCGCCGCCCGGGGGGTCGTCGTTTTTCGAGGTGACCCCTGGGAGCGCCGGCGCCCACGCCGGCAAGCGGCGTCGGTGGCCGGCGGGGGCGCCGGCGCTCCCAGGGGGGCCGCCTCCCGTTCCTGATGACACCGGCAACCGGCGTCGCGCGCCTTGCGCCGGCCCGGGTCCGCCAAGCATCCGGCCCTTCCCGGAGCCGCACGCATGGATTGGCTGACCTTCTTCCACCTCCACGACTTCGCCCAGACCTGGCCCACGGACCTGCTGGTCGTCCTGGTCCTCATCGTCCTCGAAGGGCTGCTCTCCTGCGACAACGCGGTGGTGCTCGCCCTGCTGGTGAAGCACCTGCCCCCGGAGCAGCGCGGCCGGGCCCTCCGCTACGGCATCATCGGCGCCTACGTGTTCCGCATCATCGCCCTGATGCTCGCGGTGTGGATCATGAGCCAGTGGTACCTGAAGGTTCTCGGCGGCCTCTACCTGGTGTGGCTCGGCATGTCCTTCTTCCTCAAGAAGAAGGAGGCGGAGCTGGCCCCCGGTGAGGAGGCCCCGCCGGTCCGCCGCTGGTTCGGTCTCAACCCGTTCTGGTCGACGGTGGTTGCGGTCGAGTTGACCGACATCGTGTTCTCGGTGGATTCCATCGCCGCCGCGGTGGCCCTGACCGACAAGCTGTGGGTGCTCATCGTCGGCGCCTTGGCCGGGATCCTGGTCATGCGCTTCGCCGCCCAGGGCTTCGTGGTCCTGCTCGAAAAGTTCCCCCGGCTCGAGGCCTGCGCCTTCGCGGCGGTGCTGTTCATCGGCCTGAAGCTCACCGCCGAACTGCCCGGTGATGTGATCGGGCGTCAGGCGGTCTTCCCTCCCGAGGTGGCCTACCACACCCGGGACGAATACCGGGCCGCGGTGGACCGCCACTGCCCGCCCACCTGGGAGGTGGGACACGTGGTCACCATCAACAGCGCCGCCGCCCCGGCCCCGGAAGCGTTCCGTTTCCTCGGCGCCACCACCGCGGCCCTGGTCCTGTCCCAGCCGGACAAGGATGCGGTCGCCGCCCGGATCCACGCCGCCTTCGCCGCCAACGAGGCGACCACCATCACCGTGGCCGGCACGGACCTGACCGTCAGCGACGCTGAACGTTCCGAGTACCGTCGATCCTACAGCCTGTGGAACCTCCACCTTCGTCCGTTGTTCGAGATCGAGGGCTGGGTCTCGTCGATCATCGTCGCCACGATGTTCGCCTTCGGCTTCGTCCGCCCCCGGCGCAAGGCCGATTGATCAGTCGCCCAGACGCCAGACCACCGAATAGGTCTGCCCCTGGAGGATGGGCGCGCCGCGGGCGTGGGTCGAAGAGACCGACCGCCGGCGCCCCCGATCCACGGTCGCCACCCCCGCCTGTTCAAAACCGGTGGCGGTGAACCATTCATCACCGATGCGGAAGGCGCTGCCCGGACCGGCCGGGATGGCACCGCCACGCATCCGGAGCGTGGTGGTGGCGGGATCGGTGGCCAATCCGCCGTCCGCCACGAAGGTCTGGGCCAGATCGCGACTGCCGGCCCCGTCGCTGCGCAGCTCCACGCCGCGGGTGGTGCGGACCAGGGTGCCGCCGCCGGCCATGGTCACGGCGATGCGTACTGCGGTGGGCCAGCCGGCGGGGGTCGCCACGGTGGGATCCGTGTCCCAGGTCCCGTCGCCGCTCCCAGCGCTGCTGTCCTGCCACGGACCGACCACGGTCTCCCCGCCGACCAGCCGTTCCCAGTCCGGGCGGCCATCGGTGAGGGGCCGGGCGAAGCTTCTCGCCCCCGAACCGCCCGGACCCGTGCGTGCAACCCATGGGGACAGATTCAGGGCGCCGACGGTGATGATCCGGTTGGAGGAGCCGGTGCCGCTGAAGATCACGGTCTGTGCGGCCACCGCACCCCGGACGGCCTGGCGTTGGGCAGCAAATCCCTTGAAGCCGATACCGACCGGGACCGATGACCGCAGCAGCTCACCACCCGGCCGTACCCACCAGGCGACCACCTCGCGGCCACCTGAGCCATCAGCAGCGAGGGCATCCGGGTCCGCATTCAATGCGAGCCAGGCCACCAGTCCGTTTCCGCTGCTGTCGATCAGCCGGGCATGGAACCAGCCCCCATCCCGGGCCGGGACGATGCGGCGGAGATCCTCGCGCAGCAGGGCCATCACCGTGACCGCCTCGTCGCTCGCCGACTTGGCCGCCTCGGCGCTGCCGAAGAGCCGGGTCGCCGACAGCAGGACCGAGGTGATGATGATCCCGACCACGGCGAAGATGCCGAGGGAGACCATGATCTCGACCAGGGTGAATCCCCGTCGCAGGCTCATCGCCCGGCCTCGCTGGCCAGGATGCGGACGGGG
>CAMCAC010000248.1 GCA_945872305.1 Candidatus Kuenenia stuttgartensis | reverse complement strand
TGGACCGGGCCGCGTCCCGGGGCTCGCCGTCCGGGTTCAGGGTCACGCTCACCGGGCGGGTGGTGGCGAGGCGCTGGAGCCGGGTCATGTAGTAGGACATCACCAACGGCTCATCGACGGGCCCGCCGGCAGCCAGGCGGGATCCGTGTGCAAGACCGCCCGGTTGTCACGGTAGGGGAACGCGGACAGGACCTCGCGCTCCCGGGGATCCACGTCGGCGATCAGGGCCCGGGCGTCGTCCGCGTGGCAGGCGAGCACCGCATGGTCGAATTCCGCGGCGCCGCCGTCCGTGGCCACCGCCACGCCGTCGGCAGTGCGGCTGACCCGGCGCACGGCGGTGCGCTCCACCGGGTGGCGCAGGCGGGCGGTCAACGCCGCCACATAGGTGCGGGAGCCGCCGACCACCGTGCGCCAGATCGGCCGCGCCCCGAACGGATCGAGCATCTGGTGGTGATGCATGAAGCGGACCATCAGGCGGACCGGGAAGCCGCCCATGGCACGCACCGGGGTGCTCCAGATCGCCCCGGTCATCGGCAGCAGGTAGTGGCTGATGAAGCGCTGGCCGAACCGGTGGCGGGCGAGCCAGGACTCCAGGCTTTCCTCGGGGCCGTCGGCGAGCAGGTCGCGGACCAGGCGGTGGAAGCGGGTGATGTCGAGGAGCATGCGCCAGTGGGCGGGGTCGAGGCTGTTGCCACCCCGGAACACCGTGGCCAGGGACTCGCCGCCCCAGGCGCGGGATTGCCGATCCCACACCGACAGGCTCATGTCCGATTCCTGGGTGGCGACCCCCAAGCGATCAAGGAGCCGGAGGAAGCGCGGGTAGTTGAGGGGATTGCAGACGATGAAGCCGGTATCGACCGGCACCGTGCGGCCGCCCTCCACCGCCAGGTCCTGGGTGTGGGCGTGGCCGCCCACGTGGTCGTCGGATTCGAACACCCGGACATCGTGCCCGGCGCGATCCAGGAGATGGGCGGCGGTCAGGCCGCTGACCCCGGATCCGACGATGGCGATGCGCATATCCCGTACCTAGCCGGTTTCCCGGGTTTCACGACCGGGATCCGGACGACCTTCGCCAGCCCCTCAGCCCATCACCACCTGGCCGTCGAACAGCCGGAAGGTCGCATTGCGGGTCGGCTCGCGCACCACGTAGGTCGCCTGCGGGCCGATGCCGATGATCACACCCGGATGGGCGATGGCGCGCACCGTGACCGTGGTGGCGGCGACCGGGGCCGCGGCGACCCGGGCCGCATGGTCGGCGACGAGATGCTCGCCCGTATGCAGACGCAGGCTGGCCTGTTCGAACACCCGCAGGGACTCGGCCAACGCCACCCGGTCCGGGCCGCTGTCGACCCCGCTGGCGGCATGGTCGCGCAGGCGGCGGGAGATCAGATTGACCTGCTGCCTGGCGGCGGCCACCGCCGCCAGGGCGGCGTCGTGGTCCGCCACCGCCGCCTTCCACAGCGCCTGTTCGTAGGGGTCCACCCCGGCCTGGACCACGGTGGCAAGACCGGCGGGGGAACCGAGCACATCGACGGTCACCGACCCACCACAGGTGCAGGTGCCACCGAGCATGTGGCGGATGACCACCTCGCCGGTGACCATGAGGACCCCGTGGATCACCGTACCCCCGACTTCGAGCCGGCCGGCCTTCACCACCCGGCTGTCGATGTGGCGGGCACTCACCGTCCCCACCGCCTTCACCCGTTGATGCCCGGGCAGGATCCCGCCGGTGACGATGAGATCCCCCTGGGCCGAGACCCGGGCGTCCTCGATGGCGCCGCCGACCTCGATCGTGCCCTGGCTCTTGACCACGAAACCGGTGCGGACGTCACCGGAGATGCGGATGGGGAACTTGCTGTCGATGTTGCCGTGGTGGAGGTCCAGGTCCCCGTTGATGGGCACCAACCCGGCAACGGCGACCTTGCCTTGGACTTTCTGGAACACCCCGGAGATGGCCGCCTCGACCCGGCCATCGACCAGACGGGTGCCGTCGCCGGCGATGCGGGCGGGATCGACCTCGGACACCGGGGGCGGGGGCAGCACCCGGCCGGTCACATCCCGGCCCGGCCGGCCGGGCTCCGGCGGATGGATGGTGACCAGCTCCCGGCCCTCGTCGACTTCCACCATCCGGCGTTGCTCGTGCCAGTCGATGGTGCCGTCGACGGCGGTGCGGATGCCGGTCTCGATCCGGTGATCCGCCCAGCCATGGCGACCCGGCTGGGCCGCCACCCCCATGGCGATGACCACCGTGCGGTCCTGGTCGGCCGGTTCGGACAAGGCAAGGAAGGCCTCGGGCCGGACTCCGGCGACCACCCCGGAACGACCGAGCAGATCCCACGCCGCCGCCGGGTCGAGGGTCTCCCCCGCCGGCAGGCTGACCACCGCCTGCATCCGGTCCGCCGTCAGATCGAGCATCGCCGCCATGATGCAGGATACCCCGGGTCCAGGCCTGGGGCCACGACGCTTGGCCCGCCCGGCGCCCCCCCTACCGTGCCGGCCCCCTGGAGCCGCGATGCGCATCCCCGCCCTGTACCTGACCTCGATCACCTGCGGCTTCTGCCTCATGGCCCTGGAGATCATGGGGGCGCGTATGCTGTTCCCCTCGTTCGGCAGTTCGATCGACGTGTGGGCCGCGATCATCGCGGTGTTCATCCTGTCCCTGTCCGTGGGCTACGTGCTCGGCGGCCGGATCGCCGACCGGACCACCGGCAACGCCACCCTCGGCTGGGTGATCGTCGGCGCTGCTGCCATGTACCTGCTCCTGCCCGCCTGGGCCCAACCTTTCTGCGAGTCCCTGGGCAAGGACATCCACACCGCCCGGTGGGGCGTGCTGCTCGCCGCCATGGTCCTGTTCTTCCCGCCCTCGCTGCTCCTGGGCATGATATCGCCGATGCTGGTGAAACTGGTCTTCGTTTCGGCGGAGCGGGTCGGAACCACCACCGGCACCCTCTATGCGATCGGCTCGGTGGGGAACGTCCTCGGCATCCTGGTCACTGACTTCGTCCTGCTCGCCTATGTCGAGATCAACCCGGCGATCTGGGCCATGGGCATCGTCATGGCCCTGCTCGGCCTGGCCCACATCTTCGTGCGCATCTCAGCCGCCCCCAGCACCGGCGGGACCACCACCGTCGCCGCGGCGGGGGCGCCGTGACCCGGATCATCGCCGTCCTGGTGCTGATCGCCTGCGCCGCCATCGGCTGGGGATTCCAGGACCGCCTGTACCGGCTGAACGAGGCGGACAAGCCCGCCGACCAGCGCGTGCTTGCCCACCGGGACAGCGCCTACACCGCCATTTCGTGGGTCGCTACCCCAGGCAACAACACCCTGCAGATGCGTTTCTTCGACCGGGTCGAAGGCGGCGTGTGCCTGCGCCCGACCTGGACGGAACTGGCGGCGCTCTCGGCCACCATCCCCGGACTGGCGCACCTGGTTCCGACCAGCAGACCGGCCGTGGAGCCCGCCGAGGCATCGTGGCCCGCAGAGTGGCCCCTCCCTGATCCAGGCACCGTCAACGCCTCTCCCTACATCAGTCTTTTTCCCACAGGCCTGCTCATGAACGAGCGCCTGATGGCCGCCGCTGGTGGGGACCTCGCCCAGACGGAACCACGCATCCTCATCGTCGGCCTCGGCTCCGGCGTCGGCCCTGCGCACCTGTTCCACCATGTCCCC
>CAMCAC010000247.1 GCA_945872305.1 Candidatus Kuenenia stuttgartensis | reverse complement strand
TTGTTGGCACTCCCAACGGGAGTCGGTGCTCCCTGCCGGCTCGGGGGACCTCGCCGGTGCGATGGGCCGGCGGCCACGCAGGTGGCCGCCTACGCCTGCGGCGTACCCATCGCAGGTTCGACTCCCGTTGGACTGGTCGGTGCTCCCTACCGGCTCGGGGGACCTCGCCGGTGACCGGAGGCAGGCAGAGGTGGAACGGGTCAGGGCCGCAGGCCGCCGGCGAGACCTTTGACGGCGACTGAGACGGCGTCGTGGGGGTGGAGGCTTTCCACATGGCGGGCTTCGACCCGCCAGTCCGCCAGGCGGGCGTCGCCGTCGAGGGCGGCCTTGAGGCGACGGCCGGCGTCTTCGCAGAACATGAGGTTCTGGCCGTTGAGGCGGGCGAATTCCTGTTCGTCCTCGCGCTTCACCGCCGCCTGGACGGCGGTGCGCAGGGCGCCCTCGACGAGGTCGATGAGGTCGACCAGGGATGGGGCCCGGTCGGCGCTGGCGGGGACCGCAAGCAGGGAGGCATAGCTGCGCTGGCTGTGCGGGGTCGCGTTGATCGAGGATTCCTTGAGGATCCACGCGGCGACCTCGTCCTGGGAGAGCTGGGGGCGGCCGCGGAAATCGTCTTTGAAGCGTTCCTGGATGAGCTGCCGGGCCAAGGCCGCGGAGCATGGGCAAGTCGATGAGTAGGCGACCTTCACCCCCAGGTGCAGGCGCAGGCCGTCGGGGCCGAGTTCGCCGCCGACCCGCACCGGGTAGGAGCGCCACGACGAATTGGCGCTGACCAGGGCGGCCCGGCGGACGAGGAGATCAAAGCGCAGGTCCAGGCTGGCGGTGCGGCTCAGACCCTTGTGGGAGCCGATGAAGGCGGCGAGGAGCTTCTCGACCACATGCAGGTCGAGCTCCTCTTCGCCAAGGATGGCCTGGAGGGAGAGGAACAGCCGGGACATGTGGATGCCGCGGGCCGCCGGGTCGTCGAGGGAGACATACGCGTCGGCCTTGGCGGGAACGAGCATGGCTTCGCCGCCGGGGCCGCGCAGGCGGACCGGGACCTCGATCTCGGACATGCCGACCCGGTCCAGGGTGGTGGTCACCGCCGTACCGGTCTCGTGGGCGATATCGGGCATGCTGCCACGGTTGGCCAATCCGCTCATGGTGCGGGAGCGTAGCCGGATCCCGGGCCGGACAAGGCGACTGGCGGTCTCGGCTCGACGCGGACGATCCGACCATGCCGCCCCTGATCCTGGCCAGCACCTCGCCTTACCGCCGCGCCCTGCTCGACCGCCTCGGCCTGGCCTACACCTGCGAGCGTCCGCGCTGCGATGAGGAGGCCCTGAAGGACCCGGCGCTGCCGGCCCAGGCCCTGGCGGAACTCCTGGCGGATGCCAAGGCCGCCTCGGTGACCGCAGTGTTCCCCCAGGCGGTGGTGATCGGCTCCGACCAAGTCTGCGCCGTGGACGAGGACATCCTGCACAAGCCCGGGGATCGGGAGCGGACGGTGGCCCAGCTCCTGCGCCTCCAGGGCCGCAGCCACCGGCTGATCACCGCGGTCAGCGTGCACCATCCGGGCGGGGTGCTCCGCCACACGGCGGTGGTGACGCTGCACATGCGCCCCCTCGGCCGTGCGGCCGTCGAACGCTATGCCGACATCGACCAACCGTTCGACTGCGCCGGGGCCTACAAACTGGAAAAGCACGGCATCGCCCTGTTCCACCGCATCGAGGCCGACGACCACGACAGCATCGTCGGCCTGCCATTGCTGTGGCTGGGCAGCGCCCTCAGCGGTCTCGGATATCCGGTGCCCTGATCCCGTCCAAGCCCGGAGCGAACCGCTCCCAGGCCACCAGGTCGCCCAGGGCGCTGCCAGCGGTGCCGATATCCCGGCGCAGCGCGTCGATCTCCACCTGGAGCGGATCCTCGACGGCGGTGGTCGCCACGATCGGCACGGCGACTCCCTCGGCCGTGGAACCGTCCACGGCCAGCACCAAGGCCACGGCGATCGCCACCGCTGCCGCCAGCGGAACCCAGGGGATCACCCCCCGGGGGGCGGCGGGCCGGGGCCGGGGCCGGGGCAAGGGTCCCGCGGCAGCGACGATCCGGCAGGCAAGGGACGCGGCGGCGGGACCAGGCATCCCGGCCGCGGCGCGGCGCAGACGGTCGTCGAGATCGGTGCGGATCATGACAGGCACTCCACCGGGGTTCCCCGGGCGGTAAGGGCATCGCGCAGGCGGGCGCGGGCCCGGTGCAGGCGGACACGGCAGGCGAGGCCGTTGATCCCGAGCACGGCGGCGATCGCCCCCGGCTCCAGATCCTCGCCATAGCGCAGCCACAGCAGATGATGGTCGTCGGGAGCGAGCAGGGTCCGGGCCAAGTCCCAGAGGCCGCCATCCGCCGGTTCGGGAGCCGGCGGGGCCGCCTGGTCACGCATCGGTTCGTGCGTCCGGCGGACCAGATCCAGGCGCAGACGATGGGCGATGGTGAACAGCCAGGTCGACACCGCCCAGCGCGGCCGGTAGCCGGCGGCATGGCGATGGACGCGGAGGAAGGTCTCCTGGACCACGTCCTCGGCGTCGTGGTGCGCGCAGCCGGTGACCGTGAGCCAGCGCAACAGGCGCGGAGTCCAGGTCTCGACCAGGCGGGTGAACGCCTGGTCGTCGCCGGCCTGGATCCGCGCCAGGAGCTCGCGGTCGTTCACCGCGGCTCGCCCCGGGGCGGCGGGGGCGGACGGCGGTCGTCGGACGGACCGCGGTCGTCGGGTCCGGGGCCGCGACCGTCGGGGCTGGGACCACGGCCGGGGCCACCCAGTCCCGGCCGGTCCGGTGGCCGCGGCCCCGCCACAAGCCGCTCCGCGACCAGGGCGATGGCCGCATCCAGGGGCATCCGCACCTGGGCGGCGACGGATGCCCCCTGGCGTTCGACCTCGGCCGCGGCCAGGGCCGCCGCCAGGGACGCGGGCATGTCCTCGGGGGGACGAAGTGCGATCAGGGCCACCAGTCCTTTCAGCCCATCCTGGATGCGTCGGGCCTGGTCCTCGGACCCGGCCTCGGCCACCGCCTCGAGGGCCAGGGCGTCGCCGTCCTCGCGCAGACGGGCCGACACGCCGCGGGTGGCCCGGAGGAGGGCCGATTCCGGTCCTCGGCCCATGGCTCCCGGATCCTTGGCGGTGGCCAGGAGCATGGCGGATCCCTTCCAGCCGGCCGGCAACGCCAGGTCGGCGGCGGGCCCGCCGTCGAGGGCCGCCATGGTGGTCAGCACCTGTTCGACCGAGCCGCCGAGCACGAGCAGGTCGGGCGCCGCCAGGCAGCCGGCGGCCGGATGGCCATCGTGGGTCCAGGCGTGGATGACCCGGTTGCCCGCCGGGACGCTGCGGTGGTCCATGGCGGCCATCGCCATCGTTTCCAGACGCTCCCGGTCGAGCCGGCCGCGTACGACGACCACGGTGGATTCCGGCCGGTCGCCGCCGCCGACGGTCACGGTGCGCAGATCCGTGAGCGGATCGCTGCCGGTCAGGGCGCGAACCATGGCCAGGCGGGCCGCATGGGGTTGCCGGGTGGCGACGGCCCTGACGGTTTCGCCGGCCCGGCCGGTGAGCAGGGCGGTGACATCCAGGTGCAGACCCCAGCGGGTTCCTGGGGGCAATGGGTCCGCCGCGGGCAGGGCGGCAGCGAGGGTGAGGATGCCGATGGCGAGGACGCGCATGGTGGAACTCCACCCGTGA
>CAMCAC010000246.1 GCA_945872305.1 Candidatus Kuenenia stuttgartensis | reverse complement strand
ACCGCCCAGGGCGAGGGTGTCCCATCCGAGGAAGGCGTGGCCGATGCGGCTGAGTCCGGTGCCGTCGGACAGCGTCAGGTCGATTCCGAAGGACTTGGTGGCGGAGGCGATGGCGCCGGTGCCGCCGTTGGCGTCGTAGACCACGGGATAGGTGTCCAGCGTCCATTGCGCGTAGAGCGTCAGCGCGGCATTCGCGGCGTAGGTGGCGCCGGCGGTGAATGCCGTGCCCCCGCCGAGGGCCACGGTGTCCCAGCCGGCGAAGGCGTGGCCGACGCGGGTGAAGCCGGTGCCATCGGAGAGCGGCAGATCGATGCCGAAGACCTTCCCATCCGGCGCGATGGCGCCGGTGCCGCCGTTGGCGTCGTAGACCACGGGAAAGACCACCGGCATCCACTGGGCATAGAGCGTCACCGGCTCATCGACCGAATAGGTCGCGCCGGCGGCGAAGGCCGCGCCGCCGCCCAGGGCGAGGGTGTTCCAGCCGAGGAAGGTGTGGCCGACGCGGGTGAAGCCGGTGCCGTCGGAGAGCGGCAGATCGATGGCGAAGACCTTCCCATCCGGCCCGATGGCGCCGGTGCCGCCGTTGGCGTCGTAGACCACGGGAAAGACCATCGGCATCCACTGGGCGTAGAGTGTCAGCGCGGCATTCGCGGCGTAGGTGGCGCCGGGTGGGAACGCCGTGCCACCGCCCAGGGCGAGGGTGTCCCAGCCGAGGAAGATCTGTCCGGCGCGGGTGAAGCCGGTGCCGTCGGACAGGACAAGATCGATGCCGAACGACTTGGTGGCCGAAGTGATGGCGCCGGTGCCGCCGTTGGCGTCGTAGACCACGGGATAGGTGTCCAGCGTCCACTGCGCGTAGAGCGTCGTCGGCGCGTCGATGGTGTAGGACCCACCTGCGGCATAGGCGTCGCCGAAGCCGTCGGCAGCGGTGTTCCAGCCGGAGAACGTGGCGCCGGTGCGGGTCAGCGCGCCGGAGTTGGCATCCAGGACCAGCGTCACGCCCTGCACCTTCGACTGCGGCGCCGGCGGGAAGCCGCCGGAGGCTCCATTGCCATCGTAGAGGACGGGGAACTCCGCGGCGGCGATGCGGAAGCCGTTGCCCATGCCCGGCAGGATGCCGGGGGCGAGCAGACCGGTGGGCGAGAACATGGCGAACATCGCTCCGGTCGAGAATCCGGACGGACCATTCTCGTCGCCGGCCACGGTGGCGTCGAAGCCCGACACCGGGATCACATTGGTGGCGGTCCCCCATTCGGAGCCGACGGTGACGCCGCCATCGTCCTCCCAGTACAGATACTCCGCGCCGGCGAACACGGCGAGGCCGGCGACCGGTTCGTCGCCGGAGTTCGCCACGCCATCCAGGTCGGCGACGACGCCGTAGCCGTCGGGGTCCTGGCCGAACCAGTAGGCGCCATCCGTGCCCGCCTGGGCGGCGCGGTCGTAGGCCTCGCCGTCGAAGGTCAGCGTTCCCGTGGGCGACTGGCTGAACGGCCGGCCGGAAGTGGTGGAGCCGAGGGCATCCAGGAAGGAGGCATTGCCCACCCGGTAGGTGACCGTGGTCTCGATGGTGCCCGGACCGTCCACGCGCCAGGTGCCGATCTGCCACAGGGAGGAGCCGCCCTCGGCCGCGAGGCGCTGGAAGCGGCCCCAGGTGCCGTTCGCGAAGAAGGCGACGATGCGGTACTCCCCGCCGGCGAGGCTGCCGCCCTGCCGGATCCAGACGCCGACCGGATCCGCGGGGGCGATCAGATCCGTGGCCGGCGTGGCTGCCCAGGTCAACGTCGTTCCCGCATCGACGGAGCGGTCGTCCTGCACCTCGACCGGCCACGGCGTGCCGACCTGCCAATAGAAGGTCCGCTTCTGGTTATCGTAGCTGTTCGTCTCCTCGATCCGCAGGCAGCCCGGCAGGCCCGAGCGCGGGGCGGTGGCCGAGAGCGAGATCACCGTGTAGGTCAGGGTCTGGCCCGGGTGGGCCAGGTAGTCCGGCCCCCACGGATCCGCCGTCCACGACATCGCGGCCACCGGAGTGGCCGGCACCAGCAGGGCCGGTGACGCCAGCAGGTCGAACGGCGCCCGCGCCACCACATAGATCCCCTGGTCGTCGGTCGCCCGGGCCAGGATCATGTCGAGCGAGGCACCCAGGACCGCATAGGCGGGATCGTTCCGGGCCGTGCCGGCCGCCTGGATGCCGATGCCCTGCTCGCTGCCGACGCTGTACGGCAGGGGGCCCGCCTGGCGCTGGTAGGTGGCGACCACCGGGGCCGTGGCCGCCTGGCCGTTCCAGGCCCGCCACACGGCATTGTCGGCGGTGGCGCTGGTGGCCAGGTACGACGGCGCGAAATCGGCGCTGGTGGCATCGAACGATGCCGCCGCCGCGGGAGCGGCGGCGCACACGGCCAGCAGGATCAGGAGCAGATGTCGGGCCATGGGGGATCCGTGGATGCGTCAGGGGCCGGGGAAGCCGGGATGCCCGGACAGGGGTACGGAGGACGCCCCAGGGCTGGTCCCCCCGGTGCTGCCGCCGGATGAGCCTCCACCGGCCGCCGTCGGTGTGGTCGTGATGCCGCCGGTGGCGCGCGCACCGCCCAGTCCGGGATTGGCGACGCCGATCTGGTTCGCCGCCTGGGGGCTGCCCTGATCCGTCGCGGTGGAGGTCGATGGCGTGGACGACCCATCCGCGGCCGCCCCCCGGGCCGGCGGCGGCGCCGGCGCGTCATCGGTTTCCGCCGTGGTGGCGGGGTCCTGGGCCACCGCCGCCTTGCTGACCGCGCTCACGGCGGGCGCCTGGTCGCGGATCGGGTCCTGGTCCCAGCCGCCGCCGCCCGGATCCGGGCGCAGAGCCTGGCTGCGCAGGTCGCCCGTGGCCAGCAGTTCCGGCGTCAGCTGGGGCCGGGTCAGGAGCAGGTCCACCGGATCCAGGTCGGCGCCGGTGACCGCGACGCCCTGGCGGCCGGCCAGCTCCACCACCGCCTCGCCGGCCTTCGGACGCACACGCACGCTGCCGTCCACCTGGGCGACATAATCGCTGTCCTTGGCCACGCGCTGGACCAGGAAGATGGTGCCGACCACCGACACGTCGCTGACCAGGCCGCGCACCCGCACATGGGCGTAGGCGGCGCGGGCGAGGACATCCACCTGCACGGCGCCCTCCTCGAGGTCGATGACCAGGTCGGTGCCGCCCGCGACCGGTTCCTCCACGATCGTCAGCACGGTCCCGGCGGCACAGGAGATGCTGCTGCCCTCCAGGCGGTTGAACACGAGCCGGCCGGGCTTGCCGGGGGCCACGGCGATGCGCTGGCCCAGGCCGATGGGCGCACCGGGGCGCACCGGGCGGCCGGCCACGGTGGCGCTGCCGAGCATCCAGGTCGCCAGGCCGTCCGCCGCCAGGACCACCGGTTCGATGCGCATGCGTTCCGCCGCCCACTCCGCCAGGGCGGCCAGGCGCGCATCGCGGGCCGGATCGGCGGACGCGGGCCGGGTCGGGTCCGGCAGCAGGCGCCAGGCGCCGTCCTCGCGCACCAGGTAGAGGGCGAAGACGTCGGGGCGTCCGCCGCGGGGCCGGCTGCCGTCCACCACGACCGCGGCGCAGTCCCCGTCCACGTGGTGCTCGCGCACGGTCAGGTCGAAGCGCCCGGCCTGGACCGCGGCGGCCAGGCGCGCCAGGCGGGCGCGGGAACCGGCATCCGCGCCGGCGGCCAGGGCCACGCGCTCGGGGGCGCCGGCGGCCAGGGCCGC
>CAMCAC010000245.1 GCA_945872305.1 Candidatus Kuenenia stuttgartensis | reverse complement strand
CCCGATAGGAGCATGGCTCCGCACGGCGTGACGGGACCCCGGGGGTATGGAAAGGCCAGGGGCTGCGGCCGGATGCTCGAACACAGCAGAGGCGGGTGCAGCCTAGCCCGCACGGAGCGGGCCGCCACCGGGAACCGGTTCAACCTCCGGCGGGGATGGCGAGGGCCGTGTCGCCGATGGTAACCAAGGCGCTACCGGTGTTGTTGCCTTCGTTGGTCTCATCAACCACATCGTCGGAATCCACGAGCGCCGAAACGGTTACCCTGCTCGGATCCGTGGCCGTGAAGGCATTGGAAAAGGTGAAGGATTCCCCATCGTTCAGTGCGGGTATCATTCCCATGAACTCAGTGGTCCCCAGGCTCATTCGCCATGTGCTGGCGGTCGCGCTGCGGGTGCCTTCGTTGATGACGCGGAATGAGACTGTGAAAGTACCCCCGGCAACGGGGAATCGGGGAGTCACCGGTAATGGGATAATCTGAAGATCCGGTCCTTCGTCCTCATCGTCCACCGAGCAGCCCCCGGCACAGATCGCCAGGACGCCGCCGACGGCCAGGATGGGGAAGCGGGTCACGGCTCAGCCCGCGAATCCGCTCAGGTACGGTACCTTGGCCGCCGCGGCGCGGACCTGGGGCAGGCCGTCCACGAGCTGGCCGAGGGCGTCCCAGGCGCCGGTCAGGTACTGCTGGCGCACCCCGGCCGGGATGGTCGCCGCCAGCGTCAGGGCGCCGGCCCGGACCTGCTGGGCCTCGATGTCGCAGGTCACGACCAGGGATGGATCCTTCTCGACCGCCGCCTGAAGGGACTCCGCGTCGGCGGGGGTGATGCGCAGGATGGGCACGCCCATGGCCACGCAGTTGCCGCTGAAGATCTCGCTGAAGCTGACCCCGACGATGGCCTTCACGCCCCAGCGGGCGATGGCCTGGGGGGCGTGCTCGCGGGAGGAGCCGCAGCCGAAGTTGCTGTTCACCACCAGCACCGCCGCACCCTGGAAGCGCGCGTCGTCGAACGGGTGGGTCTTGCCCTGGGTCGTGTCCTGGCTGCGGTCATCGGCGAAGGCGTGCTGGCCCAGGCCGTCGAAGGTCACGCAGCGCAAGTAACGCGCCGGGATGATACGGTCGGTGTCGATGTCGTTGCCGCGGACGGGGACGGCGCGGCCGGCGATCGTGGTGATCTTGCTCATGCGTGGCTCACTTCAGGACTGTGCGCACGTCGGCCACCCGGCCCTCGAGGGCGGCGATGGCGACCATGGCGGGGGACATCAGCAGGGTGCGGCCTTCCGGGGAGCCCTGGCGGCCCTTGAAATTCCGGTTCGACGAGCTGGCACTGACCTGGCGGCCCTTGAGCTTGTCCGGGTTCATGGCCAGGCACATGGAGCAGCCCGCCTCGCGCCACTCGAAGCCATGGGCGGTGAAGACCTTGTCCAGGCCCTCCGCCTCGGCGACCTTCTTCACCGCCTCGGAGCCGGGGACGATGAACGCCTTCACGCTGGCCGGGACCCGGCCGCCGTGGGCGGTGATCACCTTGGCGGCCTCGCGCAGGTCGCTGATCCGGCCGTTGGTGCACGAGCCGATGAAGGCCACGTCGATCTTCGTGCCGGCGATCGGCTGGCCCGCCTGGAAGCCCATGTAGCGGTAGGCCTCGTCGATGGTCGCCCACTCGTCCGCGGTGAAGGACTCCTTGGCCGGGATGCGCTCGCCCACGCCCAGGCCGTGGTCCGGGCTGATGCCCCAGGTCACGGTCGGCTCGATGGTCGAGGCATCGAAGGTCTGGACGTCGTCGTACTCGGCGTCCGCCGACGAGGCGATGGACTTCCAGAAGGCCACGGCCGTGGCCCACTGCGCCGCGGACGGGGCGTGGGCCCGGCCCTTCAGGTAGGCGAAGGTGGTCTCGTCCGGGTTGATGTAGCCGCAGCGGGCGCCGCCCTCGATGGCCATGTTGCAGATCGTCATGCGCTCCTCCATGGAGAGCGCGTGGATCGCGGGGCCGTTGAACTCGTAGGCGTAGCCCACGCCGCCCTTGGCGGTGAGGACGCGCAGGATGTGCAGGATGAGGTCCTTGGCGTACACGCCGGGGCGCAGGGCGCCGTTGACCTGGATCTTGCGCACCTTCATGCGCGACATGGACATGGTCTGGCTGGCGAGGACGTCGCGCACCTGGCTGGTGCCGATGCCGAAGGCGATGGCGCCGAACGCGCCGTGGGTGGCGGTGTGGCTGTCGCCGCAGGCCACGGTCATGCCCGGCTGGGTCAGGCCCTGCTCCGGGGCGATGATGTGGACCACGCCCTGGAGCCCGCTGCCGGGCTGGAACAGGCGGATGCCGAACTCCGTCGTGTTCCGCTCGATGGCCTGCATCATGTCCTCGGCCAGGCCGTCGGCATAGGGCCGCGCCTGGTCCTCGGTCGGTACGATGTGGTCCACGGTGGCGACATTCCGCTCAGGCATCGCAACCTTCAGGCCGCGCTCGCGCAGCCAGGAGAAGGCCTGGGGGCTGGTCACCTCGTGGATCAGGTGCAGCCCGATCAGGAGCTGGGTCTGGCCGGAGGGGAGGGTGCGGACGGTGTGCAGGTCCCACACCTTGTCGAAGAGGGTGCGTGCGCTCATGCGGCCGGGCACGGTGGCGCCCGCCCGGCGCAGGCAAGCCACGGTCCCGGACGGCTTGCCCCGGACGGTCGGCATCCTACACCCACCAGCCGCGATGCTGCAGTTCCAGGTCCTCAACAGCGCCTTCAAGGGCAAGACCTTCCCGTTCAAGGAGGGTTTGACCATCGGCTCCGGGGAAGGGGCGGTCCTGCGTGCCCAGCATCCCGACATCCGCCCGCTCCATGCCCGGCTCTCCCTGGCCAGCGGCCGGCCGGTCATCGAGCTCACGGACACCACCGGGCGGATGCTCCACAACAGCACCGACGTGGTCCGTGCCGAACTGCGCCACCACGACGAGATCACCATCGGCCCCCTCCGCCTGCGGGTGCTCGACACCTCCCGGGCCAGCCAAGTCGCCCATCTCGACCAGCTCCTGTCGGCCTACGAAGAGACGGCCGCCGACCAGGTCTTCGACTTCGCCAAGGAGGACCTGTTCTACCTGGTGAACAAGGACCCCGGCCTGAAGCGCGCCCTGTCCTTCGTCATCCCGAGCCGGGACAAGTTCCTCGAACAGGCCCAGTCCTTCCTCGCCCGCCTGGTCAAGGGCACCGGCATGGAGGAGGAGAAGGTCGACGGCTTCATGACCGTGCTCAAGGAGCTCGTCCTGAACGCCCACCGCCACGGCCACAAGTTCGACGAATCCAAGCAGATCGTCATCCGCTGGCGCGATCTTGGCGACCGGGTCCAGGTCATGATCCGCGACCAGGGCCCCGGCTTCGACCACCGGGCCGTGGTCTCCGGCGCCACCGCCAAGGACGCCGCCTCCGCCGCCCGGGAGCGGTACATGGCTGGTGGTTTCGGCGGCCTCGGCTTCCAGCTCATCGTCCGCCTCGCCGACGAACTCCAGTACAACGACGCCGGCAACGAAGTCACCTTCGCGGTGAAGAAGAAGGCCGACGTCTGACGCGGGCCTGGCGGAATCGGCAGACGCACCGGATTTAGGTTCCGGCGCCTCACGGCGTGGGGGTTCGAGTCCCCCGGCCCGCACCATACGACAACGCCCCGGCTACCGCCCGGGGCGTTGTCGTATGGTGCGGGCCCGGGGATCTGATACTAATCAACTTTCAAAGGCATAATAACTATCCAATCGAACCCGCAGAGTGAGCGTGCG
>CAMCAC010000244.1 GCA_945872305.1 Candidatus Kuenenia stuttgartensis | reverse complement strand
CGCGGAGGGCCGCGGAGAGCTTTAAGAAATGCTCCGCGGCCCTCCGCGACCTCCCGAACTCCTGTAAACCTCGAAATCTGGATGGTGAGTCGCTAAACACCTTTGGGGTGAACCGGATCAGGCCGGATCCTCGAAATCCGTCCATTCGCCGGGCTGGGCGGCGAGTTCGCGGCCGGCGACCTCGACCACCTGGCCGGCCACGAGCGGGCGCCACGGGGCCGGGGCGCCGGCCGGGCGCCAGATCCAGCGGCCGGCGTAGCGGCCGATCTCGATGCCGCCCGGGCCCCGGGCGTTGGCCAGGGCCAGTTCGGCACCAGGGCCGCCGATGGTGAGCCGGCGGGGGACCAGGGCGTAGGCCAGCTCGGGGCGGTTGTCCGGGCGGCGCAGCACCACCGCATCCCATGGGCTGTCATGGTCGATGCCGCAGGTGCCGCCCGGCGATGTCGGGGCTCCGGGCAGGCTGCGCACCACCGGGGCCCGGCGCGGGACCGGGCGGAACCACAGGGTCGCGGCACCGGCAAGCACGGCGATGGTCTCGCGTTCCGGGTCGAGGGGGGCCCGGCCCTGGGTCGCGAGGGGCAGGCCGTCCACCTCGGTGCCGTTGGCGGCACCGAGATCTACCAGGGCCGGGCCGCCGGCGCAGTCCAAGGCCAGATGCTGGCGGCTGATCCGCATCAGCGCGTCCTTGTGCTGGCCGATGGGATGGGTGCGCACACACAGGTCCGCCGGCGGCTCGCGCAGTTTGCCAAGTACCAGCCGCTCCCGGGCCCACAGGATGATCCGGGTCGGATCCCGGGGCGCGAGCGGGCGCAGGCAGATCCAGTCACCATCCATGGCCGCGCCCAGGGCGCCATCGAGGCCCGGCCCCGGGTTGGCGATGGCGGTCATCGCCAGGGTCGCCTGGAGGTCCTCGGACGAGCCGGGATCCGGCCGGCCGAGGAGGTCGGCGACGATGGTGTGGGCGTCCTGGACCCGGGTGGCCATGGTCGCCCCTGCGGATCCGCCGGAGAGGTCGGTGGCGATCGTGGCGTCGGCTCCGCTCAGGTCGGCCACCGCGGTGGCCAGGAGGTCGTTGCCCGCCGCGGGGGCGGGTCGGAACCCCGCCTCGCTGTCCGAGAGGTCGCCGGGCCGGGTGTCGTCTTCCAGCGGGGCGTTGGGATCGAGCCCCAGGCGGACCAGCGCATCGGCGAGGGCGGCGAGGAGTTCCGCCGGCTCGCGGAAGCGGCGGTCGCGCTCCTTCGCCATGCAGCCCATGATGATCCGGTGCGTGCGCTCGCCCACCGAGGGGCGCAGGGCGCGCACGTCCGGGACGGTGGCGGTGCAGTGCTTGTGGAGGACCTCCTGGATGCGGCCGTCGAACGGCGCCTGGGCGGCGAGCATGTAATAAAGGACCGCGCCGAGGGCGTAGATATCGCTGCGGATGTCCAGGTGCGGATCGGAGAGGATCTGCTCCGGCGACATGTAGAGGGGGGAGCCGACCACGGCACCCTCCATCGTCAGCATGGTCCGGCTGTCCTCGGTGGAGCGGGCGATGCCGAAGTCGGCCAGCTTGGCCCGGCCGGTGGAGGCGACGAAGATGTTGGCCGGCTTGATGTCGCGGTGGACGAGCTTCAGGCGGTGCGCCGCGTCGAGGGCGTCGACGACCTGGTGCAGGATGGCCAGCGCCAAGCCCTCGCCCAGGCCGGAGCGGCTGTCGACCAGGTCCTTCAGATCGCCGGAATCCACGTATTCCAGCACCATGAAGGCGGTCCCGTCCGGGCGCATGCCGGTGTCCAGGCAGCGCACCACCGAGGGATGCTGCAACTGCATCGTGATCCGCGCCTCGCGCTCGAAGCGGCGCAGGAACTCGGTGGCGGTGGTGCTGCCGGGGGCCGCCGCCGCGGACTTCTTGAGGGTCTTCACCACCACCAGGCGGTCGTCGGGGGCCGCTGCCATCCAGACGCTGCCCATGCCGCCCTCGGCCAGATGGGCGATGGCCACATAGGGCCCGTATGGAGCCTCGCCCTCCGCCGGGAGCAGGGTGTGGAGACGGCCCGCGAGGGGAGCGGTCAGCCCGTCGCCGCCGGTGATCCAGCGGCGCAGCGCCGCTGGATCCGTGGCGCCCTTCTGGCGGGCCAGCTCCCCCAGGCGGTCGGCGGCACCGCCCCCGAGGATGCGGCGCTTGCGGACCGCGGCGACCAGGGCGGTGATGAGCACATCGGGGGACATGGGGTGGCTCCGCCGGGCATGATGACCGCGTTCGGGGCGTGCGTCCACTCCGCGATTGCGAAGCAGCCGCTTGCCATATCAAAACACGTCGTGATGGATTCCCGCCCGGTCGCCCGCCCCCACGCCCGCCGCCGGAGTCCCCGCCGCCGCGCGTTCCACATGCCGTTCCTGGCCCTCCTCGCCTGCCTATGCGGGTTCCTGGGCGCCTCGGAACAGCAGGTGGCTGTGGGTTACCAGCACACCGTCCACCTGGCCCCCGACGGCACGGTGTGGACGTGGGGCGCGAATTCGTTTGGCCAGCTCGGCCATGGCGACACGACCTCCCGTTCCACGCCGACCCAGGTCGCCGGGTTGACCAACATCATCGCCGTATCGGCGGGCTTCTACCACACCCTGGCCCTGCGTGGCGACGGCACGGTGTTCGCCTGGGGCTACAATGCCTTTGGCCAGCTCGGGGACGGATCGACCACCAACCGGAACGCCCCGGTGCAGATCGTGGCCATCGGCGGCATCGTCGAGATCGCCGCCGGCGGGCACCACAGCACGGCCATCGAGCGGCCGGGTGCCAAACTCTATGCCTGGGGATACAACGCCCTCGGCCAGATCGGCAACGGTACCGTCATCAACGTCACCAGCCCGGTCGGGGTGCTCACCGGGGTCCGTTCCGCCGCGGCGGGCGGCTTCCACACCCTGGCCATCACCACCTCGGGCGGGGTCAAGGCGTGGGGTTGGGACGGGTCCGGCCAGCTAGGCAACGATGCCGCCATCGCAAACGCCTTGAGCCCCGTGGATGCAGCGGGGCTGAGCGAGGTGGTCCAGGTCGCCGCCGGTTATGCCCACAGCATGGCCATGCTGGCCAATGGGCAGGTGTGGACCTGGGGCTCGGACAGCCTTGGCCAGCTCGGCAACGGCGGTGCCGCCACCAACCTGGCTGTGCCGGCCCATACCGGCTATTCCGCCCGGCGCATCGCCGCCGGCTACCAGCACAGCATCATCCTCTGGTATTACGATTCGATCTACATGGCCGGCGACAATGGGAGTGGCCAAACCCTTGGGGATCCTGCAGTGACCCCGAACCGGGCCGCGTTCGATTACATCGCGCAGTTCGCCGCCCGCCCCCAGGCCTGCCTGGGTGGCCTGGGCAACCACACGGTGCTGGTCCAGGCCAACGGCACCGTCACCGGGTGGGGCGACAACAGCCTCGGACAGGTCGGCAACGGCACCACGGCCACCGCCCAGACCACCCAGGCCACGGCCATCGCCGGCTGGAGCCTGGACCATTTCATCGCGGTGGACGCAGGAAACGCCCACTCCGTGGCCCTCAAGGCGGACGGCACCGTGTGGACCTGGGGCGCGGACAACCGGGGCCAGCTCGGCAACGATGCGGCGTTGGCCAACCAGTATGCCCCGGTCCAGGTGAGTGGCCTCGCGAATGTGGTCGAGATCGCCGCCGGCGGCTACCATTGCCTGGCGCTGGTCTCGGACGGCAGCGTCCGATCCTGGGGTGAGGACGGCCTCGGCCAGCTTGGGAACGGGACCTTCCCGGGTGAACCGTCCCAGCAGGCGGTCCCGGTGACGGTCAGCGGCCTGTCGACCGTGCATCGGATCGCCG
>CAMCAC010000243.1 GCA_945872305.1 Candidatus Kuenenia stuttgartensis | reverse complement strand
GGCGGGATTCGCCTGGGCGGTGGTGCTGGCCCTGGCCTGCACGGTGGCGCCGGTGCTCCTCCAGGCGGCGGCCCTGGGCACCCTGGGGGCGGCCCGTCTGGCGGTGGTCTCTACCGTCGGTCCGGTGGGCACGCTGCTCATCGCCTGGGCCGCCCTGGGCGAGGATCCCGGGGTGCTCGGCGCCGTCGGCGCCGCGATCACCATCGCCGGCGGGGCATGGTGCGGGCTGGCGGGGAAGGGGCCGCGCAATCAACCTCAGCGAGCATGAAGATGACGGAACTCGCTATAATCCCGCCGCGTGTGCGGCGCGGGTTCCGGCATCCCTTCCAATTGCAGGGTCCGGGTCGATGTCAGATGCGCATACCCCCCGAGCGATTGGGTGATCACCGCCTCGCTGCCCGGGCCGATATTCTGGACATCAAGCCAGAATGCGCCGACAAGCCGTTCGTCACGAACCCGGATCGTAAATCGGCGCAAACGACCACGCGAAGCGTTCACCACCCGGATGTGAATACCCTCGTCATACCTGCCAACAATCTCCCAAGAAAATCCACGCCACGCAGCCACGATCTCGGACTCTTCCGCCGTGAACGGTCTCGGTCCATCAATATACCGACGCGCATGACCGGGTCCGATTCGGCGGATCATCCGTTTCCAGGTATCCAGGAACCAGTCATCGAAGCGGAGGCCCGTGCGGGATGGATATCCGTTCGACTCCAAGTAGAGCAGGGGTTCCGGCCCAGGGGAAGCAACCTCCGACAATCGGATGAGCCAGGCTTGACCGCTCCTGTGGTCGGTGGAGCCCGCATGGGCGACCACTGCCCAACCTTCTCCCCCATGGTCAAGCCAGCGTCCTGGCGAGTGCACCACGAGATTCCACTCGGAACATTCCAGGGCACGGATGCAGCATACGCGATCGTCATCACCGAGCGCGCGACGGTAAGACCAATCGGAATGATGTTTGAGCTGGATGGGTTCCACGCCCCTGGGCGCGGTCGGATCCCTGCGAATAAAGTCCGGATACGCGACCGCTTGTGCAGACCGTGCTATGATTGCCGATGGATCGATGAGCGCTCCAGGATCCCAGGGAAGCGGAACCGGAAGCGGCTGGCGGGCCATGCTACTCCGCCCCGATGTCCTTCAGCTTCGAGTACAGCGTCGTCCGGTTGATGCCGAGCATCTCGGCGGCGCGGGATTTCTGGCCGCCGGCTTCCGCCAGGGCGGCCTTCACGATCTGGGCCTCGATCCGGGCCAGGTTGCGTTCGCCAGGGAGCAGGACGATGGCCCCCGGTGGCAGGGCCGGAGCGGCGGGGGCCGCCGGGGTCGCGGCGACGGGGGCGGCGGGAGCCGTCCCGGGTATCCCGGCGGGCTGGGTGCCGACCGCGATGCCGACCAGGGATTCGTCTTCGAGGACGAGATCCGCTGCGCGGATCTCGGTGCCGTCGGTGGTGATGACCGCCCGTTCGATGGCGTTGGACAGCTCCCGCACATTCCCCGGCCATGCGTAGGCGAGGAGGGCGGCACGGGCGTCCGCGGCCAGGGCGACCGCCGGCCGGCCGAGCTCGGGCCCGAGGCGCTTCAGCAGGTGCTCGGCCAGCGGAAGGATGTCCTCGCGCCGCTCGCGCAGGGCGGGGACCTGGAGCCCGACGACCTTGAGCCGGAAGTAGAGATCCTGGCGGAAGCGGCCGGCGGCGACCTCGGCACGCAGGTCGCGGTTGGTGGCGGCGACCACCCGGACATCCACGGCCACATCGGTCAAGCCTCCGACCCGGCGGTAACGGCGCTCCTGGAGTGCACGCAGGAGCTTGGTCTGGAGGGCGAGGGGCATCTCGCCGACCTCGTCGAGGAACACGGTGCCACCGTCGGCGGCCTCGAACAGGCCGGCCTTGCCCTTGCTGTCGGCGCCGGTGAAGGCGCCCTTCTCATAGCCGAACAGCTCCGCTTCGAGGAGATGCTCCGACAAGGCGGCGCAGTTGATGGCGACGAAGGGATGCTCGGCCCGGGCGGAGCGTTCGTGGATGGCCCGGGCGACCAGTTCCTTGCCCACCCCGGACTCGCCCTGGATCAGCACCGTGGTCGCCGGTACCGCGGCGACCCGGGCGATCATCGCCATGACCTTCTTCGAGCCCGGGTCCCGGGCGACGAGCTGGCTGCGGCCCTCGCGCTTGCCCGCCAGACGGGCGACCTGACGGCCGAGGGCGAGCTTGTCGAGCTGCGTCTTCACGGTCAGGCGCAGACGGTCGAGCTTGAACGGCTTTTCGAGGTAGTCGGAGATGCCGCCCTTGAAGGCATCGCTCGCCAGGTCGCCGGATCCGTGGCCGGTCAGCAGGATCACCGGCAGGTCCGGGTCGATGGCCTTGAAGCGGGGCACCGCGGCGATGCCCTCGCCGTCGGGGAGCTGCTGGTCGAGGAGGATCAGGTCCGGGTAGCGGTCGGTGGCCGCGGCCAGGCCGGCGGCAAGGTCCGCGGCGTCGATGACGTCGCAGTCGACGAGGGCCTTGGCCACCGCCGAACGGAGGGACGGCTCGTCATCGATGACGAGCACCACCGGACGGTCGCTGCTCATCCCAGGAACTTGCCGAGCTTTTCCTTGAAGCGGTCCGGAGTGAAGGGCTTGGCGAGGTAGTTGTTGGCGCCGGCCAGGACCGCCTCCTTCACCTTGTCCGCCGACCCCTCGGTGGTGACCATGATGATCGGCACCTTCTTCTCGGGATCGAGCTTGCGGATCTCGCGGACCATGCCGAGACCGTCGAGGTTGGGCATGTTCCAGTCGGTCAGGATGAGGTCCACGCCACCGGCCTGGAACTTCTCCAGCCCTTCCTTGCCATCGCTGGCCTCGACGACGGTCACCTCGTAACCGCAGTCCTTGAGGTTTTTGATCACGATCTTCCGCATCATCGCGGAGTCGTCGACAACGAGCACGGTCTTGGGCATGGCGATTCCTGCTGGGTAGGAGGTACCCCGGGATCCGCCGGGGCGCAAGTCGGGTTGTCAGGGCGGAGGGAGCACCGTCCATGCCCCGGCGCCGGGCGGTTGGCCCCCGGCCCAGGCGAAGGGGCCCCGGGCGCGGATGACCACCCCCCGACCCTCGACCGAGGCACGGCCGCCGGAGAGCCCCACCGAACCGGTCAGGGCGACCTCGTCAAGGGCCATCTCCCCACCGTCAAGATGGAGGGCGGCAGCACCGGCCACGATGGTTAACCCACGCAGCTCGGAACGGGCCGCGGTCAGGCAGAGACCCATGCCCCCGGCCTCGCCCGCGCCCCCATGCCAACGCAACCGGGCGTGCGTCGCGGCCACGGCGATGCCACCGGCGTGGATCCGGACCGCTTCGAGATCCACCTCCGCACCGACGCCGGCGACCAGGCCATGGCCGGCCACGACCACCGAGGCGGAGGCGGCGACCAGTCGGCCGTCCAGGGCGATGCCGTCACCGGCCCCATCGATCCGCGTCCCGGACAGGATGAGGGCGGCGCCGGGGCCGACCGCCAGGGCCGGGCCCGGGCCGGTCCCGACCAGGCGCAGGCCATCCAGGGTGATGCCCACCGCCCCCGGATCGCAGCGCAAGGCCGGGGCGCCGGTCACGACGACCCCCTCGCTGCCGATCAGCCGCCAACCGGCATGGGCCCGACCCAGCCGCAGCGGCCCATAGTCGCCCGGGGCCAGGCGGACGGCGCGCGGCGCACTGCCATCGGCTGCGGCCAGCACGCCGGCCAGGGTCCGGGGGTCGGCGGCCTGCTCCCCCGGCGGGCGCAGGGCGGCCAGGCTGATGAGCGGCGCCAGGACCACCAGCGCAAGCACGGAGAGCATGAGCCAGGGCCGCCGCGCCGGCGCGG
>CAMCAC010000242.1 GCA_945872305.1 Candidatus Kuenenia stuttgartensis | reverse complement strand
GGCCGGGACGCGGCGAAGTTCCGCCGGCAGACCGGGATGGGCGTGGACGAGTTCGAACGCCGGCTGCGGGAGAGCGGGCTGGTCGGCGGCAAGCCGGGGGAACGGGCCCTGACCGCCAAGGGCGAGCGCCGGCTGCGGGAAGGCGCGTTGGAGGACCTGTTCGGCCGGGTGAAGGCCGGCGGCGCCGGCGGCCATCCCCTGCCGCGCCAAAGCGGCCGGGGTGAACCCAACGGCGTGCTGCGGCCCTGGAACGCCGGCGACGAGAGTTTGGACATCGCCTACCGGGAATCGTTCCTGGGCATGTTGCGCGGCGGCCGCGACGAACTGGCGGACCAGGATCTCGTGGTCCACGAACGCGAGGCCACCGGCGCCTGCGCCTGGGTCCTCGGGATCGACATCAGCCACAGCATGACCCTGTACGGCGAGGACCGGATCACCCCCGCCAAGCAGGTGGCCATGGCCTTCGCCGAACTGATCCAGCGCCGCTACCGCCACGACAGCCTGGACATCATCCTGTTCGGCGACGATGTGCGCGAGGTGGCGATCAAGGACCTCCCGTACATCAGCAACGGCCCGTTCCACACCAACACTTGCGAAGCCCTGCGCCGGGCCGGCGAGCTGCTCCTGCGCCGCCACCAGCCGACCCGCAAGGTGGTGCTCATCACCGACGGCAAGCCCACCGCCCTGTTCACCGGCCGGCGCACCGCCGACGGCGAGCGGGAACTGGAGATCAACAGCAGCTACGGCCTCGATCCCGCCATCGTCGCCGCGACGCTCAACCAGGCGGCCCGCTATCCCCGGGCGGGCATCGACCTCACGGTGGTCATGGTCGCGGACGACCCGTATCTCCAGCGCTTCGTCCAGCAACTCGTCGAGGTCAGCCGGGGCGAGGCCTTCCACGCCCGGGCCGCGGACCTCGGCAAGCAGCTCCTCGCCCGCCTGTTCGGCAAGCGCAGCCGCTGAGTCAGGGCGCGGCCAAGGTGTCCAGGACCGCCTGGAACGCCGGCTTGGGCAACAGATTCCGGTCGAAGAGCAGCGGATGGTCGGTGCGACCCTGCACCGGCCAGTTGTTGAGCCACGAGTCGCCGTCATGGACATTCCAGAACGTGACCCGGGCGATGGTTTTCCGATTGGCCAGGAAGCAGGCGAACAGCTCCCGGTAGCGCTCCGCGAGCCGGCCCTGGATCTCCGGCGGAAGTCCTGCCCGGAATGGATCATCGGCATCCGTCGCGGTGGCGACGGCGAGCAGGTTGCCGCCCTCGGCATGCCGCGGCAGGACCGTGACATCCAGTTCGGTGATGTGGACCTCCAGACCCTCGGCGGCGAAGGCCTTGATCGCCGCGTCGATCACCGCGATGCGCGGATGCTCCAGGGTCCAGTGGCCTTGGATGCCCACGCCATCGATCCGGCAGCCGGCGGCGCGCAGCAGGCGGACCAGGCGGATGACCCGGCTGCGCTTCGGCTCCGATTCGATCTCGTAGTCATTGTAGAGCAGCTTGGCCCCGGGATCCGCGGCGGCGGCGGCCCGGAACGCCTCGATCAGAAATGCCTCGCCGGTCGCCCGGGACCAGGGGCTGTCGCGCAGGAAGCGGTCGCCGGGACCGTCCGCCAGGGCCTCGTTGACCACATCCCAGGCCTGGATGCGGCCGCGGTAGCGCCCGGCCACGGTGCCGATGTAGCCGCGCAGCCGGTCGAGGACCACCGCGGCGGTCGCCGAACCGTCCGGGATGTCGGCGAAAAACCACGGCGGCGCCTGGATGTGCCAGACCAGGGTGTGGCCGATCACCGGCAGGCCGGCAGATGCGGAGGCAGCCATGAAGCGGTCCGCCCGGGCGAAGGTCGCGCTGCCGGCGGTCGGCATGATCCGGTGCGGCTTCATATCGTTTTCGCTGGTCAGCACCCGGGCGTGGTGGCGGACCAGGGCCCAGGCCGCCGGGTCACGCAGGACCCGCCCCGAGACCGACATGCCGATCGGGAAGGCGTCGGCGAAGCGCGCCCCGAGGGACGGCTCGCTGCGTTCCGCGGCGCCGGCACCCACCGCCAGCACCATCAGCAGGAGCAGACGGTGCATCATGCCACCGCCTGTCCGCCCCGCCGGCGACCGTCGCCGAGCTGGCCGCAGGCGGCCATCACCGCATCGCCCTTGGTGATGCGCAGGCGGGTGTGGATGCCGCGGTCGACCAGGGCCTGCCACATGGCGGTGACCTCCGCATCGGTGGGCGCCCGCCAATCCCGGGACGGGATCGGGTTGTAGGGGATCAGGTTCACCAGGGCCGGCAGCCCGTGCAGCCACGCCGCCAGGGTGTCGAGCTGGGCCGGCTGGTCGGTGACGCCCGGGATGACCACCACCGCGAACAGGATCCGGTCGCCCCGGGCGACCCGGATGCGGCTCACCGCCTCGCGCAGGGCGGCCAGGGGCATGGCGCGGTTCACCGGCATCAAGGCCGAGCGCACCGCGTCATCGGCGGCGGTCAGGCTCACCGCGAGGTTGATCCGCGACAGGCCAAGCTCGTCCCAGCGGGCCAGCCCATCCACCCGGCCCACCGTCGAGACGGTCACATGGCGGGGGGCGATGGCGAGTCCGGAAGGATCCGTGAACACCCGCACCGCCTGGGCCACCGCCTCGGGATTGTCCAGGGGCTCGCCCATGCCCATGAATACCACGTTGCGCGGCCGGATCCCGGTGTGGCGGATGACCGCGAGCATCTGTCCGACGATCTCGTGGGGTGCCAGGTGGCGGACCAGTCCCATGGTCGCCGTGTGGCAGAAGGTGCATCCCATCCGGCAGCCCACCTGGGTGGACACGCAGAGGGTATGGTGGCGGGCCCCGCCCATGGGGATCAGCACCGATTCCAGCCGATGGCCTTCGTGGGTGCGGGTCAGGACCTTGATGGTGGTGCCGTGGACCGGGTCTTCAACCCGGATCGCATCGATCACCGGAGGCACCGGATCAGGGACCGCCAGGGCCGCAGCCCGTTCGATGAGCCCGGGGCTCTGGTCCGCCGCCAGCCGGAAGGCCGGAACCCGCCCGGGTTCGAAGCGGCCATCGGCCATGAGATCCCGGTACACCGCCCGGTGGATGCGGTCCGCATGCCCAAGATGGGACCGCAGCCACGCGATGCACTCGGCCCCGGTGAGGCCGAGGAGATCCGCGCGTGGAACGTTCCCGGCCATGGTCAGAAGAGGCGCTGCTGACCTTCCGGCGGCTCGGCGCGATCGGGCATCGGCTGGGTCGCCCGGGCGGCGTCGCCCTCCGCGGGCTTGGTCGGCGCCGCGGTGTCCGCGAGCACCTGGTCGATGCGGCTCAGGATGGCGTCGAGATCCGAGGTCTGGAGGCGAGGGGCCTCGTCCTCGGCCGGGGCATCCGGGGTCGCCGGGGCGGGAACCGGCGCCGGCAAAGCCACCGGCTCGGCGGCGACCGCCGTCGGGGCGGCGGGGGCGACCGTGGGCGCGACTCCGGTATGGAAACCAAGCTGCTCCAGACGGTTGGCCCGGGCGAGGCTGTCCTGCTGGCTGGGCTTCGGCGTCTCCTTCGGCACCAGCTTGGTGGTCGGCTGGGCCCCGGGGGCCGGGGAATTGGCAACCCGGACGGTGGCCGCCTGGCCCCGGCGCAGGTGCTCGGTGCGGGGGCCTGGTTCGGTCTCGGTCCCGATCGCTTCGGTCGGGGCTCCCCGCCGCTGGACCCGGGATCCGGCCTGGGGCCGGGGCCGGGTGGCCACATAGGCCAGCCAACCGATCGAGGCCAGCCAGAGGAGGACGGCGATCACCTGGAAGGCGAGCATGGGAGCCTCAGCAGGTCCGGCGCGGCTTGGCGCGGTGGTCGGCCAGCTTCTTGG
>CAMCAC010000241.1 GCA_945872305.1 Candidatus Kuenenia stuttgartensis | reverse complement strand
GTGGCGGACCTCGTCCGCTGGATCCGCCGCACCGCCTGGGACGAACGCGGCATCGTCCTCCAGATGGAAGTCGAGACCTGGGCCATGCCCGACGACCTCCGCGCCCATCCCCGGGATGTGACGGTGCGCCGACAGCCCGAGCGCCCTCTCGCCTGCGGCGGGCCACAGGAGATCGGGAGCTCGCGGAGGGCCGCGGAGGCATCATGATGACGATTTCCTCCCTTCTTCCCTTCCCCTCTCCGCGGCCCTCCGCGATCTCCCGCCCTCCTGTGAACCGAGCCGGTCGGGACAGCGCGATCACCACCACGGAGCCTCTCCATGCGGGTTGATGTCCTGTGCGGCGGTCCGGGGCGCGAGGCCGAGGTCTCGCGGCGGAGCGGCGCGGCGATCCTGAAGGGGCTGATCGAGGCGGGCCACGATGCGGTCCTCCACGATCTGCCCGGGATCCTGGATCCGGCCCTCCTGCGGCCGGATGCGGTGGTGTTCAACATCATCCACGGCACCTATGGCGAGGACGGCACGCTGCAAAGCGAGCTGGAGCGCCTGGGCCGGACCTACGTCGGCTCCGATGCGGCGGCGAGCCGGCTGTGCATGGACAAGCAGGCGACCAAGGACCGCTTGGCGGCGGCGGGGATCCGGGTCCCCTGGGGGGCGACCATCGACCTCGGCACGCCGTTCCGGCCCACGGATCTCCGGCTGCCCCACCTGGGCGGACTCGTGCTGAAACCGCGCGACGACGGCTCCAGCGTCGGCCTGCGCATCCTCAGCGGGCCGTCGTTCCTGCTCCCGGCCTGCGAGGAGCTTCTCGCCGAGGTCGGTCCGCGCCGCTACCTGGTCGAAGAGCGACTGCCCGGCCCGGAGTACACCTGTGCGGTGATCGACGAGGACGGCGGCCCCCGGGCCCTGCCGCCGATCGCCATCCGCCCCGCCGGCGGCGTCTTCGACTACCACGCCAAGTACCACAGCGCCGAGACGGTCGAGGAGCCGGTCGCCGACCCGGACCTGGCCGCCCGCCTGGGCGCGGTGGCGGTGGCGGCGCACCGGGCCTGCGGCTGCCGCGATCTGTCGCGCACCGACCTGATGCGCACCGCCGACGGCGACCACGCGGTCCTTGAGATCAACACCCTGCCCGGTTTCACCGGGGCCAGCCTGACCCCCAAGGCCGCCGCCGCGGCCGGGATCGGCTTCAGCGCCCTGGTCGACCATCTCGTGGGGCGCGCCGCCGCCCGGAGCCGTCCATGAGCACCGACCTCGTCCCGCCCCCGTCCGACGGCCAGGAGCTCGTCGAGGCGGCCCAGCGCCGGCGCCGGCGCCGGGCGCCCCGTTCGCGCACCCGGGCCACCGCCCACGATCCCGACGCGCCGCGCCCGCCCCAGCGCACCGCCGAGGACCGCGCCACCCGCGACACCGACCCGGTCGGCATCCCCGCCCCCTCGCCCCGGGCGGCCACCGCCTGGCTGGCCACCGCGGCGATCGCCGCCGCGGGGCTCCTCGTCCTCACCGGCTTCGCCCACTGGCACGGGCCCCAGCGCCCGCCGGTGCGGGCCACCGCCTGGGATTTCGTCGACGGTCCCCGGGCTCCGAAGACCGAGGCGGACAGCTGGCTCGCCCGCTTCCAGTGGCGCGACCAGCTCGGCCGGCCCGACGCCTGGGTCCTCGACCGCCTGGCGACCCATCTGCATGAACAGCCCGCGATCGCCGGGGTCGAGCGCATCGCGTGGGATACCGCGGTGGGCGACAAGGGCCCCACCGGGCACCTCTCCCTGCAGGTCCGCCTGCGCCGGGCGGAACTCCCCGTGCGTCTCGCCGACGGCCGCACCGCCTGGCTCGACAACGAGGGCCGCATCCTCCCCGCCGCCCTGCCCGGGCCGATGGGCCGCCGGCCGCTGGTCCGCGGCATCGACGGCGATGCCGCCCTGCGCGCCGCCGTGGCCGAGGCCTGGGCGCTGGTCGCCGAGCGCACCGACCCCGCCCTGTTCGCGACCATCGACGGCGACGGCGTCCTCGACGAGCGCACCCGCGGCATCGTCATGACCACCCGCCACGGCACCCGCATCCTGTGGGGCCGTCCCGACGACGCCCGCTACGGCATCGACCCCCGCCGCAAGGCGGACGGGCTGGTCCATGTCCTGACCAGCCAGGGCGATCCGTCCCGGCTGGCGGAGATCAACCTGCGCTTCCGCCGCGAGACCTTCCGGGTCCGGGACTGAGCCATGGCCAACGAGGACATCCTGGCGGTGGTGTCGATCTCCAGCCACCGGGTGGCGGTCACCGTGGGCGATGCCCGCGATGAATCCGTGGTCGCCCACAAGCAGGTCGAATGCCGCTGGTTCGACCTCGGCCACCGGGCCCGGCTCGAAGCCCTGGCGGACTGCATCCGCCTCGCCGAGGACTCCGCCGGCATCGAACTGCGCTCCATCTTCCTGTCCCGCTCCTGCGCGAGCATCGGCTCGCGCATGTCCACCGGCTACGCCTCCCTCGGCCAGGAGATGGTCCTCGGCCCCGCGGAGAAGGCCTGGGCCATGCGCCGGGCCCGGGAGCAGGCCACCGGCATCGCCACCGAGGTGGTCATGGCCCTGCCGGTCGGCTGGCGGGTGCGCGGCCACGACGGCGAGCGCGATGTCGAGGATCCCGAGGGCCTGCGCGGCAGCCATCTGTCCTGCCAGGTCCTGCTCGTCACTGCCCAGCCCGGCTATGTCGACGAGATGCGCGCCCTCGGCCGGGAGCTCGGCAAGGAGGTCGAGGATGTCATCCCCCAGCCGGTGGCGCTGTGGCGGGGCATCGGCAGCCGCCTGCAGCGGCGCGGCAACTCCCTGGTCATCGACCTGGGGGCCCGCCACACCACGGTCCTGGTCCAGCGCCGGGACCGCTTCGCCCATCTGGAGACCCGCGGCTTCGGCGGCGACGACCTGACCAAGGCCCTGGCGGAAGCCATGGACATCCCGGCCGAGGACGCCGAGCAGCTCAAGCGCCAGGCGGATATCGGCATCAATGCCAGCGATCTGCCTGGCCAGCAGACCCTGTTCGCGGAACTGGCCCAGGACCGGGTCCGCCGGGCCAGCCATGTCCTCTCCGTCGAGGTGGACCGGGTGTTCGGCCAGCTCGCCGACGATCTGCGGGCCGGCGGCTGGCTCGCCCAGCAGGGCTGCCTGCACCTGGTCGGCCGGGCCACTGCCCTCGGCGGCCTGCCCCGCCGGCTCGGCGACATCTTCGACCTGCCGGTGCGCCTGGGCAGCGGTGCCGATGACCGCGACCCGGCGGCGGAACTCGACGGCCTGATCGTCGCCGGTCTGGTCCGGGCCGCCGCGGACTGCCGGCGCAACGCCATCGCCGCCGAGGGCCCCAGCCTGACCCGAACCGCCAGCGGCCTGTGGTCCTGGCTGATGCACCGATACCGCTGACCGCCTGGCATCCGGGCCGCCCTGGAACGCCAGCGATGGTGCCGGGGCTGCGGGTTGTCAGAGCCCCGCCCGGGTTGCGGGCCGGCTGCGCCGGCGTTCCGGGGCGGCGCAGCGCGCGCCGTTGCGGGTTTCGGGCTCTGGCCACCCGGCGAGGGCCACGGCAATCCCGATAGCGCGCAGTATCCATCCGGCCGGAAGGCAGGCAAAGCCGGACTGGGAACCCGTGCACCGACTTGGTTGACTGGGGTCTGTATTCCACTGCGTTACAAATGTTTGGAGCTGTTGAATGGGTGCCTGTTTATTGAACCTCGACCCGCCACGGCCCAAGGCCGCCCCCCATTGCGAAAGGTCAATGCCGAGACGAGGCATCAATTCCTCGGCCCACGTGGGCAGACGCCCCCGGCCGGTGTGAATGATGCGGGCTGTTGCCGCCGTGAGGTCTGCGAGATGGTCGGAT
>CAMCAC010000240.1 GCA_945872305.1 Candidatus Kuenenia stuttgartensis | reverse complement strand
GCGCTGCCGACCGCCTGGACCTGGGGCGATCTCATCCCGCAGGGTCTCCCATTCTACGGCGGCAACGCGGTCTACCGCTGCCGCATCGACCATGCCGGGGGCAGGCTGTCCTTGAGTGTGCCTGTGTTCCGGGCGCCGTTGCTGCGCATCGCCCTCGATGGCGCAGACCGCGGGCCCCTCGCCTTTCCGCCCTACCAGATCGATCTGGGCGAGGTCGCCGCCGGATCCCACGACTTGGCCATCACCTGCTTCGGCGACCGCTGGGTGACCTTCGGCCAGTTCCACCACGCCCAGCCCACCCGTGAGCGCTGGTGGGGACCGGATTCCTTTCGCACCCGGGACGACATGTGGAGCGAGGAGTACGCACTGAAGCCCCATGGCATCCTGGCGGCGCCGATGGTGCTCGGGGGCTGATATGGCCCGCCCCATCGTCGCCGCATTCTGCTTCCCGTCCTGGCACCGGGATGTCCGGCTCGATGTCCGCAAAGGACCCGGCTGGACCGAATGGGATCTGCTCGATGCGGCGCGGCCGCGCTTCCCGGGCCACCGCATCCTGCGCCCGGCCTGGGGTCGCTACGACGAGGCGGATCCGGCCTGGGCGGCGCGGGAGATCGCCTGCGCCGCCGACCATGGCGTGGACGCCTTCATCTACGACTGGTACTGGTACGAGGACGGACCGTTCCTGCAGCGGGCCCTGGAGGACGGCTTCCAGCGGGCGGCGAACCGCTCGCGCATGCGCTATGCCCTGATGTGGGCCAACCATGACTGGATCGAACTGTTCCCGGCCCCGCCGGCACGGGAGCGGGCGATGGTCCAGCCCGGCGCGGTCTCGGCCGAGGCCTTCGCCCGCATGGCCGACCACATCGTGGAGCGGCACTTCCGCGATCCGTGCTACCTGCGGGTGGACGGCCGACCGTGGTTCAGCATCTATGAGATCGGGCGCCTCGTGTCCGGGCTCGGATCGGTGGCCGCGGCGCGGGAGGCCCTCGATGGCCTGCGTCGCCGCAGCGAGGCCGCGGGCTGCGGCGGGCTGCACCTCAACCTCATTGCCTGGGGCTTCAGCGTCCTCCCGGGCGAGATGCAGGTCGACCATGCCGCCCTGGCACGGGAACTCGGGGCCGATTCGCTGACCTCCTACGCCTGGGTGCACCACCATCCGCTCTGGGAGGGCACCTTTCCCACCCAGCCCTGGGATGACGCCTTTGCCTCCAACCGCCGCGCCTGGGACGATCTGCGCGCGCGTTTCGCGCCGCTGCCCTACCATCCCAATGTGTCCGTGGGCTGGGATCCTTCGCCGCGGACCGACCAGTCCGCGCCCTTCGCGGACCATGGGTACCCCTGGACCGCGGCCCTGGTCGGCAACACCCCGGAGCGGGTCGGCGAGGCGCTGCGCGCCGCGCGCCGGTTCGCGGAGTCCGGACCGGGAACCCCGATGGTCACCCTCTATGCCTGGAACGAGTGGACCGAGGGGGGCGCCATCCTGCCCTCCGAGGAGCATGGCGATGCGTTGCTGCACCAGATCCGTTCGGTCTTCGGCACCACCGCCGCCGGAGCATGAACCATGGCCCGCCCCCTCATCCTCGCCTACCACTTTCCGCAATGGCACCGGGACCCGCGCAACGATCGCTGGCACGGTGAGGGCTGGACCGAATGGGAACTGGTGCGGGCCAATCCCGTGCGTTTCCCCGGCCACCGGCCGCTGCGCCCGGCATGGGGTGAGCACGACGAGGCGGATCAGGTGTGGATGGCGAAGGAGATCGACCTCGCCGCCGACCACGGGGTCGATGGCTTCATCTTCGACACCTACTGGTACGAGGACGGCGGCTTCCTTGATCGGGTGATCACGGATGGCTTCCTGCGCGCCGCCAACCGTGGACGGGTGCAGTTCTGCTGCATGTGGGCGAACCACACCTGGCGCAACTGGCATCCCTGCCAATCGACCCAGCACCCATGGCGCGATGCGGCGCTGCTGGAAGGCGCGATCAGCATCCCCGCCTGGCGCCGCTTCGCGGAGCGGGTGGCGGGCTGGATGGCGGATCCTGGCTATGTGCGGCTGGATGGCCGGCCGTACTTCTCCATCTACCAGATGAAGACCTTCCTGCAGACCTGCGGCGGCCTGGACGGCGCCGTGGCGGAGCTGGCCTGGTTCCGCTCCCTGGTGTGCGAACGCCTCGGCGTGGCTCCGCACCTCGGCGCGGTGTGGGGCACGATCGGCGGCGTGGATCTGCCGATGGGCGAGATGGTCCAGCGTCTGGGCCTGGACAGCATCACGCCGTACAACTGCTGCGACCACTTTCCGATCTGGGATGCGCCGTTCCCGGTGGCCGACTGGGCGTCGTGCGACGCCGGCAATCGCGCCGCGCGCTGCGTGCGCGATGCCGCCAGCGGCCTGCCCTACATCCCCAACCTGACCACCGGCTGGGATTCCAGCGCCCGCTGCACCACCACGGACGCCTGGGTCCGCCGCACCTATCCGTGGTATCCGGTCCTGCCCGACGATCCGGATCGCTTCCGCGTCGAACTGGAGGGGATGCGCGACTGGTTCGCAGCCCACCCCGACGCCCTGCCGATGTTCACCCTCAACGCCTGGAACGAGTGGACCGAGGGCGCGGTCCTGCTGCCGACGACCGACCGCGGAACCGCGTTGCTGGAGCAGGTGCGGGCGGTATTCGGCGTGCGCTGACCGGCCCGGTCCCGGCGAGCCCGGTCCCGGCGTCGTTGTGCCCGTCCCGGATCGGTGATAGGCATGCCGAGCATGCGCCTCGCCGCCAGCCGTGAGCCGTGGTGGTACGGACGGGAATGGACCGGCAGTCCGCTCCTCGCCTACGCCAGCGCCCATCGGGTGCGGACGCACACCGCCATCCCGGAGCACCGATCCCCCGCCCATAAGCTGGCCATCGTCGTGCATGGCTCGTGCGACCTCGTGGTGGGCGGCCGCGTGCTCCACCTGGCCGGGGGCGATGGTGCGCTCATCCCGGCCCAGGTCCCCATCCGCGGCGGTCCGGGCCCCAACATCGGGTTGTTCCTCTGGCTGGGCCTGTCCCCGAAGCGTGACGGTGACGGGGGAACCGCGCTCCTGGATCCCGCCGAGCGGATCCGCATCGCCCGTCGCCTCACCGCCGCCCACCTGCAGGTGCTGCAGGTTCCCGCGGAACTGATCGCCGCCGCCGGGGCGGTCTTCACCGCCGTGCACGGGCGTTCCCCGGTGCTGCTGCGCCATGGCCTCACCCTGTGCCTGTTCGCCCGACTGGAGGCCGCCCTGGATGCCTCCGCCGGTTCCCCCGACGCGGACCGACTGGCACCGGCGGAGGCCCTGCTCGCCCGCCACCTCGACGGGAGCCTGCGCATCGCGGATCTCGCCCAGGCCTGCGGCCTCGGCCTCACCGCCTTCACCGCCTTCACCGCGTGCTGCCGGCGACAGACCGGCCTCACCCCGCTCGCCTGGGTCAACCGCCGCCGCCTCCAGGCCGCCCACGCGGCATTGGCAGCGGGCTGCGATGCGGCGGCGGTGGCATCCCGTTTCGGCTACCCGGACGCGCGGCATCTCCGCCGGGCCTTGCGCGGGCTCGGGTTCCTGGGCTGACCCGGATCCGCCGCCGACGGATCCGGGCCTGGGCCGTCGGTTCCGCATGGTATGCTGATGCCATGGGACACCTCTTCCGTTGGCTTGCCGCCGGTCTGGTCTGTGCTTCGGCCACCGCCGAGGATGCCGCCCCCGATGAACTGCTCGCCCTGGTGCAACGCAGCGCCGCTCCGGCGCGCTTCGCCGCCTGGCAGCCGGCCTTTACCGTCGACGATCTGTCGATGACCCACCAGTCGCCGGGCGGGCCGGTGACCAGCACCTGGCGGGTCGTCCGCGATCACGGCCTGGTGATCGCCTTCCTGAGCGACAAGGATCGGCGTT
>CAMCAC010000239.1 GCA_945872305.1 Candidatus Kuenenia stuttgartensis | reverse complement strand
ACACCGCTCTGCGGGCAAAAGGGAAATGCGCCAAGGTCGCCCTCATTGCCTGCGCACGCAAACTCCTGGTAAGACTCAACTCCCTGCTCACGGCTGCGAGGGGAGGCCAAACCGAATTGGCCCCTTGACCTCAACACAGTCACTCCTGTCGGCCTCAATCACAGCGTCGGATCATCCGTCGGCGGTGATCTCGTAGGCCTTGCCGTTCACCTTCCTGGATGTCTCCGTGCTTCCCGCGGATCCACGGATCACGGGCAACCTGTCCGTCCTCCGCGGCCCTCCGCGACCTCCCGGCCTCCTGTCGGCCTCAATCACAGCGTCGGATCATCCGTCGGCGGTGATCTCGCAGGTGGATGTCTCCGTGCCTCCCGCGGATCCGCGGATCACGGGCAACCTGTCCGTCCTCCGCGGCCCTCCGCGACCTCCCGGCCTCCTGTTAGCCTCGAACCACGCGGCCGTGAGGGGCGTCAGATCACCCGTTGGCGGTGATCTCGTAGGCTTCGCCGTTCACCGTCACCACGTCCCCGGGGACGAGGCGGCGGCCGGGGCGGAGTTCTTCGGCGCCGTTGACCAGGATGCCGCCGGCGCGGACCAGGGCCTTGGCCTGGCCGCCGCTTTCGGCGATCTCGGCGACCTTGAGGAACTGGCCGAGGGTGATCGCGTCGTCCGGCTTGGCCGGTTCCGTCGGGGACGGCGTGGGCGCCGGCACCGCGGCCTTGGCGGGCTTGCCGGCGAGGGGGTGGGCGTTGCGGGCCGGGCCGGCGCCGGGCTTGGGGCGGCGGTCAGGTCCAGGCATCGAGGTATCCTTTGATCCGGACCCAGTCCTCGCGGGGAGGCTGGGCGCCGATGGTCTGCACGGCGGCGGCGCCGCTCAGGGCGGCGACCCGGCCGCAGCGGGTGAGGTCGAGACCGCGCAGCCAAGCGGCGAGGAAGCCCGCGGCCCAGCAGTCGCCGGCGCCGGTGGTGTCCACCGCCTGCACCGCTTCCGCCTGGACGCGGACCGTCTCAGCACCGCGGCGGATCCAGGCGCCGTCCTTGCCGAGCTTCACGGCGGCGATGGCGACCCGGCGGCCGAGGTCATCGAGGGCCTGTTCCGGGGTGCCGCCGCACCAGGCGGCGGCCTCGTCCTCGTTGGCGAAGAGGATGTCCACGGACGGGAGCAGCTCCTCGATCACCGCGCGGTTGGCCTTCACCACCTCGAAGCTGGCGAAGTCCAGGGCCACGGCGCAGCCGGCGGCCTTGGCGCCGCGGATCGCGGCCCGGGCCAGGTCGTGATTGAAGAGCAGGTAGCCCTCGATCATCGCCACCCGGGCGCCGGCAAAGGCGGCGGGGCCCACATGCTCCGGGGAGAGGGACATCGCCGCCCCGAGGCAGGTGCGCATGGTGCGCTGGGCGTCGGGGGTGATCAGCGACAGCACCCGGCCGGTGGGGGCATCGACCGCGATCAGGCGGTCCTCGCAGCCCTGGGCGGTGAGCCGATCGCGGTAGAACGCCGCCAGGTCGTCGGCGCCGCAGCAGCCCAGGAAGGCGGCGCGGATGCCGAGGTTGGCGGTGCCCACGGTGGTGTTGGCGGCGGCGCCGCCCGGGGCGCGCACCGGCTCCCGGCCGGACCACGCCACGAGATCGGTGATCGCCGAGGCCTCGACCATCTGCATGCCGCCTTTGCCGCCACCGGCGTGGTTGGCCACGAAATCGTCGTCAACGGTCAGGAGCAGGTCGACGAGCGGCGATCCGACGCCGATCAGGTCAGGGGTCATCGGGTTCCTTCGTCCATGAGGCGGGCCAGCTCCATGAGCACGCCGCTCGGGCTGCCGGTGATGGTGGTGCGGTCCGCCGGGGGCGCATCGGCGTGGAAGGCGAAGCGCGGCGGCGGCGCCTTGGCCATGGCCGCCAGGGCGTCGAAGCCCTCGGCGAAGCCCTTGCCGGGCACCGGCAGCACCGCGTGCACGGGCATGCCCGCCTGCATCCAGACGGATGCCGGGATCTGGGTCGCGCCGATCAGGTCGAGCCGCCCGGTCTTGCCGGTGGTCACAAAGAACTGGACGAGATCCATGAGCCCGCCGGTCACCTGGCCGGTGAAGGTGGCGCCCTGGCTGGCGAGGTCGCCCATGGCCATGCCGGGACCCATGGTCTCCTGGGTCGAGATCTGCGGCGCCTGCTGGCCCAGGCTGGCGGGGTCGCCGCCGGGCGGGAGCAGATGCATGCGGAAGACCTGGCCGCCGACCTGGAGCTGGGTGCCGTCGTCGAGCCGGGTCGGCTGGGACATGCGCTGACCGTTCACGAATACGCCGTTGCGGCTGTTCAGGTCGACCACGAACCAGAATCCCTCGTCGGCGTAGCGCAGCTCCGCGTGGCGCCGGCTGGCCAGGGCGTCCTGGATGACCAGGTCCAGACCGTCTTCCCGGCCGATCACATAACTGCGCTTGTCGGGCTTCAGGCGATGCGCCCGGCGCGCGGCCGAGAGGAGATAGAAGTCGACGGCGGGCATCGTGGTCGCACCCTAGCCGCCGCCCCGCCGGCGCCAGCCCTGCATGGATCTGCCATCCCCCCCATCCCCCCTCCCGGACGAGCCGCCGCGCCCGCGCCGGACCCTGCTCGCGGCCCTGGCCCGGATCGATGGCTGGGGTCCTCTCGCCTGGCGCGAGATCCAGGGCTGGTGGGACCTCGGTCCCGCCCGGCTGCTCATCGAACCGGGCGACGGTGCCGACGAGGCGGGCATGATCCTGGTCGCCCCGGATCCCGCCCCGGACCTCGATCCGGTGGTGGTGGCCGACGGGGTGCTGCGCCGGGCCTGGGCCGGGTGGCTCGCCCGCCCGGCGGTGATGGTCGCCACCCTCTTCCCCGACGCGGCGATCCGTCCCACCACCGCCTGCTGGATCAATGGCGGCACGGTCCATCTGCGCGGCACGGTGACCCTGCCCATGCGCGGCATGACCATCGAGGTGAAGCCCGTCCGCCGCTGGCTGCGCCAGCTCACCGCCTTCGCCCGGGAACTGCCGGCCATGCGGGCGGACCTGATCCGCGCCGCCCGCACCGTGGCGGTGGCCCGGGCCCTGCGCACCGCCCTGACGGCCCACGGGCTCTCCGCGTTCCTGGCCGCCGGCAGCCGGCTGGTTCCCGGCGGCCGCCCCCTGCGGGTGCCCCGGGCTTTGGCCCGGACCGTGGACCTCGGACCCCTGGGCCGGCACCGCGGCTGGGGCATCCCCGCCGGCGCCACCGCCCTGGTCGGAGCCCCCTACCACGGCAAGAGCACGGTCCTGGCGGCTCTGGCCGCCGGCGGCGACGACCATCCGCCCGGCGACGGCCGGGAGCGGGTCGTGGCCCTGCCCGCGGCCCGGGTCCCGAGCGACGAGGGCCGCCGCATCCATCCCACCGACCTGCGCCGCTGGTTCGCCCGCCTGCCCGGCGGCAGCGCCCGCTTCGCCACCGAGCGGGCCAGCGGCGCCACCAGCCAGGCCGCGGGCATCGACCAGGCCCTGGCCGCCGGCACCCCGCTCCTGCTCATCGACGAGGACACCGCCGCCGCCAACGCCCTCAGCCTGGACCCGGGGATGCGGGCCCTGCTCGGCCGGGACGGCTCCGGCACCACCACCCTGGCGGAACTGCTGCCCGCCATCGTCGCCGCCGGCCGCTCGGTGGTCACCGTGGTCGGCGCCGCCGGCGCGCTCGCCGCCGCCGGGGACCGCATCGTGCGCCTGCACCGCTTCCAGCCCGCCGAGGCCACCGCCCGGGCCCGGCGTCTGCTCGGTCCCGCCCCGGCCCCGCGCCCCTGGCGCCCGCCGCGACGCATGCTGGTCGCGGATCCCGAGGCCCTGTTCCGCCAGCGCCTGTTCGTGCCCGTCGCCGGCAGCCCGGACCGCCCGCGCATCCTCGACGCGGTGGTGGATCTCCGCCGCTGCGGCTGGGACCTCGACGACGCC
>CAMCAC010000238.1 GCA_945872305.1 Candidatus Kuenenia stuttgartensis | reverse complement strand
TCGTCCCTCGGCGTCTACGGCGTGGTGCTCGGCTCCTGGGCGAGCAACTCGAAGTACGCCCTGCTCGGCGGCATGCGCTCATCGGCGATGATGATCTCGTACGAAGTCAGCATGGGTCTCTCGATCCTCGGCCTGCTCCTGCTCTACGGCACCTTCAGCCTGACCACCGCGGTCGAGTGGCAGCAGGACCACGCCTGGGGCGTGGTGGTCCAGCCCATCGCCTTCGTCCTCTTCCTGGTCGCGATGTTCGCCGAGGCCAACCGCAACCCGTTCGACGTGGCCGAAGGCGAGTCCGAGATCGTCGCCGGCTTCCACACCGAGTTCAACGGCATCCGCTTCATGCTCTACATGACTGCCGAGTACTTCCATGTGCTCATGGCGTCGGTGCTGATCGCGATCCTGTTCTTCGGCGGCTGGGACCTGCTGCCCATCGGCCTGCCCCTGCACGGCCTGGACCAGGCCTGGGTCACCCTCGATTCCGTGTGGCTGCGCGACAACCTCGGCCTGGTGATCAGCGTCTCGCTGGTGCCCTTGGCCCTGCTCCTCGCCGGCTTCGCGGCCATCCTGCTCCGCCGCCGGACCCACTACGCCCGGGGCGCCGCCACCGACAAGGCGATCCGCTGCCGCGAGTACGCGGTATACGCCGGCGCCCTGTCCGCCGCCGCCCTCGGCGCCCTCGGCGGCGCAGCGGTGGCGTGGATGTGGGATCCCACCGCGGTCGCGGTGAAGGACGGCGTGCCGGTGTTCTCGAACCTGGTGAACATCGTCACCGCCCTCGTCCAGATCCATGTCGTGCTGGTGAAGGCCCTGGTCTTCTGCTGGCTGTTCGTGTGGGTGCGGTGGACCCTGCCGCGCTTCCGCTACGACCAGATCATGGCCCTGGGCTGGAAGGTCCTGCTCAACATCGCGCTGGTGAACCTCCTGGTCACCGCGGTCATCGCCAAGCTGGTGAGGGGCTGAACATGGCCAAAGTCGTCGCCCGTCCGGATCTGACCATCTGGGAGCAGATCTACTTCGTCGAGATCGTGAAGGGGCTGATCGCCACCGGGAAGCACGCCGTGCGCTCCCTGGTCGATCCCGGCAACTTCCCGACCAAGGCGTACCCCGAGGTCCCCGCCGAGGTGCCCCGGGACTACCGCTCGCGCCACCGGTTGATGAAGCGCCCGGACGGCACGCCGCGCTGCGTGGCCTGCTACATGTGCTCGACCGCCTGCCCGGCCCGCTGCATCAACATCATCGCCGAGGAGGCGCCGGACAAGCACATCGAGAAGCGCCCGGCGCGCTTCGAGATCGACCTGCTGCTCTGCGTGTTCTGCGGCTACTGCGTCGAGGCCTGCCCGTGCGACGCCATCCGCATGGACACCAAGATCGCCGTGCTCGCCGCCGACAACCGCAAGTCCTTCGTCATCGACAAGGGCGGCCTGCTCGACTGGAATCCGGCGGACTACCCGGCCGGCGACACCCGCTCGCAGGAGGCCCCCGGCGGGCTGCGCAACGCCGAGGCCCTGGCCGCGTTCACCTCCGGCGAGCACCACTGAGACCGCGATGAACGAGCTCAACCACATCGTCTTCCACGCCTGCTTCTGGCTGATGGCCGCCGCGTCCCTCCTCGGGGCCATCGGCCTGCTCACCACCCGCCATCCGCTGCACGGCGCCCTGTACCTGATCGGGGTCATGTCGGCCCTGGCCGGGCTGTACCTGCTCCTCGACAGCCCGTTCCTCGGCGTGCTCCAGATCCTCGTCTACGCCGGCGCGATCATGATGCTGGTGGTGTTCGTCATCATGGTCCTCAACCGGGCCAAGGATGGCGACGCCCGCCGGCCGGACATCCTCTCCCTGCTCGGCGCCCTGGTCCCCCTCGCCCTGGCGGCGGTGATCGTGCCCCAGCTCGCCGGACTGCCCCTGGCCACCCGCGCCGGCGAGGCCTATCGCGGCGAGGTCCCGGCGATCGCCGAGCACCTGTTCCGCACCGACGGCGGCCAGGGCTACTGGCTGCTGTTCCAGCTCATCGGCGTGCTCCTGCTGGTGGCCATCGTCGCCGCCGTGCTCCTCGCCAAGCGCACCCTCGACACCCCGGCCGACGACGCCGCCGCGAAGGACGACCATGCCGCCCACCACTGACGCCTTCGACCCCGCGGTCGCGGTCCAGGTCCTGGCCGCCCTGCTGTTCTGCCTCGGCGCCGCGGTGGCCCTCGTCCGCCGCAATGTCTTCCTGATCCTGATGGGCATCGAGCTCATGCTCAATGCGGTGAACCTCAGCTTCATCGGCTTCGCCCGGACCCTGTCCGGCGACGCCTCGCTGTGGGGCCACATCACCCCCATCTTCACCATCGCCATCGCCGCCGCCGAGGCCTGTGTCGGCCTGGCGATGGTGATCTGCATCACCCGCCGCTCCGACACGGTCGACAGCGACCACTTCGCCGGCATGCGCGAGTGAGGACCCCGTGACCCAGCTCTGGCTCATCCCCCTCCTGCCGTTGGTCGGCGCCGCCGCCCTCGGCCTCCTGTCCCTGCTCTCGGCGCGCTCCGCCGAGGGTCCGTCGAAGGGCCTCGCGGCGCTGATCGGCGTGCTCTTCCCCGGTCTGGCCTTCGCCTGCACCGTGGCCGCATCCGTCACGATGTACCAGGACGGCGCCATCCACAATGTGCTGTGGTCGTGGTTCCAGGCCGGCTCCGGCAGCATCTGGGCGGGCTTCCTGTTCGACCGCCTGTCGTCGTTCATGCTCCTGTTCATCACCGGCATCGGCACCCTGATCTGCCTGTACTCGGTGGGCTACATGCAGGCGGACCGCGGCTTCGCGCGGTTCATGGCCTATCTCAACCTGTTCCTGTTCTCGATGATCGTCCTCGTGCTCGGCGACTCGCTGCCGATGACCTTCCTCGGCTGGGAGGGCGTCGGCCTGTGCTCGTACCTGCTGATCGGCTTCTGGCACCGCAACGACGCCTACAACGACGCGGCGCGCAAGGCGTTCGTGGTCAACCGCATCGGCGACCTCGGCTTCATCCTCGGCGCGTTCGTGATCTTCATGACCGCGAACACCCTGGACTACACCGCGATCAGTTCGTTCTTCCTGGCGCAGCCCGCGGGCTCGGAGCCGGGCCATCCGCTCGCCAACCCCTACGCCACCGCCGCCGGCATCGCCGGCCTGCTGCTGTTCATCGGCTGCACCGGCAAATCGGCGCAGATCCCACTGGTCACCTGGCTGCCCGACGCCATGGCCGGCCCGACCCCGGTGTCCGCCCTCATCCACGCCGCCACCATGGTCACCGCCGGCGTGTTCCTGGTCGGCCGCCTGGGCCCGGTCTACGCCGCGGCGGATCCCTGGCTGCTCGACGTGGTCCTGATCACCGGCTGCGCCACCGCCCTGTGGGGTGCCATTGCCGGACTGTTCCAGCACGACATCAAGAAGGCCCTGGCCTACTCGACCGTGAGCCAGCTCGGCTTCATGTTCATGGCCTGCGGCATCGGCCGCTTCGACATCGCCCTGTTCCATGTGCTGACCCACGCCTTCTTCAAGGCCACGCTCTTCCTCGGCGCCGGCGCAGTGATCCACAACCTGCACCACGAGCAGGACATGCGCCGCATGGGCGGCCTCCGGAAGCTGCTCCCGTTCACCCACGCGATGGTCGCCTGGGCGTGGTTCGCCATCATCGGCGGTCCGCTGTCCTCGGGCTTCTGGTCCAAGGACCAGATCCTCGAGGGCCTGATCGGCGGCCACGGCCTGGCGCCGGTGGTGGGCTTCATCGCCCTGCTCACCGCCTTCATCACCGCCGTCTACATGACCCGGATGTACGCCCTGACCTTCTGGGGCGCCAACCGCTCGGCGCCCGAGGTGGTCAAGCACCTGCACGGCACCCCGCTGACCATGGGCATCCCCCTGGCCATCCTCGGCACCGGCAGCCTGGTCATCGGCTACCTGTGGTTCTCCTTCGCCTTCGCCGG
>CAMCAC010000237.1 GCA_945872305.1 Candidatus Kuenenia stuttgartensis | reverse complement strand
CGGCCCCGGCGGCCGCCGCGGCGGTGGTCTCCAGGGCGACCGCCCCGTCGTCGGCCCGGCGCAGGCGCACCGGCTGGGAATGGCCCACGGCGCCGGCGTTGTCCTCGGCCTCGGCCAGCATCACGGCGCCGTCGCCGGGGGCGAGGAGCAGGTCGCCAGGATCGACCGCGATCACCTCGTCGAGCCGGCGCCCCACCACCGGGATGGTGCGCTGGCCGTCGAGCCCGGCGTCGGTGCGCCAGCGCAGCCGCACCGTGCGCAGACCGAGATCGTCTTCCGCGGACAGGCGCAGGACCACCGCGGCGCTGCCGACCAGGCCGTCGCCGCCGGCGAGATCCACCGCCGGGACGCGGTCGGCGACCACCCGCCAGCGCCAGCGCGGGCCGGTGCCGCTGGCCACCGCCCGGGAGGCATCCGTCCCGGTGGCGTCCAACGCGGCCGAGACCAGGCGCACGCCCCAGGCGGTATCCTCCGCTGGAATGACGGTGGCGGTGGCGGTGGCGGCGGAGATGGCGAGGGGGATCTCGCTGCCATCGGCCAGGACCACGGCGCCGGCTTCGGCCCGGGTCCCGACGAGGTCCACGGCCACCTCGACCCGGGAGCCAAGGACCACCTCCGCATCGCCGCCCTCGATCCGCTGGGCCGGCAGCCCGGTGTAGGCCGGCGGGCGCACCGTCAGGCGTACCGCCGCCACACGGGGCGGCTCGACCGCCACCACCCGTTGTTCCGGGCTCGCCGCCCGGCCGCTGCGCGCCCGCCAGGAGAATGGGTCGAGGAGCGCCGGCAGGACCAGGGTGAAGCGCCGCCCGGGGTTCCCGGAATCCGCGACCATGGCCACGGTCTGCCGGCGGCCGTCGGCGAAGGCCAGTTCCGCCGCCATCCCTTCGCACGGCCGATCGCTCTCGGCCACCAGGGTGAGGGGCGAGCCCACCGCCGCCCGGCGCTCGCCGGGGCCGATCGTGATCCGTGCCAGGTCCGGGTGGGCGGCCTCGCCGGCGAACGCCGCCCGGCGCAGGAGGTCGGCACCCCCGGGGAGCGCCGCGCCGCCGGCCAGGGCTGCGAGCACCGCCCCGGCCAGCAGCCCGGCCCGGGTTGCCGGCCAACGGCGCAGGGTTGCCGAGGGATCCGCAGCGGCGAGACGGGTGGTGGCCAGTGCCACGCTGCGCGCCGCCATCCACGCACTCGTTCCCAGCGGCGCCCCGGCCGCGAGCTGCACCGCCCCGGAGCAGGCATCATCGCCCCAGCCGAGCCGCTGCTCCAGGTCCCGGGCGGCGGCGAGCAGGGGCCGGGGCCGCAGCCACGGGGTGAGGCCGCGCACCGCCAGCCATAGTCCGGCGCCGCCCCACACCGTCAAAGCCAGTCCCGGGCGCAGGGGATCCGCGAGCACCACCAGCCCGTCCGCCAGGGCGATGGCCCCGATGCCGGCCCCGGCCAGGGCCACCGCCTCGCCCGCCGCCCGGGCCAGGACCAGCGCCCGCCGACGGCGTTCCCAACGCAGGATGATCTCAGTCAGCATGGGATGCCCTTGTCGTGGAGGCTGGTTGCGGGCACCGCGAGTTCATGGGAGTCCCCAGCGCCGGCGCAGCCACCATTCCGTGCCGAGCAGGGCGGCGATCACGGCGGCGAGCCACCAGCCGTCCCACAGGCTCCAGGTCCGGCGGACGGTCTCCCGCCGGGGTTCCAGGCGGGCCAGTTCGGTGCCCAGGGCGGCAAGGTCCGCGGGGGCGAGACGGCGGGTGCCGGCGGCGGCGGCGACCCGGTCCCAGGCCCCGGCGTCGGCGCCGAGTTCGATCCCTTCCAGGGATGGCCGGGCGCGCACCGAGAGGATGCGCTCCTCGCGCACCCCGGCGGCTTCGGCCACCACCCGCCAGCGACCCTCGGTCAGTCCTTCGCCCACCGGGCCGCGCAGGGCGGCGGTGTACAGGGCCTCGACCTCGGCCACCGGGCCGGCGGCGGGGGACCAAGCGGTCCCGGGGACCGGTGCACCGCCGTCGTCCAGACGCTCGACGGTGATCCGCGGCGCGCCGTCGCGGCTGCGCAGGCGCAGCTCGGCCCGGCCGCCGGGCTCCACCTCCGCCGGCTCCAGGGCGACCTGGAGCCGGGGATCCTGGCCGCGCAGGCGGGCGGCGAGACCCCAGCGCAGGGCCTGGAGCCAGAACACCCCGTGCACCCGGTCGCCCAGGCGGTCGCGCCAGCGCCACGTTTCGTCGCTCGCCAGCCATAGCACCCGGCCGGCGCCGTAGCGGCCGAGCACCGCCACCGGATCGCGGTTCTCGGCAGCGAGCAGGACCTGGGCCCCGGGCTTGGGGGTGCAGCCGGGCAGCCACCAGGGCAGGGCGGGCAGGAGCGGCCACAGGCGGCGGTTGCGCTCCGCGTCGCCCAGGACCCGGGTCACCGGATGGTCGGTGCCGTCGCGGCCGAGGACCAGGGTGGTCGGCGCCACCGGGCCGCCACCGGCCAGGGGTGGGCGCACCGGCAGCAGATCCGCCACCGGACCGAGGGGGAACGCGGCGGGCATCGCGCGGGGGCCGCTGACCACCACGAGAAAGCCGCCCCGGCGGCCGACGTAGTCGCGCAGCCGGGCCTGGTCCGCCTGGGCCAGCTCCACCGGCGACAGATCGCCGAGGAGCACTGCGTCGAAGGCATCCCAGCCCGCCTGGTCCGGAGGCAGCAGGTCGCTGCGCCCGCGCCCGGCGCGCACCGCGGCATAGCGCGCATCGAGGTCCACCCGGCGGTCCCGTTCCAGCAGCCCGGCGGCGTAACGGAGGTCCCAGCGCGGCTGGTGGTCGAGGACGAGCACCCGCAGGGGATCGTCGCTCACGGTCACGGTCAGGGCGGCGCCGTTGTTGGCGAGGCTCGCCTCGGCGAGGGCGTCGACCGGATCCGCGGCGGTTGCGGCGGTGGCCGGCGGGGCCAGACGGTCCGCCGCCAGGGGCCGTTCCAGCCTGCCATCCGGGAGCTGCCAGCCCACCGAGACATGGCTGTCACCGATGCCCTGGCGGTGGAGGATCTCGATGGCGTAGGCCCGGCCGGCGGCCAGGGCCACCGGGGCCGAGCGCTGGGCCTGGTAGGTGTCCCAGGCGTCCCGGCCGGTGTAAGCCGGGGCCGCGGCGAGGGTGCGCAGCCCGGCGGGATCGACGCTGGTGGACAGGCGCAGCTCCGCCCGGTCGTCGCCGGTGATCCAGAAGGTGTACAGGCCGGTCTGGGGGGCGACGACCAGGCCGCGGATGCGGCTGCCGTGGTCGCTGCGCTCGTCCACGGTCCGCGCTCCGGTCGCCAGCGTCTCGTCGGCCTCGCGTTCCGGGGCGCGCAGGGTGTCGAGGTCCTGGCCGCCGGGGCTGCGCCAGACCTCGCGCACCAGGCCGCCGCCACCGCGCACCCCGCGTTCCGCCGCCGGCTCCAGGCGGGCCCGCCAGACGAAGGTCCCTGCCGCGTCCGCCGGTCGCTCCAGGCGCTCGACCTGCCAGGCATCGGTGGGGCGCAGGGGGCGCCGCTCGATCTCCTCGCCATCCCGGGTGAAGACCAGGTCCCAGGCGGAGTCCGGCTCGGCGGTGATGCGCAGGCGGCACTCGATGCGTACCCGCTCGCCACGGAAGACCTCGGGGGCGCCGGTGAGCTCGGCGACCACCGCGTCCCGCGGGCGGCCCGGGGCGCCGATCAGCACCGGATGGATGCGCACGCCGCGGGCGGCCAGGGCCCGGGCCGGGCCGACCGGATCCGGACCCGCGGTCTGGCGGCCATCGCCGAGCAGCACCACCGAGCCCGGCCGTTCCCGGTCCCAGCCCCGGGCGAGATCCGCCAGGACCGAGCCCGGGTCGGTGGCGGCGCCATCCGCCGGGCTGCGGCCGTCGTCCGGCCGGGCGCCGCCGCCGTCGGCGAAGACCAGGACCTCGCGCTCGGCCCCGCCGCCGGCGAGGTGGCGCTCCGCCAGGAGGCGGGCGCGGGCGATGCGGTCCATGCGGGC
>CAMCAC010000236.1 GCA_945872305.1 Candidatus Kuenenia stuttgartensis | reverse complement strand
CGTGCCGACCGCAGCTCCCGTGCCAGGGGCCGCAGCAGGGGCGCGGAACGCCATACCCCCGCATGGCGCAGGGCTTTGCGCGGCCAACGGTGGATCCGGGACACCGCCGGCGATCCATCGACCAGTCCGGCCCAGCGATCCTCGCACAGCCAGCCCACCTCATGGCCCACGGCCGCCAGATCGGCGGCAAGGGGCAGGGTGTGAATGATGTCGCCAAAGGCACCCAACCGGACGATGACGACCCGCATGGATGGCATGTTCCCCGGGTGTAGGGATCGGCAATCCCCCGGCCGCGCCGTGCGCCTTGCGGCTCATCAATGCAACCCTAGAAACGAACCACTACGATGTCGAACCACGAGCACCTCAGCCTGGGCCGGGTGGCCAAGCGCTGCAACGTCAGCCGAACCACCGTGTACCGATGGATCATCGGTGGCCACATGAAGGCCTACGCGCTGCCCAGCGGCCACTTCCGGGTGAAGCCTGAAGACCTTGAAGAATTCTGCCGCTCGTTCGGCATCCCCGATGCGACGCAGATCGCGGTCCGCCGGCGTCCGACCGCGGCCAAGATCAATGTCCTGATCGCCGACGACCATCCGGATGTGGTCCTGCTCCTGCGCAAGGTCACCGAACGGTTCCTGCCGGATGCGGCCATCCACGAGGCCGTGAACGGCGTCGACACCTGCATCGCGGTCGGGACGCTCCAGCCGGACATCCTGCTGCTCGACATCATGATGCCTGGCATGGACGGTTTCGCCGTCCTGCAGGAGCTCCTGCGCCGTCCTGAGCTGGCCAGCAGCCAGGTGGTCGTGATCAGCGCCTACGAACCCTTCGACCGCATCGAAGAGCTCGCCCGCCTGAACCCGCAGATCGTGAAATGCATGTGCAAGCCGGTCAGTGTCGAGGTCCTGGGGCGGACCCTGCAGGAGATCGCGGCCACCATCAAGCCAGGCGCATGATCGCCGCCCTGGCTGCGCTCCAGCCGCACCTGGCCCGGGTCCAGGCGGTGATGACCGCGGCCCTCGCCTCTCCGGAGCCGCGGGTCCAGTCGCTCATCGACGAGCTCGGCGGATTCCACGGCAAGATGCTCCGTCCGTCCCTGTGCCTGCTCATGGCCGAGGCCACCGGCGGGGTTGAAGACGGCCACCTGACCATCGGCGCGGCCCTGGAACTGATCCACACCGCCACCCTCGTCCACGACGACCTGATCGACGACGCCGATACCCGCCGCGGCAAGGCCACCGCCCACACCCGGTTCGGCAACACCACCGCGATCCTGATCGGCGACTACCTCTATACGCACGCCTTCCACACCGTCGCCCGCCTCGGCGAGCCGCGGATCATGGAGCGGCTGACGGCCACCACCAACATCGTCTGCCGTGGAGAACTCCATCAGCAGGTCGCCGAGCGTCAGGGTGACCTCAGCGAAGCCGAGTACGAGCGCATCGTCTACGGCAAGACCGCCGCCCTCACCGAGCTCGCCGGAGAATCCGGAGCCTGGGGCCGGGATCCACGCTTCGCCGCCGCCGGCGCCGCCTACGGCCGGGCCTGCGGCATCGCCTTCCAGATCGTCGACGACTGCCTGGATCTGGCCGGTGACGCGCAGAAAGTCGGCAAGACCCTGGCCACCGACCTGGAACGCGGCCGGGTCACGCTGCCGATCATCCGCGCCCTGGCCACGACCCCGGCCAGCGAGCGGGCCGCCGCTGAGCGTCTGCTCCTCCACGCCGGCGACCCCGCCGAAGTCGCCCGGGCCCGGGACTACGTGATCGACCGGGGCGGTCTGCGCTCCGCCATCGCCACCGCCCGGGACCGGGTCGCCGAGGCCAAGCGCGCCCTCGCCCCGCTGCCCCCCTCCCCCGCCACCGCCCACCTCCACGATCTCGCCGACTTCATCGTCGCCCGCGACTTCTGACCACCCCGCCCCCGCATCCACGCCGCCCCGCGGCCAGGACCGGGAGAGCCGACGGAATCCCATGACCGAGCCCCGCATCATCGCCCGCCAGGACCACCCGATCTCCCGCAAGGACATCGACAAGGACAGCCTGCGGGTCCTCTACACCCTCAAGGATGCCGGCTACGAGGCCTACCTCGTCGGCGGTGCCGTGCGCGACCTCCTGATGGGCCGCAAACCCAAGGATTTCGACGTCGCCACCGACGCCCGGCCCCGGGACCTGCGCCGCCTGTTCCGCAACTCGCGGGAGGTCGGCCGACGCTTCCGCATCGTCCACGTCTTCTTCGGCCCCAAGAACGTCGAGGTCGCCACCCTGCGCTCCCAGGCGGAACCGGCGGACGACGGCTACATCGACGACGACAACCAGTGGGGCGATCTCGAAAGCGACTCCTGGCGCCGGGATTTCACCGTCAATGCGCTGTACTACGACATCCGCGACTTCGCGGTCATCGACCACACCGGCGGCATGGCGGATCTCAACGCCCAGCTCGTCCGCTCGATCGGCGACCCGTTCGTGCGCTTCCGCGAGGATCCGGTGCGCATGCTGCGGGCGATCAAGTTCGCCGCCCGCTTCGGGTATGCCATCGAGGCCGAGACCGAGCAGGCCCTGCACGACCTCGCCCCGGAGATCCTCAAGGCCAGCCGCTTCCGGGTGATCGAGGAGATCTTCCGCATCATCGGCCAGGCCAACCGCCACCGCGGCATCGAAATGCTCGGCCGCTACGGATTCCTCGGCATCCTCTTCCCCGACTGGCTCGACGCGGTCGGCGAGGAAGGCCTCGCCCAGGTCGAGGACTACTTCCGCGCCGTGGACCACGAAGCCCAGGAAGACCGGCACTACGCCCTGGAGATCCTCGCCAGCGGCCTGTTCATCCCCCTCCTCGGCGAGGTGGATCTGCAACGGGACCGCTTCGATCGGGTCGCCGCCCGGGTCACCGACGAGGTCCGCCGCCTGTCGATCCGCATGGATCTGCCCAAGCGCCTCGTGAACAGCATCACCGAGCTGCTCCGGGCCCAGCTCTACATCCTGTTCTTCCACCACCTGCACAACCGGGTGAAACGCTTCGTGCCCAGCCCGTGGTTCGATCCCGCCTGGCGGGTCCACCTGCTCGCCTTCGGCCACATCGCCGACCTGGAGCCGGTGCGCGCACTGTGGATGCAAAGCCGGCGCCAGCTCGGCACCCCGATCGCCGGCACCATCGGCGGGGTCGACAAGCGCGACATCTTCTCGTTCCGCGGCAAGACCGGCGGTGGCCGCCACGACGGCCGCAACCGGCCCAAGGTCGACGACGATGACGGCGATTTCGGCCCGAGCGAGATCACCGACGACGACTGAGCGTGACCGTGCACTACCTGCTCGATCTGGAGGTCCGTGGCGAACGCTTCGCCGGCACCCAGCGCCAGCAGGATCGGCGCACCGTCCAGGGCGTCGTGGAGCGGGCAGTGTCCATCGTCGCCGGCGCTCCCACCACGGTCCGCCCGGCGTCCCGGCTCGACGCCGGTGTGGATGCCCGCCATCTGCCCTGCGATGTGCGCCTGGAGCGGACCTGGGACCTGCGGGCCCTCTGCCATGCGGTGAACCGCCATCTGCCCCCGGACTGCCGGGTCCGCCGTTCGGCCGTGGTCACCGACGGCTTCAACTGCCAGCACCGGGCTGCGAGCAAGACCTACCGCTACCGCTGCGTGGTGCGCGGTGCGGCACCGGTGCGCGATACCAGACGCTGGTGGCTGACCAGGCCGGTGGATGCGGGGATCCTCGACCGCTGCGCCATCCTGGTGCCGGGCCGTCATGATCTGTCCGCCTTCAGCGCCCTGCGCCGGGACGACAGCGACGACGATGATCCGGTGCGTTCGGTGCTCGCCGCCCATTGGGAACATGGCGACGACGATGGCGACCCGACCCACGACTTCTGGATCACCGGCGAGGGCTTCCTCTACCGGCAGGTCCGCGCCTTGGCCGGCGCCATGATCTGCTGTGCCAGGGGCGGTGCCCCCGAGGCGACCTTCGCCGCCGCCTGCGCCGCGGGCCGCGGCGGTCCCCGGCCCGGCAACAT
>CAMCAC010000235.1 GCA_945872305.1 Candidatus Kuenenia stuttgartensis | reverse complement strand
CCGGGTGTTCGGCCCGGTGGTGATGACCGGTGACGTGCCCACCCTGCTCCATTCCGTCACCGGCGTCGGCCGCGAGGTCCACGAAGCCAGCCTGGGCATGTGCGGCAAGGGCTACAAGGAATGGGTCAAGGTCACCGACGGCGGCCCGGAGTTGCGGCTGCGGGCGGTGATCGCGTGAGCAGGGGTTGCGGGCTCGCTGCGCTCGCGTTGCGAACGGCCCGCAACCCGCAACGCGTGGCGCGCAGCGCCCGCCCGCAACGCGGCCGCAGGCCGCACGGAACCCGGTAATCTTCGGACAGGAATTGAGACCATGGACATCGAACTCATCGGCCGCGTCCTTGCCGGCGCCGGCGTCGCCCAGTGGCAAGTGACCGAGCGGCGCAGCCGGCGGCATGAGCGCTACCTGACCTTTCTCCACCGGGAGCAGGAGCGCGAGGCGGCGGCGGTGAGCTGGGATGTCTGGTTCGCCCAGCCGGTCCGCGACGGCCGCCAGGGCGAGGGGTCGTTCACGGTCGGCGGCGGCGACACGCCGGCGGATCTGCGGGTGCGCCTCGACGCGGCCCTGGCGGCGGCGCCGACGGCGATGATGCCGGCCTTCCGCCTGCCGGAGCCCGGGGGCGACGGGGTCGCGCAACCGGTGGGTGCGGGCGAGGCGGTGGGCGGCGGGGCCGCGGTCCAGCCCCAGCGCAGCGGCGGCGCCGATCCCGCCCTGGTCGCCAACCCCGGCGACGCCCTCGACCGCGCCGAAGCGGACTGGGGCGCGGCGATCGCGGCGGCGCCGTGGACCCGGCCGAGCCATCTCGAACTGTTTGCCACCGTCGAGGACATCCGCCTGCGCAACCACCACGGGCTGGACCTGCGCGACCGGCGGACCCGGACCTATGCGGAGTTCGTGCTGCTCCACCGGCCCGAGGGCGGCCGCGAGGTCGAGACCATGGACCGGGCCGAGGCGGCGGACCTGGCGGGGCTGCACCTCGCCCGGCGCACCGCCGACGCTGCTGCCGGGATCCGCGCCCTGGCCGGTGCGACGGCCCCCCGGCCCGGCCGCCAGCCGGTGCTGCTGCGGGCGGAACATCTGTCCGAGCTCCTCGGCTGGATCTGCGGCCACGCGGATGCCGCGCTGCATGCGCGCAGCATCGCCGCCCTCGCCCTGGGCGCACCGGTGCTGCCGGCGGGCACCGCCCCGGATCTGACCGTGGATGCCCGGGTGCCGAGTTTGGCGGCCTACCGGTTCGACGGCCATGGCTACGCCGGCGCCGCCCAGCCGCTCGTCCGCGACGGCCGCCTGGCGGGCCTGCACGGCGACGGCCGGTGGATGCAGGTCCTCGGCCGCCCGCCCCGCGGCACCGCCGGGACCCTGGTCTGCCCCGCCGGCACGACGCCCCTCGCGGAGCTGTGCGCCCGGCCCGGCGGCGTGCTGGAGGTGGTCCGCTTCAGCGAATTCCACGCCCGCCAGGACACCGGCGCATTTTCCGGCGAGATCCGCCTGGCCTGGTGGCACGAACCCGGCCGGGCGCCCCGGGCGGTGCGCGGCGGCAGCGTGAGCGGCACCGTGCGCGAGGCCCTGTCCGGGCTCGTCCTGGCGGCGGAGATCGCCACCGAGGGCGGTTTCCTGGGTCCGGTCGCGGGTCTGGTGGACGCCGTCGTCGCCGTCTGATCAGCCGTTGCGCGAGGCGTCCCGGCGGATGCCCGCCTTTTCCATCTGGGCGTACAGGCTGGCGCGGCTGATCCCCGCCGACTGGGCCGCGGCGCTGGGCGATGGATGGCGGGTGAGCAGGGCGCGCAGCCAGCGCTGCTTGAAGACCTTCTTGGCGGTCTGGTAGTCGTCCTGGGTGAGCTCGGGATCCGGCCGCGTCTCGCTGTACCAGGCCATGGCCAGCAGCCGGGCCTGGAGGGTGACGACATCCCGGGTCCGCGGGGTCGCCTCGCCCTGGGCCCGCACCACCAGCCCGAGGTGCGGCAGCACGTGGGCGCGGACCAGCCCGTCGGCCCCGATCATCGCCGCGAGATTCGCCGGCAGCGCTGGCGGCGGGGGCGGCACCGGCAGCCCGGTCGGGGTGCAGTGGGCCACCAGCTGATCGTGGTCGAACAGCCAGAGGCCATCGGCGGGCACATGCGGCTGCATCGCGACGAGGAAGCGCTGCATGAGTTCCGGCAGCGGCAGGCCGCGCCCGCACAGGAAGGTCAGACGGACCAGTCCCTCGTAGACGGTGCTGCCGACGCTGTCCTCATCGCCGGGAAGCGGGTTCATGTCCGAAGCCTGCGGGATCAGGGCCGGAAGCAAAGACCGGGGTCCCGGGGATCCCCGACGGGTCAGGGATCCCGGGTCCGGTGGAGACCATCAACCGAGTGGGCGGAGAAACGCCGCGGCGCTGTCCGCCAAGCCCCCGGGGCGGGCCCGGCGGAGCCAGAGGCGGCGATGCTCGGCGACGCCGGCGGCAAGGCGGTCGGCCCAGTCCCCCGGGCGGGGATCGCCGCCGGCCAGCTCCCGGCCCCGCTCGGCCCCGAGTTCCACCATCCGGCAGGCCCAGCGGCATTCGTCCGCCACCTGTGGGTCGATGCCGCCCGGCATCCGGCCGGCCAGGGCCAGCGCGGTCGCGGCGACCCCGTCCCATTCGGACGGCGCCGTGGCCCCCGGGGTCACGGTGGGCCCGCTCTGGGCCCAGGGGCTGTCCGGGTTGCGGTCCCAGGAGCCGTGCAGGGCCTTGAAGGCGTTCTCCCACCGGGCGCCGTCGCGCAGGGGCAGGTCGACCCGCCCGAGGGCGTCGAGCCACGGCCCCAGGTCGGCGCAGCCGAAGGCATGCAGGCCGCCGGCCCGGGGGTCGTAGGGGGCCTCGCCGGCCCAGAACCGGTGTGCGGCCTCGGCGATGCCGGCCAGGCTGGCGGGCCAGATCTGGCGGTGGCCGCCGTCGCCCCACACGGTCACCATCACGCCTTCGGCGCCGTGTCGTGTGGCCGCGCGCACCGCGCGCAGCAGATTCCCCCGCCGTTCGTCAGCGTAGCCGGCGAAGCTGCTCCAGCAGCTCGTGCCGGCGCAGATCCAGCGCCGGGCGAAGCCGGCGGCGATGAGCTTCCGTTGCGTCGTGTCGAAATCGTGGCGGCCGCCGTAGCCCCAGTCGAGGGCGATGGCGCCGCGGTCGAGCAGCGCCGCCGCCTCGGGATGGTTGAGGACGATGTCGGCCCAGAACGCCGGGGTGCGGCCGTGGCGGCGGATCTCGGCCATGACCTTGGCCAGGAAGCCGCCGTACACCGCGGCGAAGCCCTCGCGCTCGACCATGCCCCGGGAGCGGCCCTTGCCCACATCCCAGGTCTCGTCGCCGCCGATGTTGAAGACCTGCGCCGGCAGCACGCCGGCGAGCTGGCCGACCAGGTCCTGGACGAAGGTGAAGGCCGCGGGCACCGCCGGGGCGAGGGCGCGGCAGCCGCAGCGGTGGTGGTGGCCGGGATCGCCGGGCTGCTCCGCCAGGGGTTCGTAGCGGGGATGGCGGAACCAGCGCTCCAGGTGGCCGAAGCAGTTCTGGTTCGGCGCCAGCTCCACGCCGACGGCCGCCGCCTCGTCGCGCAGGAGCGCCAGCTCGTCGAGGCTGATCGCGTCCGCCGGCCCGGTGACCGTGTTGTGCCCGCGGTAGGCGATGGCGTGCTCGCTGTACAGTTCCAGGCGGTTGAGCTTCCAGGCCGCCATCTGGCTGATCAGCCGGCGCAGCTCCGCGGCGGTCGGGATGCGGTCCCGGGAGCAATCGAGCATCACCCCGCGCACCGGGAAGGCTGGCGCGTCCTCGACCATGCCGCAGGGCAGCGGCCCCTGGACCCCGAGCTGGGCCAGGGTGGACCGGGCGTGGCGCAGCCCCGCCGCATCCCGGTGGCGGATCGCCACCGCATCGGCGCCGATGGTCAGGGCATAGCCCTCGGCGGGCAGGTCCGGATCGACGGTCGTCGTCGTCGGGGCATCCGGGCGGCAGGTGCCCCCGGACCAGGTGGCGGAGCGGGGGGCGGGAAGGAGAAGGGG
>CAMCAC010000234.1 GCA_945872305.1 Candidatus Kuenenia stuttgartensis | reverse complement strand
TCAAGCTCATCCAGCGCATCATGCGCACGAGCCTGATCAACGGCGCCAACCTCGACACGGAAGAAGTCAGCGACCTGTCCTCGTTCTTCGAGGACTGCCACCCGGAATCGGACCCCGAGCACGCGGTCGGCCAGACCGAGGACTGCCGGGTCCTTCAGGACAAGCTGCACCACATCCCGGACCGCGAGGCCGAGATCCTCCGCTACCGATACGGCATGGACGCCTACCCCGTCCTGACCCTGGAAGAGATCGGCAAGATCTTCGCCCTGACCCGGGAACGGGTGCGCCAGCTCGAAGCCAAGGCGATGGAACGCCTGCGCGATCTGATCACTCAGGAATCGGTGCTGTGATCATCCGCTCCGCGGTCGACGCGGAGCGGCCGGCCAGCGCGTTCATGATCCCGTCCCTGCGTCCATCGAGCGACCACCGCTCCCAGGTGGTCGGCCATGGTACCGCATCGCCCGGCACCTGATCACCCCGGCTGATCCGGTCGACCAGGATCACGGCCTGGGCGTGCCGGTTCGGAACGAGATACCACTCGAACTCCACCATCGCCGGCCCGGGCCCCGCGGGCCGGTACATGGCCTGGATCATGGGCTCGCGGACCGCCGCGATGGTGGCTACGATGCGGGTCCATGGCCGCATGGGATATGGGGAGCCGGATCCCATGCCAGCATCGCGCCACCGATCGCCCATCCGGGACTTCCACCTTCCGCCGTCCCCGGGCCCCCTTCCACTGCACCTATGACCGTCCATCTCGTCGGCGCCGGCCCGGGGGACCCCGGACTGCTCACCGTCCGCGCCCGGGAGCTGCTCCGCCAGGCGGATTGCGTGGTCCACGACGCCCTGGTGAGCGATGCGGTCCTGTCCCAGGCGCATCCCGCCGCGGTCCGCCATTTCGTCGGCAAGCGCGGCGGCGGCCACAGCGCCACCCAGGAAACGATCAACGCCTTGCTCGTCGAATGCGGCCGGGCCCACCGCTGCGTGGTCCGGCTCAAGGGCGGCGATCCGTTCGTGTTCGGGCGCGGCGGCGAGGAGGCCGTGGCCCTGGCCGAGGCCGGCATCCCGTTCCAGGTGGTGCCCGGCATCACCGCCGGGATCGCGGTGCCCGCCTACGCTGGCATCCCGATCACCCACCGGGCCGCCAGTTCGTCGGTGGCCTTCGTCACCGGCCACGAGGCCCGGGACGGCGGCGACGGCCCCGTGGACTGGACCCAGCTCGTGCGGGTCGAGACGATCGTCCTCTACATGGGCATGCACAAACTCGCCGCGAGCTGCGCCGCCCTCATCGCCGCCGGCCGCAACCCCGACGATCCCGCGGCGGTGATCCAGTGGGGCACCCAACCGCGCCAACGCACGGTCACCGCCACCCTGGCCACCATCGACGCCACCGCCAAGGCCGCGGGCCTGGGGGCCCCGGCGATCACCGTCATCGGCCCGGTGGTCCGCTACCGGGAGCGCATCCGCTGGTTCGACACCATCGCCCAGCGCCCGCTGTTCGGCCGCACCGCCCTGGTCACCCGGGCCCGGGACGGCGAGAACCGCCTCGGCCGCCTGCTCGCCGAGGCCGGGGCCGAAGTCATCGACCTGCCCCTGGCCCGCTACGAGCCTGCGGTGGATCCGGCGCCCCTGGATGCGGCCCTGGCGGACTGCGCCGGGGCGTGGATCGCCCTGACCAGCGCCAATGCCGTCGCGTTCCTGTGGGAACGCCTGCGCCGCACCGGCGGCGACAGCCGGCGGCTGGCAGGGGCGCGCATCGCCGCGGTCGGCCCCGGCACCGCGGCCGCCTTGGAGAAGATCGGCCTGCGCGCGGATCTGGTCCCTCCGGACGGCGGCGACGGCGCGGCCCTGGGCCGGGCCCTGCTCGCCGCCGGCTGCACCCGGGCGGTCCTGCCCCAGGCGGAGAATGCCCGCCCGGAGCTCGCCGCGACCCTGCGCGCCGGCGGTGCCGCGGTCACCGCCGCCACCGCCTATCGGGCGGTGGAGGAGCACATCCCCAACGATGTGCCCTGGGAACGCATCGATCTCGTCCCCCTCGCCTCGGCGGCGACCATGGACCGCCTGGCGGCGGCGGCGGGGCCGCACCTCGCCGCCATGGCCGCCCGGGGCGCCCGCTTCGTCGCCATCGGCCCGGTCACCGCCCAGGCCATCGCCCGCCACGGTCTGCCGGTGGCCGGGAGCGCCGCCCGCTCCACCATCGATGCCCTGGCGGACGCCTGTACCGCCGCCGTCCGGGAGTGACCATGGAGCGCATCCTCGCCCTCGACGACATCGACGCCGCCGGGGTCGCCTTCGGCCCGCGGCTCATCGCCCTCGCCCACCACGCCTTCGAAGAAGCCATGGCCGCCGCCGGCGCTCCTCTGCCCGACCTGCTCCGCGACGGCCGCTGGGCCATGCCCCTGGTGCGTATCGAGTCCACCTTCACGGCCCCCCTCCGCCACGGCGACCGGGTGCGCTGGACCGTGCGCCGGGAACGCCTGGGTGACACCAGCGCCACCCTGCGCATCGACGCCGCCACCGCCGCCGGTCCGGCCTACACGGTCACCCAGATCCATGTCTGCCTGGACCGCACCACCGGCCGCCCGGCCCCGTGGCCGGACCATCTGCGGGCGGCGCTGGAGCGGCTGGGGGCCTGATGGGCCTGGATCTTGCCGAAGTCGTCATGGATCTGGAAGACGCCTTTGCGATCCAGATCCCACCGGACGAACCGATAGACTCCCCGCCTACCGTCGGTGGCATCATCGCCCTCGTGCGGCGGCGGCTCGGGCCAGCAAACCGCGACCAACTGATCGAACGCCAGGTGTTCCTCCGCCTGCAACGGGCGATTGCGGCGCTGCCGGACGGCCCTCAGCGGCTCCGGCCCTCGGACCCGGTCGCGCTCTCGACGGCCGGCCCGGTCACCGGGGCCACCCTGCGGGAACGCTGGCGGGATGTGGAACTGGCGGCGGGACTCGACCTGCCGCCGCTGGGCCGCCATCCGGTGGGGTGGATGGTCGGCCTCGGCCTGCTGGGCGCGGGTATCGCCATGGTCTTTGTCAGTCCACTCGGCGGTCTGGTGCTGCTGGGATCGGGGGCATGTGCGCTCGGGGCGAAGCCGGATCGATCCTTGCGGCCCCCGCCGGGCACCATGGCCGACCTCACCCGCACGGTCCTGGCCCGCAATGTGAAACGGCTGGCCCGTCAACACGGCCCCCTGCCCGATCGGCTCGTTGAGCGGATGGTCATCGAGATCATCGCCAACCGGTTGGCCAAGGATCCGGCCACGATCACGCCCGCATCCCGGCTCGTCCAGGATCTGGGCGCCGGCTGATCAGGTCGCCGTGCCGATGCTCGTGATCCGGTCGTAGACCACGAGGTCGTTGCCGACCCGGGCCCGCAGATCGCCGTCGGCGCCGCGCAGGACCTCGTTCACCACGCCGGCCTTCTGCACGCCCTTGTCGTCAAACCAGCCGATCTTGCGGCCGAGAAGCTGGTTGGCGGCAGCGGCCAGGGCATCGGCGCCATTGGTGTCGGGGATCACCTGCTTCACGTTGTCGACGGGGTAGTCCTTGTCGTTCACCGTCACATAGACCGTCTCGTCGACTACCCGGAACGAGGTCACCGTGCCGTTCTTGTTGCCGTACCCGACATCCGGCTTGAGGCCCTTGTTGCTCAGCGCCTCGGTCTGCTTCGCATCCAGGGCCTGCTGCTGCACATTCACGGTCTTGCCCATGAGATCCTGGGCCCACTTCAGATCCGCCCGGTACTTGTCGTAGGTGCTGTTGGCCAGCTCCTGGAGCTTCTGCATGTTCTCCACCAGCTTGCTCGTCTCCTGGGGATCGAACGGGCTCTGGTTGGTCACCTCGGCCAGCATGATCTTGAGGAAGTCCGCATTGCGGAACGACTTGGTGCTGTCGCTGGCGGTCGATGCGGTCGATGGGCCCGACGCGGCGGTGAGGGCGGACGTGGACATGGCGGACCTCGTGCCGGACTACACGCACATGCCGTGCCGAGGTTTCGATCCGGTCAGCCCCAGGCCGGGGACAACGGCGAG
>CAMCAC010000233.1 GCA_945872305.1 Candidatus Kuenenia stuttgartensis | reverse complement strand
GGCCGGCCGTCATCCGGCAGGGCGGCGACGGCGGCCTCGGCCCGGCCCAGCCAGGCATCCATGGTCAGGGTGGCGAAGTCGCCGCCCTCCAGGTCGGGGATGGTCCAGGAGGTCATCGCCCCGCCAAGCCGGGCGCCGAGGGCGTTGCCTTTGGCGGTCAGCGGGCCGCTGGCGAAGCCGTGGAGGTAGATGCCGTGCATGTCGGGTTCCGGGTTCCGGGTCTCGGGTTTCGGGAGGGCGTCCAGCGGGCACTGCGATGGAGCGACGACGGTGCGTGTCGTGGTTGCGAGGCCCCGGAACCCGGAACCCGGAACCCAATTACCCGACGGCCGCATCCATGGCCGCACCGGTGACGCCCCAGTGGGTGGCCATCCACGCCACCTGGCCGCCGCGGACCAGGAAGAGCTGGGGGCTCTGGTGGATGCGCCCCAGGCGGGTGGCGAGCCAGTTCGAGAGGGGGCGGCGTTCCTGGATCACGATCATGCCGCCGGCGGCCTGGGGGTGGGCGGCGCACCAGGCGGCCACCTCGTCGTGGGCGGCAAAGGAGATCGGGCAGGCGTTGCTGTGCTTGAACAGCCACACGGGACCGGGCTGGGCGAGCAGGGCCTCGACCTCGGCTTCGCTGGTCAGGGAGGGGAGCATGGTGGCGGATCCTGTGCGGTCCGCCGTCGGGGCCACGGGCGTCCGGTCGGGGGTCCACGCATGGATGGGAGTGCCAGGATCGCATGGACCGGTACGCCGGACGGATCACGGGTGCCATTCAGGATCCGGACATCCATAATGGTCCCATGGATCCGCTCCCCGCCCTCGACCGCACCACCACCGGCGTTCCGCCGTCCCTGGACCACCTGCCGGTCACGGTGCTCCAGTTCGGCGAGGGCAATTTCCTGCGTGCCTTCGCGGACTGGATGATCGACCGGGCCAACCGGGCCGGGCTGGCGGTGGGCCGGATCCAGGTGGTCCAGCCCCTGCCCCAGGGCCTGGGCGAGCGGCTGAACGCCCAGGATGGGCTGTACCATGTGGCGGCCCGCGGCATCCAGGATGGCCGGCCGGTGGACGACCTGCATCTGGTCGCCTCGGTGGCGGGCTGCCTGGATCCCTACCGGGACTGGGCCGGCTTCCTCGCCCTGGCGGCGCGCCCGGAATTGCGTTGGGTGCTGTCGAACACCACGGAATCCGGCATCGCCTACCAGGCCCAGCCGTCGCCCGCCGCCTGTCCGGCGACCTTCCCGGCCAAGGTCGCGGCGTTCCTGGCGGCCCGCCACCGGGCCCTGGGCGACGACCAGGATGCGGGGCTGGTGTTCCTGCCCTGCGAGCTCATCGAGGCCAACGGCCAGGCCCTGCGCAGCGCGGTGTTCCGCCACCTGGAGGACTGGGGCGAGGACGACACCCGGGCCTGGGTCGCGGCGAGCTGCACCTTCTGCGACACCCTGGTGGACCGCATCGTGCCCGGCTACCCGGCCGAGGAGGCCGCCGCGCTCCAGGCCCGCATCGGTGCGACCGACGGCCTGATCGCCGCCTGCGAGGCGTTCCACCTGTGGATCATCCAGGGCCCCGCCTCGCTGCGCGACCGCCTGCCCCTCGACAAGGCCGGCTGCGAGGTGGTGTGGACCGACGACCTGCGTCCGTACCGGACCCGCAAGGTGCGCATCCTCAACGGTGCCCACACCGGGCTGGTGGCCGCCAGCCTGCTCGCCGGCGTGGCCACGGTGCGCGAGGCGGTGGAGCACCCGGTGCTCGGCTCATTCCTGCGCCGGCTGGTCGAGCAGGAGATCCTCCCCGGGCTGGCCGGCGATCCCGCCGCCATGGCCGCCTATGCGCGGTCGGTGCACGAGCGTTTCGCCAACCCGCACATCCGCCACGCGTGGTCGTCGATCGCCCTCAACAGCCTCTCGAAATGGACCGTGCGCGTGCTGCCGTCCCTGGAATCCGCCTGCGCCCGCCACCAGCGGCCGGCGGCGTTGACCCTCAGTCTGGCGGCCCTGCTCCACCTGTACCGGCCGGCGGGCGGTCCGGGGGCGTGGATCTCGGCGGCGACCGGGGCGCCCCTCCAGGACGACGGGACTGCCCTGGCCCGGCTGGCGGCGCACCATGCAGCGGACGGCGCCGACGACGAGGCCCTGGTCCGGGCGGTGCTCGCCGACACCGCCCTGTGGGGTCGGGACCTGACCCGTCTGGCCGGGGTGGCCCCGTTGGTGGCCCGCCAGTACGGGCGCATCCGCCGCGACGGGATCCTGGCCGCCGTGCAGGACTGCCTGGCCCACGCGCATCACGCCTGACCGCCGGAACCCGCCATGACCAGCCTGCTGCGCATCCATCCCCACGACGATGTAGCGGTCGCCCTCGTCGACCTGCCCCCGGGCGTCGAGCCGCTGCCCGGCCTGCGCCTGCGCGAGTCGGTGCCGCGGGGGCACAAGGTCGCCCTGCGCGACCTCGCCGCCGGGTCACCGGTGGTGAAGTACGGCTACCCCATCGGCACCGCCACCGCCGCAATCCGCGCCGGCGCCCATGTCCACGCCCACAACCTGGCCACCGCCCTGGGCGGGGCCCAGGACTACATCTATGCCGGTCCCGCCAAGCCCGCCCGCACCGGCCGCCCGCCGGTGGCGGCGTGGCAGGGCTACCACCGGGCCGACGGCCGCTGGGCGACCCGCAACGAGTTGTGGATCATCCCCACCGTGGGCTGCGTCGCGCGCACCGCCGAGGCCCTGGCCGAGGCCGCCCGGCGGGAGCTGGACCTCGCCGGCATCGACGGCGTCCATGCCTTTGCTCATCCCTTCGGCTGCTCCCAGCTCGGCGAGGATCTGCGCACCACCCAGCAGGTGCTGGCGGGCCTGATCCACAACCCCAACGCCGCCGGGGTGCTCGTCCTCGGCCTGGGCTGCGAGAACAACCACATCGATGTGTTCCGCCAGGTGCTCGGCCCCGTGGACGGGGAGCGGGTCGCGTTCCTTGGCGCCCAGACCAGCCCCGACGAACATGCCGAGGGCTTGCAGATCCTCGCCCGCCTGGCGGACCACGCCCGCACCGCCCGGCGGGAGCCGGTCGATCTCGCCGAACTCGTGGTCGGGCTCAAGTGCGGCGGCAGCGACGGCCTGAGCGGCATCACCGCCAACCCGCTCCTCGGCCGCTTCTGCGACACCCTGTGCCACGCCGGCGGCTCGGCGATCCTGACCGAGGTGCCCGAGATGTTCGGCGCCGAGACCCTGCTCATGGAGCGCTGCGCCGACCGTCCGGCGTTCGAGGCCACGGTCGGCATGGTCAACGGCTTCAAGGCGTACTTCGAGCGCCACGGCCAGCCGGTCTACGAAAACCCCTCGCCCGGGAACAAGGCCGGCGGCATCACCACCCTCGAAGAGAAATCCCTCGGCTGCACCCAGAAGGCCGGCGACGCGGTGGTGACCGATGTGCGGCCCTACGCCCATCCGGTGCGCGAGCGTGGCCTGACCCTGCTCGACGGGCCGGGCAACGACCTGGTGGCGGTGACCAACCTCGCCGCCGCCGGCGCCACGGTGGTGCTGTTCACCACCGGCCGGGGCACGCCCCTGGGCGGTCCGGTGCCGGTGGTCAAGGTCGCCACCAACTCGGACCTCGCCCGACGCAAGCCCGGCTGGGTCGATGTGGATGCGGGCGTGCTGGCCGAGGGCGCCGATCCGGCGGCGGTCGATGCCTCGTTCCTGGAGGCGGTGCTCGCCCATGCCTCGGGCCAGCCGACCCGGGCCGAGCGGGGCGGCCACCGCGAGATCTCGATCCTCAAGGGCGGTGTCACCCTCTGAATGCGGTCGGAATCGAGGCCGACAGGAGGTCGGGAGGGCAGGGAGGGCCGCGGAGATGTGGCGAAGGGGGCCTGCCTCCGACCACGGTCCACGCGCATCGCCGGGTCATCGCGTCATCTCGCACACGGATCACATCCGATCATCCTCCGCGGCCCTCCGCGCCCTCCCGCCCTCCTGTGAACCTCGAACGGATAGCGTGTTCAGCGCGGGCGGCGTCACCCTCTGAATGCGGTCGGAATCGAGGCCGACAGGAGGTCGGGAGGGCAGGGAGGGCCGCG
>CAMCAC010000232.1 GCA_945872305.1 Candidatus Kuenenia stuttgartensis | reverse complement strand
CGGCCCTGGCCGCCTGGTCCACGGTGCCGGGGTTCGCCGACGCGGCCGCCCTGGCCGCGGCCAACGCCTGCGATGCGGCGGTGATCGCCACTCCGCATCGCGACCACCCCGTGAGCGCCCTGTCGCTGCTCCGGGCCGGCATCCCCTGTCTGGTCGAAAAGCCGTTCGCGGTCGATGCGATCGCCGCCCGGGCCCTGCTGGCGGCGTGGCGCGGGCTCGGTCCGGCGCGACCGGTGCTGGCGGTCAACCACATGCAGCGCAGCGACCCGCGGCACCAGGCCCTGCACCGGCTGGTCGCCGGCGGCGGTCTGGGCCGGATCCAGCGGGCCCACTGGACGATCACCGACTGGTACCGCCCCGACGCCTATTACCGGTCCAGCCCGTGGCGTGGCACCTGGTCCGGCGAGGGCGGCGGCCTGCTCGTGAACCAGCTTCCGCATCAGCTCGATCTGCTCTGCTGGCTGCTCGGGGAGCCGGTGGCGGTCACCGCCCGCTGCGGGTTCGGCGCCCATCATGCGGTCACCGTCGAGGACGAGGTCCAGGCGATCATCGAGTTCGCCTCCGGGGCGGTGGCGACCCTGGTCTCGTCCACGGGCGAGGCCCCGGGCGACAACCGCCTCGAGATCGCCGGCACCGGCGGCCGGGTCGTGGTCGAGGGCACCGACGACCTGCGCATCGTGCGCAACGCCCTGGCGAGCGATGCCTTCAGTCGCACGGCGACGGGCATCTTCGACCGGCCCGCCGCCATCGCCGAGACCCTGGCGGTGCGTGGCTGGCAGCCGGCAGACGGCCGCGGAGTGCAGCATGCGGCGTCCCTGGCGGCGTTCCTGGGCGCGGTGCGCGGGACCGGCGACCTCCTCGCCCCGCCCGACGAGGCGGCGCGGGCGGTCGAGTTGGCGAGCGCGATCCATGTGGCCGCCCATCAGGGCCGGCGGGTGGCCCTGCCCATTCCGGACGAGGGCATCCGGACTGTCCTTGCCGACTTCCAGGCCCGGGAGCGGGCGGCTGCGGGGGTCGCCGTCGGGTGATCGGGTGGGCGTGCGGATCGCTGCGCGATCACCTTCTTGCCGCAGGCGCTCGCCGCGGGATCGTGCGCGCCGCCATGGCCACCGAACCCGTCCTCGACTTCGCCTTCGACAAGATCGACCGCGATCTCGCCTTCGTCATGGGACGGTTCAGCACCGTCCTCAGCGAGCAGGGCCGGGACGAGATCGCCCGCCGGCTGCCCTGGGTCGGCCAGCCGGAGCCGGACGCCCGGGGTTTCACCGAGGGCGACCTGCAGGCCCTCTCCCTCGCCTTCCAGCTTCTCAACATGGTCGAGGAGAACGCCGCGAACCAGGCCCGCCGCCTGCGCGAGTCGTCCCACGGGGCCGACGCCGAGGCGGGCCTGTGGCGCTGGTGCCTCAAGGATCTCGCCGGCGACGGCTTCACCGCCGAGGAGATCGCCGAGGTCCTGCCATCGGTGAAGGTCGAGCCGGTGCTCACCGCCCATCCCACCGAGGCCAAGCGTTCGACGGTGCTCGAGATGCACCGCCAGCTCTACCTGATGCTGGTCCGGCGTGAGAACCAGATGTGGACCCCCGCCGAGCAGGAGGCGATCAGCGAGGAGATCACCGCCGCCATCGAACGCCTGTGGCGGACCGGCGAGATCCGCCTGAGCAAGCCCGACGTGGCGAGCGAGCGGCGGGCGGTCCTGCACTACCTGCGCGAAGTGTTTCCCGAGGCGGTGGCGCGCATGGACCAGCGCCTGCACCAGGGCTGGGTCGCCGCCGGCCATGATCCGGCCCTGCTCCGCCAGCGCATGCCGCGCATCGCCTTCGGCACCTGGGTCGGCGGCGACCGGGATGGCCACCCGCTGGTCACCGCCGCGGTCACCGCGGAAACCCTTGCGGATCTGCGCCGCACCGCCCTGGGCGCGATCCACAGCCAGCTCGACCGCCTGGGCCGGGATCTCAGCCTGTCGGTGCTCCGCCAGGCGGCGCCCCCGGGGCTCGAAGCCCATCTCCGCCAGAGCGCCGAGCGCCTGGGTGCCGCCGGCCGCCAGGCCCTGGACATGAATCCGATGGAGCCGTGGCGGCAGGGGATCAACCTCATGCTCGCCCGGCTCGATCCCGTCGACCACGGTCATCCGTACCGCCGGCCCCATGAGCTGGTGGCGGACCTGACGGTGCTCGAACAGAGCCTGCACCAGGTCGGTGCCCGCCGGCTCGCCCGCCAGCTCGTCGAGCCGGTCCGGCGCACCGTCGAGGTGTTCGGCTTCCACGGCGGCGTGCTCGACATCCGGCAGAATTCCGCCGTCCATGAGCGGGCCCTGGCCCAGCTCCTGGTCACCGCCGGCATGGACGCGGGCGCCTGGGCCCAGTGGAGCGAGAAGGAGCGCCTCGCCCTGCTCGACACCGAGCTGCGTTCGCCGCGGCCCCTCGTCCACGCGGACATGCGTCCGGGCAGCGATGCGGAATCGGTGCTCGACTGCTACCGCGCCGTGGCCGAGCACCGCCGCGAGCACGGACTCGACGGCGTCGGCGCCCTCATCGTGTCCATGACCCGGTCCCTGTCGGACCTGCTCACCGTCTTCGTCCTCGCCCGCGAGGCCGGCCTGGTCCGCTGGGTGGCGGACGGTCTGCCGGCGGAGATCCCGCCGGGCCTGGCCAGCGAGCTGCCGGTGGTCCCGCTCTTCGAGACCATCGAGGACCTGCGCGGCGCCCCGGCGATCCTCGACGCCTTCCTCCGCCATCCGGTGGTCCGCCGCAGCCTGTTCCTCCAGGGCGGCACCCGGCCGACCCAGCAGGTGATGCTCGGCTACTCGGATTCGTGCAAGGATGGCGGCATCTTCGCCAGCCAATGGAACCTGCACCAGGCGCAGCACGCCCTGGCCGAGACCGGCCGCCGGCATGGCGTGGACATCCGCTTCTTCCACGGCCGTGGCGGCACGGTCAGCCGCGGCGCCGGACCGACCCACCGCTTCCTCGAAGCGCTGCCCCACGGATCCCTGTGCGGCGATCTGCGCCTGACCGAGCAGGGCGAGACCATCGCCCAGAAGTACGCCAACCTCCTCACCGCCACCTACCACTGCGAGCTGCTCGTCTCCGGCGCGGCCACCACCACCCTGCGCCACCGCCGTCCGGCCCCGTCCTGGGAGCACCTGCACCCGGTGGTCGATGCGGTGGCCCAGGCCAGCCGCGCCGCCTACGAATCGCTCATCTCGGACGAGGGCTTCATCGCCTACTTCAGCGAGGCGACCCCGATCGATGTGCTGGAGCAGGCCTCCATCGGTTCCCGGCCGAGCCGGCGCAGCGGACGCCGCACCCTGGCCGACCTGCGCGCGATCCCGTGGGTGTTCTCGTGGAACCAGAGCCGGCACTTCCTGCCCGGCTGGTACGGGGTCGGTTCCGGCCTGGAGCGCATCGCCGTCCAGGATCCCGCCGGCTACGCCAAGCTCGCCGAAGCCGTCCGCCGCTGGCCGTTCCTGCGCTACGCCCTGTCGAACATCGAATCGAACGTGGCGAGCGCCGATCTCCACATCGCCGGCCAGTATGCGGCTCTGGTGACCGACGCGGCCCTGCGCGAGCGGATGCTCGGGCTGATCCGTGACGAGCACCAGCGGACCAGCACCGCCCTGGAGCGTCTGCTCGGCAGCCCCCTGACCCAGCGCCGGCCCCGGTTGTGGAAGACGCTCCAGCTCCGTGATGCGGGTCTGCGCTCCCTGCATGCCCATCAGGTGGCGCTCCTGCGCCGCTGGCGCCAGGCCCGCAGCCGGGACGAGGCGGCGGCGGCGGAGCTGCTGCCGCAGTTGCTGCTCACCGTCAACGCGGTGGCGTCGGGACTACGCACCACCGGGTGACCTTGTTGCTCCGGCGCAGCCTTGTCGCCCTGGCCGGAGCTGGCATCATGTGCGTATGCATCACGGACCCCACGATGTCCTGGTCGAGGTCATCCTGGCCCACGAGCCGGTGGTTCATGCGGTCCGCGCGGTCCATGACCGGCTGCGCGGTGGCGACTCCGGTTCCCGCAAGGTCGTGGTTCGCTTCGAGCGGGATCGCGGCCCGTGGCCGAGTGAAGTGATCG
>CAMCAC010000231.1 GCA_945872305.1 Candidatus Kuenenia stuttgartensis | reverse complement strand
GCCTCGGGCAGGATGACCTGGGTGCGGTCGGCGCCCCGTTCGGCGAGCCAGCCGCACAGGCTGGCGGCGGTGTAGCCCTCGCGCACCGGGATGACCACCGCAAAGGCATCATCGGTCAGTCGCGGGCAGACGACCTTGGTTTCGGGCAGGGGCATGGACCGGGTGGCATGGAAGACCAGGCCGAGGTTGACCAGGGCGGCGCCAAGCAATCCCAGTTCGAGGGTCGGGACCACGAAGCCGATCCAGTAATGGTACGGCTTGCCGCTGACCAGGATCGGCCACTCGATCACGGAGCTGTGGTGGAGGAATCCGTAGGCGGCGACGAAACCGAGCAGGGCGGTGAGCAGCACCGGCCGACCGATCCACGACCGTCCGATGCCGAGCACCGGATCGATGCCATGGACCGGGTACGGGCTGATCGCCTCGACCATGGGGTGGCCGGCGTCGCGGGCGGCCTTGCAGGCGGTGACGAGGGCATGCTCGTCCTTGTAGAAACCGACGACCAGGGTCTCAGCCATGGTGGGCACCCTCCCCGGCGTGGGCCGGTTTGTGCAGCAGGGTCGCCTTCACCTCGGCGATGGACACCACCGGCGCCACCCGGGCGAAGACCAGGTATTGGGTGAAGAACATGCCGAAGGATCCTGCCAGCAGGATGTAGTCCCAGAGGGTGAACCGGTAGTAGGACCAGTTGCTGGTCAGGTGGTCCTGCTCCAGCGACAGGACGATGATGTTGAAGCGCTCGAACCACATCCCCACGTTCACCGCAAGTCCCACCGCGAAGAGCACCGCCAGGTTGCGGCGCAGGGACTTGAACCAGAAGAGCTGGAGCATGCCCACGTTGCAGATGATCATCAGCCAGAACGACCAGGCGTGCTCGCCGGTGAGCCGGTAGATGAACTGGTGCCGCTCGAAGGGCGACTCGGACCACCAGGCGCAGAAGAACTCGACGAGGTAGACGTAGAGCACGATCATGCCCACCGCGAGCATGATCTTCGCCAGACGCTCCATGTGGTCGAGGGTGATGTAGGCCTGGAGCTTCATCGACGAGCGCATGACCACGAGCAGCACCATCGCCATGGCGAGGCCGCCGAAGATCGCGCCGCTCACGAAGTAGGGCGGGAAGATGGTGGCGTGCCAGCCGGGCACATGGCTCACCGCGAGCAGGGTCGCGATGGTCGAGTGCATGCCGATGACCAGCGGGGTGGCGATCCAGGCGAACTGGTGATAGGCGCGCTCGTAGTGGGCCCAGTCCCGGGCGGTGCCGCGCCAGCCCATGGAGAGCATGGAGTAGACCATCTTCTGCCACTTGTTGGTGGCGCGGTCGCGCACCGTGGCGAAGTCGGGGATCAGGCCGAGGTAGAAGAACAGGACCGAGGTGGTCGCGTAGCCGGTGATCGCGAACACATCCCACATGATCGGGGACTTGAACTGCGGCCACAGGGCCAGGTCGTTCGGCATCGGGATCAGCCAGTAGTCCACCCACGGACGGCCGGTGTGGATGAGCGGATAGATGCCGGCGATGTTGATGGCGAAGACGGTCATCGCCTCGGTGGAGCGGTTGATGCCGGTGCGCCAGCGCTGGCGGAACAGCAGCAGCACCGAACTGACCAGGGTGCCGGCCACGGCGATGCCGATCCAGAAGATGTAGCTGGCGATGTCGTTGGCCCAGTTCACCGGCTGGTTGGCGCCGAACACGCCGTAGCCCTCGATCACATAGGCGGCGACCGCCAGGGCGAGCAGGCCGGCGAGCCCGGCGGAGGCGAGGAACGCCCCCCACCAGGTGATCGGCGGCAGGCGCAGGCAGGGCGCGACCAGATCATCGGTGATCCGGGTCGCGGTCATCGGGCGCGGGTCCATCAGTGGGCCCCTCCGTGGGCGGGTGCGTGGCCACCGGACAGGACCTCGTCGAGGGCCTTCTGCTCCTCGGCGGTGACCGGGCGGTTGCGCAGGCGGGGCAGGTAGCTGACCGCCGGCCGGGTGTTCGTGGCCTCGTCGAGCAGCTTGTAGGCATTCGCCTTGGCGGCGGCCTGGCTGACCTCGGAGGCGGGGTCGTTCAGGTCGCCGAAGGTGATCGCCTGGGTCGGGCAGGTCTGGGCGCAGGCGCTGGTGACCGTGGGCAGGCGGCGGTCCGCGGCCTGCTCGGCGTAACGCTGCTCCCGGTGGCGCTGGATGCAGAAGTTGCACTTCTCCATCACGCCCTTGCTGCGGACGGTGACCTCGGGGTTGAACAGGAGCTGGAGCGGCGCGTGGGCGAGCTCGACCGCGGCGGTGGTGTTCAGGTTGGCCACCACGTTGTCGACCATGCGCACCAGCGGCTTGTGGATGTCCGTGTTCTGGCCGGTGCCGATGGGACCCGCGCGCAGCTTGCTGTACTCGTACCAGTTGAAGCGGCGCACCTTGTACGGGCAGTTGTTCGAGCAGTAGCGGGTACCGATGCAGCGGTTGTAGACCTGAATGTTGATGCCTTCATCATTGTGCATCGTCGCGTTGGCGGGGCACACGGCCTCGCACGGCGCGTTGTCGCACTGCTGGCACATCACCGGCTGCTGGATCACCTCGACATCCAGGCGGTCCGGCTTCCCGTCCACCTCGGCGCTGGTGTAGTAGCGGTCCAGGCGCATCCAGTGCATTTCACGGTTGCGGCGCGCCTCGTCGCGGCCGACCACCGGGACGTTGTTCTCGGCGGAACAGGCGGTGATGCAGGCATTGCAGCCGGTGCACACATCCATGTCCACGACCATGCCCCACTTGCGGCCGCTGGTCGGATGGGTGGTGCCCCACAACGACAGGCGGCCGCCGGGCTTGCCGTCGCTGCCGTTCTGCCAGTGGTGGTGGACCTTGGCGCGGAGCTTGCCGCTGGGGTCCTTGGCGTCGAGGGCGCGCACATCGCTGCGGGCCAGATCGCGGCCCTCCATGCGGTGGTGGCCCTGCATGCAGGCCAGTTCGTAGGTCGCACCGGTGGCGGCGACCACCGCCGGCTGGCCGATGTGGGCCAGGAGCGGACGGCCGTCGACGCTGAAGCCGTCCTCGACCGTGAGGGCGGCGACCCGGCCGGCCCGGGTGCGGCCCCAGCCGAGGTGGGCTTCCAACGTGCCGGGATGCTGACCGTCCTGGATATGGACCGGCAGCTTCACGCTGGCGGGCCCGACGGTGACCGTGACCACATCGTTGTCCGCGAGGCCGAGCTGGGCCGCATCCGCCGGGGACACCGACAGGCAGTTGTCCCAGGTCACCTTGCTGACCGGATCCGGCAGTTCCTGGAGCCAGGCGTTGTTGAGCCAGGTGCCGTCGCCGACGGAGCGGCTCGGACGCAGGACGAGACGCAGGCCCGGGGCGCCGGGGGCGGTCGGGGCCACGGCCGGGGCCGGTTCCCGGCGCACGGGCGGGGTGGAAATGCGGACCACGCCGGAACCCAGGGCCGCGGTCCAGAAGGCCTCGGCGCTGGCGAGGCTGCCGGTGCCGGCGCGCACGGCGCCGGTCCAGACGGCCTTGACCCGGTCGGCCCAGGCGGTGACGCCGTGGGCGGCGGCCTGCCAGAGCTCGACGCGGCTGACCACGGACAGCAGGGGCTTCACCTCGACCTTGGGCCCTGCGAAGGCCGCGGGAGCGAAGGCCATCAGGCTCTCCTCCGCGGCGCGGCTGTTCCACAGGGGCTGGATGCAGGGCTGCTGGACCGCGAGCCATCCTTCGCCGAGATCCGCGTCGCCCCAGGACTCCAGGCCGTGCAGGGTGGGAGCGTACCAGTGGGCGTGGACCGCGCTCTCGTCGATGCGATCCGCCAGGGTCACCACGCAGGGCACGGCCTTGAGGGCGGCGTCGGCGCCGAGGTGGTAGGCGGGATTCGCGTTCCACAGAATCAGGGTGCGGACCTTGCCGGCGGCGCAGTCCGCGAGCAGGGCCTCGACCCGCTCACCGACGGTGTCGGCCAGGACGACGGTGCCGAAGGTGACATTGTCGAGGGCGGTATTCAGCCACTCGGCGGCGCTGACCCGGGCGGCGACATCGCCGCCCTTGGCCACATCCGTGGCGTAGACCAGGGTCGGCTTGCCGGCCTTGTGGGCCTCGACCAGCCGGCCGGCGATCCAGGACACCGGGGAACCGGTGGTGCCGGGAATCTCGCGCAG
>CAMCAC010000230.1 GCA_945872305.1 Candidatus Kuenenia stuttgartensis | reverse complement strand
CGGGCGCCGGCGTTTGCCGGCGCCCGGCGCGGTGTCACTTCGCCTTGATGCCTTCGATGCCGATGGTCAGGTGGACCTCGTCACCGACCTTGTCGGTCATGGCAGCCACACCGAAGTCGGTGCGCTTGATGGTGAAGCTGGTCTCGAAGCCGATGCGGTGGTCGCCGAAGGCGGTCTTGGGGTTCTCGCCGACCTTGGTGACGGTCAGGGTCACCGGCTTGGCCACGCCCTTGATGGTGAGGGTGCCGGCGACGGTGGCGGTCTTGTCGTCGACCTGGGTCCAGCTCGTGCTGGCGAAGGTCATCTCCGGGAACTGCTTGGCGCTGAAGAAGTCCGGGCCGCGCAGGTGCTCGTCGCGCTTGGCGTTGTCCGTGTTCAGGCTCTTGAGCGGGACGGTCACGGACACGCTCTGGCCGGGGACCACGGAGCCGCTGATCTCAGTGAAGCGGCCGTAGGTCCAGGCGCTGTCCAGGTGCAGGACCTTGAACAGGGCGCCGGAGTGGATCGCGTCGACCGTGAAGGTGTCGGCGGCGGCCAGCGGGGCGAGGGCGAGGAGGGGAAGGAGGAGGGAACGCATGGGATGCTCCGGTCAGGGGGCAGGGGTGGGTGGATGCGCCGGCTCGGGGTCGAGCCGGTCGCGGATGGCGGCAAGGGTATCGATGAGGGTCTGGATCCGCGCCGGGGGCAGGTCCTCGAACCCGGCACTGTCGTGGCCGGTCACCGCCACATCGAGGCGGTCGAGGAGGTCGAGGCCGGCGGGGGCGATGCGCACGAGGACCACTCTGCGGTCCCGGTCGTCGCGGTCACGGACCGCGAGCCCGGCCTTCACCAGCCGGTCCACGAGCCGGGTGACGTCCGGGTCGTAGCTGATCAGGCGCTCGGCGATGGTGCCGCAGGGCATGCCCCGGGCGGCGGGATCCTGGCGGTGGTGGCCGCGCAGGATGCGCAGGACATTGTACTGGGCCGGGCTGAGGTCGTGGGGCTTGAGCAGGGCGGTGAAGCGCCGGCTGAGCAGATCCGCGGTGCGGATGATCGCCAGGTGGGCCTCTACCGCCGGGGAGGCGAAGGGCTTGGTCTGGCGCAGTTCACGCTGAAGCCGGCTCATGCGCCCGAAGGATGGTCGTTGAAACAAATATGTCAAGCCCCCGCCCGTGGCATCCGGACCGGGCCACGGACAACCCTGTCATGCGCAGTCTCTCCGGCATGGTCGTGATCATCACCGGGGCGAGCGCCGGGATCGGTGAATCTTTGGCGAAACATTTGGATGCGGCCGGGGCCAGGCTGACCCTCGCCGCCCGCCGGAAGGATCTCCTGGATGCCCTGCCGGTGTCCGCGGACCACCTGCGGATGAGCGTGGATGTGGCGGACAGCGCCGCCTGTGCGGAACTGGTCGCGGCCACCGTCGCGCGCTACGGTCGCGTCGACACGGTGGTGGCGAACGCCGGCTACGGTTTCTTCAGCCCGGTGGCGGACTGCACCGACGACCAGTGGAACGCGATCTGGCGCACCAATGTGATGGGGACCGTGGCCCTGGTCCGGGCGGCGCTGCCGCATCTGCGCCGCAATGAGATTGCGGACCGTTGGCGCGGGCAGGTGATGGCGGTGAGCAGCGGGCTCGCCCGGCGGGCGATGCCGGACATGGCGGCCTACAGCGCCACCAAGGCGGCACAGTTGAGTTTCTGCGAATCGCTGCGGGTCGAACTGCGCGACGAGCGGATCGCCGTCACCTCGGTCCATCCGGTGACCACCCGCAGCCGGTTCTTCGCGGTGGCCGATCAGGTGAGCGGCCAGGTCTGGAAACGGGCCCCGGGTCTGCGCGAGCCGGTGCAGGAAGTCGACGCGGTTGCCGCGGCGATGGTCACGGCCATCCGGAAGCCTCGCCCCGAGTGCTGGCCGTATCCGCTCGCGCGGTGGATGACCGGGCTCGGCTCCCTCTGGCCGTCCCTGGGGGATCGCATCATGCACCGCCATCGGCGTCGGCCGCAGGCCCAGCACCCGCCGGCGGGGGATTGACTTAAGATAACGATCGTTAACAAAGCGGCCATGATCGACCGCATCAGCGACCGTCTGGCCAATGGCCGGGTTCCGAAAATCAGCGAATCCTTGATCATCGGGCTGTTGGCCTCCGGACTGGCGGGGGCCGCCGAGGGTCCGGTCCCGCTGTGGGACTTGGCCGGTCCGCCGGAGGTCATTGGTCGAAGCGAGGCCGAGCGGGCGGTCGGCCTGCCCCGGCTGCTGCGCACCATGGGCGCCGCCGCCGGGGCCTTGCAGTGGTGGCGCCCGGGGACTGTGGGGGCCTGGATCGATGCCCTGCCCGCGGACCACCGGCGGGAATTGTCCGCCATCGCCGCCGTCGGCGGGGTGTCTGAACGGCGGATCCTGCGCACCAATGTGATCGTCGAGACGTGCTGCTCGGTGTTGGTGAGCCTGCCCCGGGATGGGCAACCTTTGCGCATCGCCCGCAACATGGACTTCTGGCCCGCCGGCGTGACCGGGCCGGCGACGGTGGTGAAACGGATGCGGCCCGCGGGAAAACGCGTGTTCGTGTCGGTGTCGTGGCCCGGCTATGCCGGCGTGGTGAGCGGCATGAACGATGCCGGGGTGGTGGCCTGCGTGCTGCTCAACCACCGCGGCTCGAGTCATCGTGATGGGGTGCCGATCACCTTCCGCCTGCGCGAGATCCTTGAGGAATGCCCGGACCTGGAATCCGCGGTGGCCCGATTCTCGGCCTCGCCCGTAGCCAGCGAGCACTACGCGATGCTCGCGGATGCCACCGGCGCGGCGGTGGTCTGGCGTGAGGGGGACCGGGTCCGCCGCGCGGATCCCGTGGACGGCCGGCTGGCCATCGACAACAGCCCCCGGGATGCGGCGGGGAATCCCCTCGGCCGCCGGGCCCTGCATCTGCTTGCCACCGCCCCGGTGGTGGTCGATGCGGCCGCCGCCCGGGCCCTGACCGGGGCCACCTACCAGCGTGGCACCAACGCCCAGGCCATGGCGTTCTGTCCGGCGGAGGGCCGTCTGGACCTGGCCGTGGGCACCGGCTGGCACCCGGCGGCACGCAACGCCTGGTGGGCCTATGGCGCCGATGCCGGCGCGGCTCTGGGCGTGCCGGACCGATTGCCGCACCATCGCGACTGACCGCCAATGTGCGGAGGCGTATCGTCCGGCGGGGGGTCGCCCGGGCCGGGCTCATGGCCCCATCCTTCATGGCCGGCATCCACGCGGGCCTGATCGGAATCGATGCATGCGTTCATGGGAGGCGTGTCATGGGTGTGATCGGCTGGTCTTGGATGACCGCGTCATCGAACAGGTGACGCTGACCACGTGGGTTGCACGGGACTTTCAATGACTCCTGACGCGATGGCATAGCGGGTCAGGCCGGCAGTGTCATGGATGTCAAGCTTGGCCATCAGGTGTTCACGATGCTTTTCGACCGTCTTGATGCCGATGCCAAGGATTGAAGCCATGGTTTTATTCGCATTGCCCTCGGCGACCAGTTGCAGGACTTCCGATTCACGGACGGTGAGACGGACCGCAGGGTGAGCCGGGCGTCCCTGCGACCGGTTTGGGTTGATCCGCTCGAACCGATGGGTGATCGATTTGGAAAACCAGGTCTTCCCGGTAAGGGCTGCCCGACGGGCGGTCGATATCCCAGGCAGGATATCCGCGACAAGGATCCGCTCGTGCAGCTTTGCCAGTCCGAGGGTCGACAGGCCGGCGGACTTTGAAAGGATCCCAAGTTCCCGAACTCCGATCAGACTGGCTTGCGGACCGGACTTGAGGTGCGCACGCAGGGCCGATCGATAGCGCCGTGACGTCTTCGCAATGGTCGTCATGGATGCAGGGAACGACGGTCGATGCGAAGGCGCGCCATGAATGCCGATGTGGAAGCCATGGATCGGATGGCATGTATATTGGATTCAATGCGCATGGATCGCGTCCGCGTCTTCTGCTTCAAGTGCAGGAGATGGATGTTTATCCCAATCAGGAGTTGGCATACATCGCTGTGCAGGGAGACGGCAAGCCGTCTCTGCTGGGATTCCTGGATGGACATGATGCGCTGAACAAGTCTTCTATACGAGTATGCGTCTTGTGTGGAATGCACCGCATGTCCAATAGCCCCTTTGGCATTGGACAGGGATC
>CAMCAC010000229.1 GCA_945872305.1 Candidatus Kuenenia stuttgartensis | reverse complement strand
TGGGCGACACCTGGATCGAGATCCAGCGCGGCGGCACCATCGGCGCCCGCCGCATCCTCTCCTTCAACGCGGAGTGGACCACCGGCGTGCGCGTCCGCATCCTCGACACCCAGGCCCCGCCGGTGCTGTCCCGGCTCGCCTGCTACGGGCGGGGGGAGTGAGCGGGCCGGTGAGCTTCGTTCAGATCTTCGCCGCCGCCCGGAACGCCGCCTTCGCGGCCTTCAGGGTGTGCGCCACTTCGGCGGCGCCGTGGGCGCTGGACCAGAAGGCGGCTTCGTAGGGGCTCGGGGCCAGGTACACGCCGGCGCGGTACATGGCGGTGGCGAAGGCCTGCCAGCGGGGGCCGTGGCTGCGGCTCGCAGTGGTCCAGTCGATGACCTCGGCGTCGTTGAAGAAGTAGCCCCACATGGTGCCGGCCTGGCCGAACTGGACCGGGACCGTGGCCCGGTCGGCCAGGTCGCGCAGGTCGCTGATCATGGCCGTGAGGCGGTCGGTGGCCTGCTCATAGAAGCCGCGTTTCTGCGCCAGCTTCAGGGTCGCCAGGCCGGCGCTCACCGCGACCGGGTTGCCGCTCAGGGTTCCCGCCTGGTAGCAGGGCCCGAGGGGCGCCACCTGCTCCATGACCGACCGCTTGCCGCCGTAGGCCGCCACCGGCAGGCCGCCGCCGATGACCTTGCCCAGGCAGGTCAGGTCCGGGGTCACGCCGATGACCCGCTGCCAGCCGCCCCAAGCGACCCGGAAGCCGGTCATCACCTCATCGAACACCAGCAGGGCGCCATGGCGGTCGCAGAGCGCCCGCAGCCCTTCCAGGTAGCCGGCCTTGGGCAGGACCAGACCCATGTTGCCGGCCACCGGCTCGACGCAGAACGCGGCGATGTCCTTTCCGTGCTTGGCGAACAGGGCGGTGGCGGCGGCGAGGTCGTTGTAGGGCACCGACAGGGTGCTGGCGGTGATCGTGCTCGGCACCCCGGCGCTGTCCGGGGTGTTCAGGGTCGCGCAGCCGCTGCCGGCGGCGACCAGGAAGGGGTCGGCGTGGCCGTGGTAGCAGCCGTCGCACTTCACCACCAGCCGGCGGCCGGTGGCGGCCCGGGCCACCCGCAGGGCGCTCATGGCCGCCTCGGTGCCGCTGCTGACCAGGCGGACCAGCTCCAGGCTGGGCAGGGCGCCGTGCAGCAGTTCGGCCATCTCCAGCTCGGGCTCGGTGGGGGCGCCGAAGCCGAGGCCCTTGGCCATCTGGCGCTTCACCGCCGCGAGGACCTTCGGGTGGGCATGGCCGACCAGGAGCGGGCCCCAGCTCAGGACGTAGTCCACATAGCGGTGGCCGTCCACGTCGGTGATCCAGGCCCCCTTGCCGCTGGCGATGGTGGGCGGATTGCCGCCCAGGCGCTTCCAGGCGCGCACCGGCGAGTTGACCCCGCCCGGGATGCGGGCGGCGGCGGCGGCGTGCAGGCGGCGGGAACGGGGGCCGGCGATGGGACGGGGCATGGCGGGGGACTCCGGTTGCCGCACTGGGCGGTGCGGGGTATCCTGCGATCGTGATCCACCTCGCCAGCCAGAGTCCCCAGCGGTCCGACCTGCTCACCCGGGCCGGCGTCCCCTTCGCCAAGGCCCCCTCCGTGGGCGACGAGGAGACCATCCAAGGCCTCCCCCTCCAGGTCCTCGCCATCGAGCGGGCGCGGGTGAAGGGCCGCGGTGCCCAGGTGCGGGACGGCATCGTCCTCGCCGCCGACACCGAGGTCGGGCTGGGCGCCCGCATCCTCGGCAAGGCCCCGGACGAAGCCGCCGCCACCGCGATGCTGCAATCCCTGTCCGGCACCACCCACACCGTGGTCACCGGCCACTGGATGGGCCGGATCGTGGCCGGCGAGGTGGTCGCCGAGGCCGCCGCCCTGGCCATCGCCAAGGTCACCATGCGGCCCCTGAAGCCCGAGGAGATCGCCGCCTATGTCGCCAGCGGCGAATGGCGCGGCCGCGCCGGGGCCTACGCCATCCAGGAAAAAGCCGACCGCTTCGTGGTCGATGTCCAGGGCGCCATGGACACGGTCATCGGCCTGAACGTCGCCATCGTCGCCAAGCTGCACCGCGAGGTGGCCGACGCCGAGCTGCCCGGATACCGGCCATGATCGCCATCGTCTCGGATCTGCACAGCAACCTGGAGGCGGTCACCGCGGTCATGGCGGAATGCCGGCGGCTCGGGGTGACGGACTACCTGTGCCTGGGGGATGTGATCGGCTACGGCCCCGACCCGGTGGCGGTGGCGAGCATCGCCCGGGACACCTTCGCGGTCAGCCTGTGCGGCAACCACGAAGAGGCCCTGGTCACCGGCAAGCACCGCTTCAATCCCCACGCCGCCCAGGCCATCGACTGGACCCGGCGCCGGCTCAAGGCCGACGCGCCCGACCTCATGGCCTGGTTCGGCGAGCGCAAACCGTTCGCCCTGAAGGGGTCCTGGCTGCTCGTCCACGGCTCGATCTACGACCCCGTCCACGACTACGTCGACGAGCCCGAGAACCCCATCGAATCGCAGCAGATGATCGACACCTTGGACCGCGATTTCAGCGGCTTCGACATTTGCTTCGCCGGCCACAACCATACCCCCTTCGTGGCCACCACCCTGGGCGTGATGATTCCCCACGACGGCCACCACACCTTTCGCATCCCCAAGGGCCACAAGGCGTACATCTGTGTCGGCTCCGTCGGCCAGCCGCGCGACCGCGATCCCCGGGCCAGTTTCGCCACCATCGACGGCGAGCAGATCACCTTCCACCGCGTCCCCTATGATCACGCCCCGACCCGGGCCAAGATCATCACCAACGGACTCAACCGCTTCCTGGCGGACCGGCTGGCCGAGGGGTTGTAATTTCGGGTTACGGTCAGGGCTTTGCCCGGCGTTGGGGGTTGCGGGCGGTTCGGTGGTCAGGGCGTCCCGGCCATGCGGGTGGCCCGAGTCCGGCAGTCAGTGTCCAGCCGCCGCCGTGGCGGAACGGGTGGATAGATCGTCGCCATAGACGTCTAGGCCGGCGAATCCGAGGAGGAAATCCACCAATTCGCCCGGGTTGAACCCGAGGCGTCCGCCGACGCCCAGGGACACCGAGACATCGACCTTCGTCCAGTAGTGGGGAGCTGCCTTGGCATCGTCCACCCACATCCCCGGGATCACGCCGGCGAAGGTCGGGACCATGTAGCCCTTGCCGCGATGCCGGGGATCGTCGTTTTCACCACCGACCTTCACGGAAGCGACGATCATGCCCCCCTCCACCACCGGAGGAAGGTGGCCTTCCAGGTCGATGAAACTCCCATCGTCGATCCCGACCAACGTAAACTGCAATCCGACGCCAGTCGCCGCCGGCCCGGCCTGCACCCCCGCTCCCAATCCGAATCCCACGGATGCGGTGACCATGTCCCCCGCATCCCGTCCGCGGTCCCGCCAGTAGCCGGCGCAGCCGGCAAAGAGCAGGCTCGCAGTCCCTGCCACCAGCAATGCTGCGGATTTCCGGAGCCCTCTAGGCCGTGCGCGGTTCATCCCGAAACCCGAAACCCCCAACTCACCCCAACCACCACCGCGCCGGCATTGGCTCGCCCAGGGCGATGCCGCTGATCACCGGGGCATCGCCGGCCAGGGCCGGGGCGTCGGGGTAGCCGTGGCCGTCATGCCGCCACACGGTCAGGGTGCGGGCCTGGGGGTCCGCGAGCCAGTATTCGGGAACGCCGACGGCGGCGTAGATCCGGCGCTTGCGCACCGCGTCGCGGTTGCGGTCGCTCAGGACCTCCACCACCAGGTCGGGGATGCCGTCGAGGTGGCTGTTGAGGAGCTGGCTGCGGCCGCCGGCCAGGGCCACGACCACATCCGGCTGCACCACGGTGTCGCCGTCGAGGTGGACATCGAACGGGGCGATGAGCACCGCGCCGCGGTCGCCGATGCGGTCGACGAGCCGTCGATACAGGCAACCGGTCACGAATTGATGATCACGGGTCGGGCTCGGGGACATGGCGAGGTCGCCCTCCAGCAGCTCGTAGCGGTGACCGTCGTCGGTCATGTCCTGGTAATCCTGCCACGTCCAGCCGGCGACGGACTGGCCAGGGAAGTTCGGCAACGGCGGTCGGGAGAGCGCCAGGGTCATGGCGGGAGCCTACCATTCCGCATGCCCCGGGCAAAGCCC
>CAMCAC010000228.1 GCA_945872305.1 Candidatus Kuenenia stuttgartensis | reverse complement strand
ATGCTCGGCGGTCCCGACTCGGCCCGGATCTACGCCCGGAGTACCGCCCCGGTGCGCTTGGTCACGGTGGTGACGATGCGTTCGCTGGCGCCGTTCAGGGCCTTCTCGTCCAGGGTGCGGTCGGCGGCCTGGAGGCCGACCCGCAGGCTGACCGCCTTGGCGCCGGCGGGGATCGGGTCGCCGCGGTAGATGGTCACCAGTTCGACCCCGGCGGCGAGATCGCCGGCCCCCTGGCGGCAGCCGGCGGCGAGCTCCGCGAAGGGCAGGGCCTCCGGGGCGACGAAGGTGAACTCGCGCTCAACCCGCTGGAAGCGGCTCGGCGGCCGGTGCTGGACCGGCTTCACGGCCTTGGCCGCCAGGGCTTCGAGATCGAGTTCGAACCACGCGGCCCGCTCCGGCAGGTCCGCGAGCCGGCGCAGGGCGCCGGGCAGCTCGCCGACCACGCCGACCGGCTGCTTGCCGAGCATGAGCTGGGCGCTGCGCCCGGCGACCAGGGCCGGGTGGGCCAGCGCCGGCTGCACCGACAGCTCCAGGCCCAGGGCCGCGGCCAACGCCACCGCCGCGTCCCGGGCGGCGTAGAACGGGGTCTCGCCGTCGATGACGATGCCGGCCACGGTGGACCGCTCGTCGCGGATCGGCTCCTGGCTGATGCCCACCGCGTAGCGGCGGCCGACCTCGATGATGCGGACCGTGGGCAGATGCTTGCGGTTCAGCGCCGCCGCGGCGGCGAGGCCGGGCAGCAGCGACTGACGCAGCACCGTCTGCTCGCTCGACAACGGATGGCTCAGGCGCAGGCGGGTACCCTCGGCCCAGCCCAGGGCGTCGGCCCAGGCGTCGCTGGTGAAGGCGTAGCCGGCGACCTCGTCCCAGCCCAGGGCGCTGGCCGCGTCGCGCACCCGGTGCTCGGCGGTGCGCAGGGGATTCGCCGGCGGCGCGACCATGGGCAGCCGGGGCGCGGCGCCGACGATGCGGTCGTAGCCGTGGGAACGGATGACCTCCTCAGCCAAGTCGTGGGCGCCGTTCAGGTCGCGCAGGCGCCACCAGGGCACCCGGGCGTGGCCGCCCTCGACCGGAATGCCGAGGGCAGCGAGGTGGGCGACCGCCTCGGTGGCGGGGATGTCGGCGCCCGCGAGCCGGGCCGGGGCGGCGGGATCGAAGGGGATCCGGCGGTCCTCGACCGCCAGGCTGCCGGCGTGCAGGCGCTGCACGAGCCGGGCGCCGGGGCACAGCTCCAGATAGAGCTGCACCGCCAGCTCCATCGCCGCCATGGCGCCGGCGGCGGTCAGACCCTTCTCGAACCGCGCCGCCGCGTCGGTGGCGATGGCGAGGCGTTGACGGCTGCGCCGGATGCGCGCCGGCTGGAACACTGCCGCCTCAAGGACGATCGCGGTGGTGCCGGCGTGGACCGCGGTGCGGGTGCCGCCGACCACGCCGCCCAGGGCCCCGGGGCCCTCGTCGTCGGCGATGACCACATCCGCCTCGGTCAGGGTGTGGGTGCGGCCGTCGAGCCCGGCAAAGGCTTCTCCCCGGCCGGGCCGGACCTGGATCCCGCCGCGCAGGCGGTCCCGGTCAAAGGCATGCATAGGATGGCCGAGTTCGAGCATCACCCAGTTGGTGATGTCCACGAGCCGGCCGAGGGAGCGGCTGCCGACCGCTTCGAGCCGGGTGCGCATCCACTCGGGACTCGGGCCGTCGCTGACCCCCTCGACCACGGCGCCGAGCCAGGTCGGGCAACCGGGATCGCTGATGGCGACGGTCAGGCCGGCGCCCAGGTCCGACCACGCGGGCGCCGGCGACGCCGGCGCGGGGAGCGCGAAGGCCGCGGCGACCTCCCGGGCCCAGCCCCGGTGGCCCCACAGGTCCGGGCGGTGGGTCACGGCGATGTTCTCGACCTCGACCACGGTGTCGCCGCCGCCGATGACCTGGGCCAGGGGCGTGCCGGGGACCAGGGCCGCATCCAACACCAGCAGGCCGTCGTGGCCACCGGGCAGGCCAAGCTCATCGGCGGCGCACAGCATGCCCTCGCTCGGCTCGCCGCGCAGCTTGCCGGCCTTGATCGTGATCTGGGTCGGCTGGCCGTCCTTGCCCGGCACCGTGGCCTTGGCCCCGGGCAGGGCGACGGCGACCGTCAGGCCCTCGGCGCAGTTGGGGGCGCCGCACACCACCGGGATGACCTTCCCGCCGCCCACATCGACGGTGGTGGTCCGCAGCCGGTCCGCATTCGGATGCTGGGCGCAGGTCAGCACCCGCCCGACCACGAACCCGGTCAGGTCCGGCCCGGTCGCGTGCACCGCGCCGATCTCGGCGGTGCGCAGGGTCAGCCGTCGCTTCAGCTCGGCGGTGTCGATGGGCAGGCGATCCATTCCCAGGGAGCGGGCGATCCAGGACAGGCTCAGACGCATGGCGCGGAACCCTTGCCATCCGCCAGGGACGGCAAGGGCCGGGGGAGGGGCTGGGCCGGGCCCGGACGAGCCTGCCTCGGATGATCTCCGTCCTGGATGCTCAGCGAGCGCTACCGGACCATCGCCCCGGATGTGCTCGGTCGCAGGACGATGAAACCTCGACGACGGCTGCTGCTTGGCACGGCTGTGATCTCGTAAGTGCCCATCACCTCATCATAATAGAGGCTTTCCCCGACCTGGACACCGTTTGAAAACACCTCCATGGAATACAACGTACCATTGGGAAGATAGACGGACCTCACACCGTGGAGGACGTTGAGAGCGTTATAATCCGCTATCAGCCCAACGCGCATGTTCGCATCGCAGTACACGACCTGACCAGGGCACACGGGTTCTCCATGGGGTCCGGGGGCAAGTGCAGCCGAACAGGCGGAGAGCGCGAACCCATCGCCCCATCTGACGATGCTGGGCGATGGCTCCGCCGCGGCCAGGGCACCCGACAGGCATGCGATCAGCAGCATCGATGTCACTCGGCCGATCTCCTCGGGTTGATGATGGGGACCTCGCCGTGCGGTTGTTGTCGATCACTGCCCCGGCTGGTTCGCCGCCGGATGGTCCGTCGACACCGGCCGCGATCCTTGTCCGACCGGATGTACCGCCACGATCCCCGCAAGGACAACGGGCCATGAAACTGGTCGTTCATGTGGTGTTCGTGATCCTCGGGGTGTGGACCCTCCATCTGCTCTGGTCCTGGATCGCTGCGCCGGGGAACGAGGCCGTTCCGACGGCAGCCTGGATCGATCTGTCGGGGTTCGATGGGGCGGCGACCGTGGCGTCTGCGGATGGGGCGCCCTTCGTCCTCCGCTTCGCGCCGGCTGACCGTTCGTCGGGACCGGTCGGCGCACCGATCCAGGATACGGTGCTCCGTTTCCGGGTGGAGCAGGGCGGATCGGTCTTCGAGGCGGACCGCTCGCTGACCACGGTCGCCTACACCGCGCAGGGGCGGATGGTGTTCCACCTCTGGAATCGTCGCTACCCGGACCGGTTCAGCGGGACCACGCCGGTGAGCGTGCGGGTCCTTGCGCGATCTGAGGAATTCACCGAGTCCACCGTCTCCGTCCATCCGGTCGAGTGATGGCCTGCCGAGGGATCCCGCCCATGGGCCTGGGCTGAGCCGAAGTCCGGGGCATACTCCCCCCATGCGCTGGCGGTCCTGGCGGCGATGGGCCTATGGCGCCCTGCTGCTCCTGCTCCTGGCGCCGATGGCGTTCCTCGCCGTCGGCTGCGCGTTCGACGGACCCGGGTATCGGGGACCCGTCAGTGGCCATTTCGACGGTTCGGTGTTCCGCAACCCGGAGGCGGTGCCGGACAAGACCCTCTGGGATGTGATGAAGTGGCGGGCGTCCTCGACCGCGGCCCGGGAGACGCCGGTGGTGTCCGTGGTGCCGGCAGTGCCGGCCCGGCGCATCGCCGGCGACCGCCTGGTGGCCACCTGGGTCGGCCACGCGACGGTGCTGCTCCAGGGCGGCGGGCTCAATGTCCTGACCGATCCCATCTGGTCCGAAAGGGCCAGCCCGGTGTCCTTCGCGGGGCCGAAACGCTACGCGGCCCCGGGGGTGCGCTTCACGGACCTGCCGCCCATCGACCTCGTGCTGGTGACCCACAACCACTACGACCACTGCGACCTCGACACCCTGGAGCGGCTGCACCGGGAGCACGGGACTCGCATCGTGGTGCCCCTGGGGGTGGACCTGCTCCTGGCGGAGCGCGGCATCCCCAGCACTGCGGTGCTCGACTGGTGGGACACGGCGGTCATCGCCGGAGCCACGGTGGCGGCGGTGCCGGCCCGGCACTTCTCGGCCCGGGG
>CAMCAC010000227.1 GCA_945872305.1 Candidatus Kuenenia stuttgartensis | reverse complement strand
GCGAGCACGCAGAGGCCGACGACCACCTACCCCTCCGCCACCACCGCCAGCACCGCGGCGCCGTAGCGGGCGAGCTTGGCGTCGCCGATGCCCTTCACCTGGCGCAGGGCGTCCAGGGTCGAGGGCTTGGCGGAGGCGATGGCGGTGAGGGTGGTGTCCGGGAAGACCACGTACGGCGGCACGCCCTGGGCCGCGGCGGTCTCCCGCCGCCACTGGCGCAGGCGTTCCGCCAGGGCCTGGTCCGCGGGGGCCTCCGTCGTGCCGGCGCCGCGCTCGCGCCGGCGGGATGCCTTGGCCGGGCGGGCGGTGATCCGCCCGAGCCGCACGGTGCCGTCGCCCTTGCACAGGCGGTAGCCCGCCTCCGTGAGCATGAGCACCGGATACTCGGCGTTCTCGTCGCTGGTCAGCAGATCCTGGATCACGAGCTGGTCGATCCACGCCCGCAGGGCCGGTTCCGGGGCATCTTTCAACAGCCCGAACGTGGTCAGCCGGTGGTGGCCCGCCCGCTGCACCTTGTCCGTGTCCCGGCCGCGCAGCACATCGATGAGCTGGCCCGCGCCCCAGCGGGACTCCATGCGCCAGACGCAGGACAGGATCTTCTGGGCGGTGACCATCGCCTCGTCGTCCGGCATCGCCTCGGTCTCGCCCAGGCAGACATCGCAGGCCCCGCAGGCGCCCTCTGCCGCCCCCGGCGCCGGCCACGGCTGGTCGAAGTGCTCGACCAGCAGCCGGTGCCGGCACAGCGGCGCCACGCAGTAGCGGCCGATCCCGGCGAGCTGGCGGTCCAACGCCCGGCGGCGCTCCGGCGAGGGATCGTCGCGTCCGGCCAGGAAACGGTGGGTGGCGAAGTCGGCGCCGCCCCACAGCAGCACGCATTCCGCCGGGCCGCCGTCCCGGCCGGCACGGCCGGATTCCTGCTGGTAGTGCTCCACCGAGCGCGGTGCCGCCGCGTGGACCACGAAGCGCACATTGCTGCGGTCGATGCCCATGCCGAACGCCACCGTCGCCACCACCACCGCGATGCGCTCGTTGACGAAGCCGTCCTGGACCTTCCGCCGGGCCTCGGCGGCCATGCCCGCGTGGTAGGCGGCGGCATCGACGCCGTGCCCGCGCAGGGACTCCGCGAGCTGCTCCACATCCTTGCGGGTCAGGGCGTAGACGATGCCGCCCGCGCCGGGGTGGCGGGCCACCACCTCCTGGATCTGGCGCAGCCGCTCGGTGCGCGGCAGCACCCGGAACACCAGGTTGGGCCGGTCCACATGGCCGACCAGGCGCAGGGGATCGCGCAGGGCGAGCTGGACCGCGATGTCGTCCTGGACCTGGGCGGTGGCGGTGGCGGTCAGGGCCATCCGCGCCGCCGTGGGCCACTGGTCCAACGCCTCGGTCAGCCGGCGGTACTCCGGGCGGAAATCGTGGCCCCAGTGCGAGACGCAGTGGGCCTCGTCCACCGCCACGATGTCCGGCGCCCGGGCCAGCCGGCCGGCGAGATCCCCCACCAGCAGCCGCTCCGGGGATACATAGATCAGATCCAGCTCCCCCGCCGCCAGGGCGGTGCGCACCCGACTGCGCTCCCGCTCGTCCAGATTGCTGTGCAGGGCCCCGGCCTTCAGCCCCGCCTCCCGCGCCCCGGCCACCTGGTCGTCCATCAGGGCGATGAGCGGACTCACCACCACCACCAATTTCCCGCACGCCGCCGGCACCTGGTAGCACAGGCTCTTGCCACCGCCGGTGGGCAGGATCACCAGCGCATCCCGGCCGCCCATCGCCGCCGCCACCGCCTCGGCCTGCATCGGCCGGAACCCGTCATACCCCCAGCCATGGCGCAGGGCCTCCAGGGCTTCGGCGGGCAGATGCAGCGGCGCGGGCATGGGCGGCACCATCCGCGCCGTGCCGGGGCCGCCAGGGGTGGACGGAGCGCGAGCCGGCTTCGCCGGCGTTTCGGGCCTCCCCTGCGGAGCCCGCCGTTGCGGGTTGCCGTGCCGTTGCCGGGCGCCCCGCCCCTGCGGGCGCCAGAGCCCCGGATCCCCGAGGTGCATTCGGCCTGGTGGCCAGAGCCCCGGATCCCCGAGGTGCACTCGGCCAGGTGGCGAGAGCCCCGGATCGCCGAGCTGCACTCGGCCTGGTGGCGAGAGTCCCGGATCTCCGAGGTGCACTCGGACGGGTGGCGAGAGTCCCGGATCGCCGAGTTGCACTCGGCCGGGTGGCCAGAGCCCCCACCATGGGCAGCCGAGTTTCCGACCGGCTCTACCGACGGTTCGGGCCTGCCCTTCAGGCTCTGCGTTGCGGATTGCGGTGCCCCTCCCGCCCCGTCCGGACCACCCGCCGCCCGGTGCCCCATGTCCCATGCGGCCACCCACATCAGAACGGCCCCGGCGGAACACCGCTCCGCCGCCCGATGCGCCGAGCGCCGCTCGGCGCTCCCCTCCCGGAGCGCACCGCGCCGCGGTGCGCGGCTGTCCCGGCATCCCGCGACTCCGAAGGCCCCGGGCCGTGATGCCGGGAACCGCCGCTAGGGTTGACCCCCCGGCGTCGTGGCGGCGAGCCAGCGGGCAGCGGTGGCGGAAGTCATCATGTCTTGGTATGGTGGTTGTTATTCCAGGTAGTCCCGAGGCAGTACTTGTTTAAATGCTGCATCACCGTGAGACCCATCGTCAAACACGGGTCCACAAGCAACTCGAAATCCAATCGCATACGTCCGACCAAACATGGGCAAACCACGGCGGTGGGTTGGAATTGCAGCCTCGGGACCATGAATCCATGCTCCCCCGCGCGCACCGGCATAGCCTGCTCTCGTGCTCCCGATCAACGGATAAGGAAAGAAGTTCCCATGAATCAGCTTCCCTGGAAGCTGCTGATATTTCTGATCGCTCAACCGTTCCATCACATTCCCCCCATGTCATAGAAACCCCACCGGTTCGGCCATTTCGTCGCCACTGGATGCGGGCCACCGGGGGCGTCGATCCACTCATACCAGGGCAGCGCAGACGGGTCGTCGCCCCAGGGATGCATCGTCCGGGCTCCCGCCAGGGCCGCCCGTTCCCATTCCGGCTCCGTGGGCAGGCGGTACTCCCGGTCCGGACCCAGACGGCCCGCCGCCCGCTCCCGGCGGGTGAGCAGATCGCAGAACGCCAACTGCTCGATGAAGGTGAGGCTGTGCACCGGACGATCGTCACCGGGCACCAGGCTCGGATTCAGGCCCGTCACCGCCCGGTACTGGGCCTGGGTCACTTCGGTCATCCCCAACTCGTAGGGCTCCAACTCCACCGGGGTCACCGGCCATTCCGTGGTCCACGGCCGGGTCTCCCGGTCCCGGCCCATTTCGAAGCGACCGCCGGGCACCGCCAGCAGGGTCAATCGCTGCCCATCGCCCAGTTCCACCGTCCGCCGCGGCAACGGCTCCACCGCCACCGGCACCGGGGCCGGTCCCGGGCCGGGGGGCGGCGGCAGATGCTCGTCCCCGGGCTGCCAGGGGGTGGTGATCAGGATGGATCCGATATCTGACATACGGTTGTACATGCCGGACGCCCGACGGCTCAGGGTTGGTGGCAACATTGCGACACTGGTCACCACCCGCTTTCCATTCTTGGCGATGACCGCCGGCTGCTCCGGATCCGTGAACGTCCCAGCCGCCAGGGTTTCGGCATACCCATCCCGGGCCAGGGCCACACCGCTCCCGATCCACACCCGCCATGGGGTCTGGGCATAGAGCTCGATGATCTCATTGGACAGGGACCAACTCACCTGAGGCCGAGCCTCGATGGCATCCGCGTTATACCACCAAGCGGCAAGCCCGCTCGGTTGCTTGGCAGTCCACCAGGCGGCGCCGGTGCCAACGGGTTCCCCGCTCCGACGTACCCATTCCAGTTCCGCGAAGCTGATCAGGCGCACGGGGCGGCTGGCCGAGGAGGACAGCCATCGCTCGTAGCGAGCGGATATGTCGGCATCCCACTTGACCGAGTGCCGATCCGTCGGCGTGCCATCGATCGACATGAGCCGCCTGTAGGCGTTCTCCTCCGAGAACCGGATATCCCCCTTGGGCAGCACCCACGCCGGCTCCGTGGCACCGGTGCTGTCGAGCCACACATGGGCATCCCCCTTCGTCACCGGCCGGCGGGTACACCAGAACGGCGACAGGGTCACCACCCGCCGGGTGCGCTCATCCCCCTCGACCATGGTGAAGGTCCCCCCGGGGATCAGCGCCATCTCGTGGTGGGCGATCATCGCCAGCCGGGGGCTGGCGGTGGCGGAATCCGCGGCGGCCAGGGTCGGCGCCGCTCCGCCCAGGAGCAGGATCCAGACGGCGG
>CAMCAC010000226.1 GCA_945872305.1 Candidatus Kuenenia stuttgartensis | reverse complement strand
GCTCGGTCCCGGCCGCATCGCGCAGGACCAGATCCCCCGGGGCCTCGGCGTCGGCCCACAGGATCACGGGCCGGTCTCCCCCGGAGCCAGGGTCAGCACCTCAAAACCGGTGTCGGTGACCAACAGCGTGTGCTCGAACTGGGTGCTGCGCTTGCGGTCGGCGGTGATTGCGGTCCACCCGTCGTCGAGGGTGATGTGCTGCCAGGTACCCGCGCTGATCATCGGCTCGATGGTGAAGGTCATCCCCGGCACCATCAGAGTCCGGGCGTTCGGGTCGTAGTAGTGGGGGACCTGGGGATCCTGGTGGAACGCCGGGCCGATGCCGTGGCCGACGAAGGCCCGCACCACGCCGTAGCCATAGGGCTTGGCCACCGCCTCGATGGCCCGGCCGATGTCGTGGATGCGGTTGCCGGGCTTCACCTGGCCGATGCCCGCCCACAGGCATTCGCGGGTGACCTGGATGAGCCGACGGGACTCCTCGTCGATGGTGCCGACGCCGACGGTGGCGTTGCAGTCGCCGTGGTAGCCGCCGAGGTAGATGGTCACATCGATGTTCACCACATCGCCGTCGTTGAGCACCGTGCCGTCGGGGATGCCGTGGCAGATGACCTCGTTGATCGAGGTGCACACCGACTTGGGGAAGCCGTGGTAGTTGAGCGGCGACGGGTAGCCGCCCTCGCGGATGCACGCCTCGTGGACCAGGACATCGAGCTCGTCCGTGGTCATGCCCAGCCGGACCGCGGCGCAGGCCAGATCGAGGACCCGGCGGGCGGCGGCGCAGGCGGCGCGCATGCGCGGCAGCTCCTCGGCGGTCATCGGGACGGTTCGACCACGGCTGCGCGGTTTGCCGCCATCCGCGTATTCCGGCCGGGGAATGTGCAATGGAACCGGGCGCAGGGCCGGCGGCGCCGGTTTCGGCTTGGCGACATCCCCGAGCCGGGTGAGCAGGTCCCGGGCCTGATGGCATTTCTTGTACTTCTTGCCGCTGCCGCACCAGCACGGCTCGTTGGGTCCGGGCATCCGTTCTCCGTGGCGGGACCCTATGGCGCCGGTGCCCGCCTCAACCGCCGGCGCCGGCCGGGCCGGACGGGGCGTTCCCCGGCCCCGGCGCCGGGCCATGCTCGGCCACCATGCGCCGCTCCGTGACCACCCCAGATGCCCCCGCCGCCATCGGCCCCTACAGCCAAGGCATCCGCCATGATGGGCTGCTGTGGTGCTCCGGCCAACTCGGTCTGGACCCCGAAGGCCGCATGGTGCCCGGTGGCGCCGCCGGCGAAGCCCGCCAAGCCCTGGTGAACCTGGAGGCGGTCTGCCGGGAGGCAGGAACCTCCCTCGCCCATGCCCTGCGGTGCACGATCTACCTCGCCGATCTCGGGGATTTTGCTGCCGTGAACGCGGTCTACGCCGAAGCCTTCCAGGAACCGTTCCCCGCCCGGGCGACAGTCCAGGTGGCCGCCCTGCCCAAGGGCGGCCGGGTCGAGATCGACGCCGTCGTAGCCCTGCCGTGAAGGATATGCCCATGCGCACCGCCCTGATCCTGATCCTCCCTTGTGCCCTGGCGGCTGGAGATGCGGCGACCGCCGCCCCGGTGGTCGATCCCACCGCCGCCGTGGTCGCCGATGGCCGCTTCACCTACCGCCAGCGGGATGTGGATGCCCTGGTCGCCGTCGCCCGCCGCCATGCCGGCCGCGGCTGGCAGTCCGGGGACGATGCAGCCACCGCCCGGACCCTGGCCGGCGCCCTCCCGGCCCGGGAGGCCTTCGTCGCCGCGCTTGCCGGGCTGCCCTCGTCCCTGGCTGGAGCGGGCCGGGATGCCTTCGTCCTCGACCTGCTGGCCTACGAGGCGGACCCGTCGGTGAACGCCCCGGCCCCGGCACCGGCACCAACCGCTGCCGCACCCACAGCGGCAGCCGCCGCCGGCCCGGTGATCGTCCGTCTGCCGCAACCGACCCTGCGCCGGACCATCGCGACGAGCAGCCGCACCCTCACCGTGGGCGTCGCCCTGCTCTTTCCCGATCAAGCCACCGCCGACCGCTTCCAGAACCGGGTCGAGGTCTTCCAGGACGCCCTCATCGGCGCCCTCGGCGCCCTGCCCGACAGCCAGTTCCAGACCCCCGACCACGCCTCGCTCAAGGATCAGGTGGAGCGGGCCTTCCGGCAGCGCATCCCCGACCTCCCGCCCGGCGCCGTCCTCATCCCCGCCTTGGAGACGGGACCGTAACAAAGCCCCGCGGCTGGCTGCGGTAAGCCGGGATTCCGACGCGAGCCACCTGAGACACAACACCGCGACTATTCATTCAGCCGAATCTACGTCAACGACACTGATCACTCGGATTCCAGACCGACCCTGACATTCGCTCAGATTCCAAAATCAGGCTCCATCATCGGTTCCGGCACCAGGGTGGATGTCGTCGTCCAGACCCCCGGGCTGGAACGAACAGCACGACCACCTCGCTCAGAAGTTGTTTCGGAACTGCGGCCCGCGCCGGACCTCGACCGCCGTGTGACGACAGGCCCCGCACCGCCATCCGCCCAGCACCAGGTTGGGAGCGATGGGATCCATGCCTTGTGGGGCCATGGCGCCGAGATCGCAGGACGGGCAGCGATAGCGTTCATGGCTGTTGCCGACCAGCAGATCCAGTAGCAGCGTGAGCAAACCCGCGCCCGCCAGCAGCCAACCCCAGGATCCCCGGGTGGCCACGACAGCGAGCCCGGCGACCGCTAACGCGACACCCAGAAACCACCGGATCCGGCGGCGGGGCGCCGGCGCCCAGGCGACGAAATCCGCCGGCGCGGTGAACCGGGATTCCACCGGCGTCCATAGGAGCGGATCCGGCGGCCCGAACAGCAGGGCGTGGGCGTCGAGGGTGGTCTGGTAGGCCCGCCAGCGCTCCACCAGGGCGGGAAATCCATCCTCGACCAGGACGGTGGTGCAGGCCCCTTCCAACGCGCCGGCCTGGAATCGGACATACCCGGGATGGGACAGGTGCAGAGTGCGCACCGACTCGACCGAGATCGACGGACACGGACCCCGGCCCACCGACGCCAGGGCCAGGAACCGGGCATAGGCATCCACCGCCCGCCGGGCGTGGTCCACGGTCCAGCCGCGATCCTGCACCAGCCGGTCCACCAACCATGTCCCGGCGCCGTCGCCGTGCAGCCATGCCAGGATGCGCTGATGGGCGGATGCCGCCCGCTGCCGCAGCTCGGCCAAGGCCGACCCGGGCGAGTCCATCATGGTTCAGGGCCGATCGTCGAGCCGACGCCCGTGCGGCGTGTCCACCCAGCGGTCCGTCAACAGGGCCCGCAGGACCCGGGGGTACAGGTCGCGCTCCGCGGCCTGGACCTTGGTGGCCAGGGTCTCCGGGGTGTCCTCGGGATCGACGGCCACCGCCTGCTGGGCGAGGATCGGGCCGGTGTCGTAGCCGCCGGCGACCAGATGGGCGGTGCAGCCGCTGACCCGGCAGCCGTGGGCGATGACCGCCCGGTGGACCCGCATGCCGTACATGCCCTGGCCGCCGAAGGCCGGGAGCAGGCTGGGGTGGATGTTCACCACCCGGCCCACGAGCGCGGCGGGGGGATCGTAGTATTTCAGCCAGCCGCACATGGCGACCCAGTCGGCGCCGTGGGCCTGGAGCGCGGCGGTGACCGCCGCCGGCTCGCTGGCAACGACCAGGGGGTGGCCCAGCCGCCGGGCCCGCTCCGCCCCCCCGCAATCGGAGCGGCTGGCGACCACCACCGCGATGGGGAAGCCGGCCTGGGCCAGGTTCTCATAGGTGGAACCGGAACCGGACAGGAGGACGCCAAGACCGGGCATGGGGGCGGGAGGATGGCCCGGCGGGCCGCTTGGCAAACCCGGATCGCCTCCGACCCTGCCGCCCATGGCTATCTGGTCCAAAGGCAACGACACCACCGACGCCCTCGTCCACGCGTTCACCGTGGCGGACGACTGGCGCTACGACCGGCACCTGGTGCCCTACGACATCCTGGGCTCCATCGCCCATGCCCGCATGCTCGCCGCCACCGGGATCATCCCGGCGGCGGACGGCGCCGCCCTGGTCGCCGGGTTGCGCACCCTGTACCGGGAGCATGCCGACGGGAAGTGGACCGTCGAACCCACGGACGAGGATGTGCACAGCCGGGTCGAACTGCTCCTGACCGAGCGTCTGGGGGAGCCGGGCAAGCGCCTGCACACCGGCCGCAGCCGCAACGACCAGGTGCTGACCGACCTCCGGCTGTGGCAGAAGCACCGCTGCTTGGCCCTGGGCGAGCAGGTGGCCGCCACCGCCGCCGCCCTGCTGGCCCAGGCCGCCGCCCACGAGTTCCACCCCCTGCCGGGCTACAC
>CAMCAC010000225.1 GCA_945872305.1 Candidatus Kuenenia stuttgartensis | reverse complement strand
GACAGGGCCACCGCCAGGGCGGGCAGGTGCAGGGGGCGCAGCCCCTCGGCCCGGCAGCGGTCCGCGGCGGAGGGATCCGCGGTGACGACACGGGCGTTGCTCAGGCGGGCCAGGCGCAGGGCCGCGTCGGTGGGATCCGAGTGGCCGGGGAGTTCCGTGTCGTCGATCTCGACCCGGGGTACCCCCAGGCCACGCAGGTCCGCCACCAGGGCGAGGGCCCGGCGCCCACGCACCGCCACCGCGGGATCCGCATCCGCGGCCCGGCGCTCCCACAGGGCAAGGGCGCTGCGATGGATGGCCACTGCGCCGACCAGGAGCCCGCCCTCGACCAGCCCGCGCAGGCGGCCGTCGGCCAGGGCCTCGGGTTCGATGACCACCGAGACGCCGTCGATGCGCTCCGGCCGGAATTCCGCAAAAGGGACGATCAGCCGCAGGCGGTCCACATTCTGGACCACCAGCACGACCACGAGGTAGGTGATGACCAGGGCGATGGGCAGATCCAGGCGATTGCGCAATGCATCGTCCTGGATGACCAGCGACATGGCACCGATGGTCAGCATCGAGAGGGCCAGACCGCCCGACACGCCGATGAGCACCGCCACGATCGACCGGGTGAAGCGCCGGCGGAAGGCCTGTTCCGCGGCGATCAGGGTGATGGCGATGGAGAAGCCGACCACGCCCCCGGACCACGGCGGCAGGTCGTCCGCCAGGCCGAGGGTGAAGAAGGACGAGTTCGCCCAGCCGACCAGGACGGCGAGGACGACGAACAGGATGCGGATGAGGAGGACGAGCATGGCGTCAGCGGGCGGCGCACACGGCGTGGCTCACGCCGCCGAAGAAGGAGCGCCAGCGACGACGGGCGAAACCGGCCCCGGCCAGGCAGTCATCCGCCTGGGTGGTGGACAGGAAGCCGCGGATCGAGGTGTGCAGGTAGCGGTAGGCCGCCGCATCGCCGGCAAGCAGCCCGCCCACGGTGGGCAGGACGATGCGGTTGAAGGTGGCCGAGAAGAACCGCGGCCACAGCCGCTCCGGGCGGAAGAACTCCAGGATCAGGAGCTGGCCTCCGGGGCGCAGCACCCGGTGCAGTTCCCGGGCGGCGGCGGCGGGGTCGCCGAAGTTGCGCCAGCCGTAGGCGACCATGGCGAGGTCGAACGAGCCGTCGGCGTAGGGCAGGTGCAGGGCGTCACCGGTGGTGGCGCTCACCGCGATGCCCTGCCGCTTGGCGGCGCCGGCGACCATCATCGGCTGGCAGAAGTCGCAGCCGTGGACCCGGACCGCCTTGCCCTGTTCGATGGCCTCGATGCCCAGATCGAAGGTGCCGCAGGCAAGGTCCAGGACCTCGGCCGGATGCCCCTCGACGAGATCCAGGGCGCCCTTGCGCCACGCCACATCCCGGCGGGCGGAGAGCACCCGGTTGAGGAGATCGTAGCGTCCGGCGATGCGGCCGAACATGGATTTCACCGCTTCGCTCACGGGCCGAACCGTGCCAACCGGTGCGGACGCCGCAAGGCCGGCGGCGCGGTCCTTCAGCGGCCTGGTTCACCGTGCACCGCGGCGCGGATCGCCTCGGCGGCGTCGGCCAGCAGCCGGCCAGGATCCTCCAATAGGGCCGGTGCCAATTCGACAACACCGCCGGGCCGGTGCAAGGCCGCGACACGCTCGGCGCCGGGCAGCCGGCGCAGGCGGTCACCGTGGCCCGCAGCGCACACCACCACCTGCGGATCCAGGGCCGCGAGCTCCTCCATGGCGATGCGCGGCCAGCCGCGCCAGCGGTCCGCCGCGGCGTCGATGCACCCGCCGGCCACCAGGGCGTCGTGGGCGCTGCTGCCGATGGTCGCCAGGCTGAGATCGTCGCCCCACACCTGGGCCACCACCGCCCGGGGCCGGCGCTCCGGCGGGATGTCCGCCGCCGCCTGGGCGAGACGGCGTTCGAGGGTCAGGGCCAGGGTCATGGCCCGGTCCGTGGCTCCGACCGCAACACCCAGGGCCCGGAGCTGATCGCCCGCGGTGCTCCGCCCGGCGCTCGCCCCCAGGTCGAGCACGGCCAGTCCCGCGTCCCGGAGCCGCGCCACCCGGCGGGGGTCGCCATGCGTGTCGGAGACGACCACGAGATCCGGGGCCAGGGCGCGGATCGCCTCGACCCGGTCGATGCTGGCGATGGCGGCGGTGGCGGCGATGCGGAAGGCGAGGGGGTGGTGGTCCCGGAACCACGCCGAGGCACCGATGATGCGCCCGGGCTCCACCAGTTCCGGCAGCCAGGCATCCGCCACCGGCGAACAGGACAGGATGCGCTGGGGTGCGGCGGTCGACGCAGCCACCGCCGCCGGGGCGATCGCCGATGGCGCGAGCCGCCAGCCCGCCACCGCCGCCATGACCAGGGTGAAGGCGAGCACCAGGCGTTCAGCGGTCATCCGCCACCTCCGCTGCCCGCCAGCCGTCGGTGCGGATGCGGACCTGGAAGGCGGCTTCAACCTGGGCCGGGGTCAGGTCGGCGCCGGCTTCCAGGGCAGTGCAGCGGCCGTCCGCCAGGATCATCACCCGGTCCGCCTGCCGGGCCCAGCCGAGATCGTGGGTCGCCACCAGCACCGCAGCGCCGGCTCGGGCGGTGGCGGTGAGCACCGCCTGGATCCGCGCCGCGGAGGCCGGGTCGAGGTGAGCGGTGGGCTCGTCCGCCAGCAGGTGGTCAGCACCCTGGGCCAGGGCCCGGGCCAGGAGCACCCGCTGGCGTTCGCCGCCGCTCAGATGGTCGAAGCGCCGCTCCGCCAAATCCGCGATCCGGCAGCGGTCCATGGCGGTGGTGACGGCGGCGGTATCCGGACCGGCGGCAAAGCGCCCCTGGGCCACCACCGCCGCCACCGCGAATCCCGCGTCCAACGGGCTGCGCTGGCCGAGCCAGGCGATCCGGCGGGCCCGGGACAGCGCCGGCATCGCGGCCACCGGCACTCCGTCCAGGGTGACCCCGGCGCAGGGCAGGAGTCCGGCGCAGGCGCGGAGGAAGGTGCTCTTGCCGGCGCCGTTGGCGCCGATCACCGCCACCAGCTCCCCGGCCCGCAGATCCAGGTCGATCCCCGCCAGCACCGGCCGGCCGTCCAGGGACATCCGAACGCCCGCGGCGCGGATCACGATGGCCTCCGCAGCAGGATCGCCGCGAACAGCGGCGCCCCGACCAGCCCGGTCACCACCCCCAGGGGCAGGGCGCCGTTGGTGGGCAGGGCCCGGACCAGGGCATCGCAGGCCAGCACGCAGGCCGCCCCGCCCAGCGCCACGGCGGGGATCAGCCGGCCATGGCCGGGCCCGAGCCGCCGGCGCAGCAGATGCGGCACGATCAATCCGACGAACGCGACCGCGCCGCCCACCGCCGCCGCCGCCGCCACGAGCAGGGCGGTCCAGGTCAGCAGCCAGCGCCGCCGGGCGGCCACATCCAAGCCGAGGGTCGCGGCCTCCTCATCGCCGGAGAGCAGCAGATCGCAGGCGGTCCGCGCCCGCCACGCGCCCCACAGCCCCGCCGCCGCCAGGGGCGCGGCGATGGCGAGATGGATCATCCCGGCGCCATCCACCCCGCCGAGGCCGAAGGCGAGCATGGCCCGGGCCAGCCCCCAGTCGTCCATCACCAGGCTCGTGAGCAGGGTGGCGATCGAGGACAGGAGCAGGGACAGCACGATGCCCGCGAGCAGGACCGTGGCGCCATCGACCACCCGCCGGGCCACCGCCGCCAGGACGAGCAGCGCCCCCAGACCGCCGGTCACCGCCAGCACCGGGATCAGGGCCTCCGCCGGGAGCCAGGGCAGGGCCGCGGACAGGGCGAGGGCGGCCATGCCGCCGAGATTCGCCCCGGCCCCGACCCCGATCAGACCCGGTTCCGCGAGGGGATTGCGGAACAGGGCCTGGACCAGGCAGCCGCCCACCGCCAGGCAGGCGCCCGCCAGGGCCGCGGCCAGCACCCGCCAGCCGCGTAGGGCGAGCACGCCGTCCCAGCCCAGGTCCGACAACCCCACCGGCCCCGTCAGGAGACCGACGGCGGCGAGGACCAGGACCAGGACGGTGAGCAGGGGATTCATTCAGAAGGTCATCCCGACGCTGGCGGACAGCGTGGTCGGTGCATACGGATACGCGTTGTAGGCGCCGCTGAAGGACGAGTAGAATCCCGTATCGTAGGGCTGGTCGTCGAGCCAATGCTGGATCGCCGCGGACCAGCGCAGGCGGTTGATGCTGCCGCCTACCCGGGCCGCGACCTGGGTGCGGTCCGGGATGTCCGGGCTGTCGCCCTGGTAGTCGGAGCCCCGGCGGCTCTCGTCGATCCAGGTGACCGACCCGGAGATCCACACCCAGTCTGCCGCCTCCCAGGTGGCGCCGCCGCCCAGGGTCCATGGAGCCACCAACGGAACCGGTT
>CAMCAC010000224.1 GCA_945872305.1 Candidatus Kuenenia stuttgartensis | reverse complement strand
GACGATGCGGTGGCGGATCCGGTGTGGCCGACCCGCTACCACTGGGCCCACTGCTTCGGCACCCGGGCCAGCCTGGGCCTGTGGTACGACGGGCAGTACATCAGCAGCCAGCAGAACGGGCTCGCGGTCAGTGGCGGCGGGGCGACCATCACACTGACCTTCAGCGAGACCTGGACCCGCAAGCGCAAGGCGGAGAGCGTGTGCACCGCGGTGATCGCCCTCGATCCGGTCCTGGGCTACACCGCGACCCTGGATTTCCGCCTGAGCACCGACGACGCCCGGAAGCGCACCATCGAGTTCAGCAACACCATGCCCGGCCAGATGTCCTGCCCGTGGCCGGAGCGCGGCCGCTACGACCGCACGGTGCTGACCCCGAAGGGGGGCGGCCTGGTGGGCTGGGCCAACAATCCGGCCGCCGCGGACAAGTCCGACCGCAACGGCCTGACCATCCGCGACGGCGGCTTCATCGCCTGGCTGCCGGGAACCGGGGACCGCTCCCGGGGCCGGGGTGTGGTGATGTCGTATCTCGCCAGCAACGGCACCGGGACCTCCCAGACCTGCAATGTCTGGCAGGACCAACACATTTCCTTCTCGCTGCCCGAGAAGCCGGAGGCGGACGGCCGCTTCCGGGTGGCCGCCACCCTGCGGCTGTCCGGGCTGCCCCCGGAGACCGCCGCGGAACTCGGGCGCACCGCGACCTTCGATGCGTTCGACGGGGTGGCCCTGCCGATGATCCGGGTCGGCCGGGTCGACGATCTGGAGGACCAGCCGCGGCCCCTGACCACCACCGAGCGGGCGCTGTGGGGCGAAGCCTGGAAGCTCAGCACCGAGCGGGCCCGTTCCGGCTCGCGCTCCATCGTCGTCACCGCGGCGGATCCGGCGAAGCCCCTCGGCCTGAACGGATTCGTCACCTCGCCGCAGATCGACCTGGATGCGAACGCGCGCTACCGCATGGCCGCCTGGGTGTTCGTCGAGGGCGAGCCGGGCACCGAGGCGTGGCTCGGAGGCAGTTTCTACGAATACTCGCCCCACGATGCGACCCGCCTGGGCGAGGTCGCCACCAACCGCGCCGCCGCCGGCGCCGGCTGGACCCGGGTCGAGACGGTGTTCACCGCCAGCGACCTGGGACCGTTCCTGGACTTCCGACTGCGCTGCCAGGGCTCCGGCCGGGCCTGGTTCGACGACATCGAGCTGCGATTGGCCCCAATGGCATTAAGCAACGGTCTATAGTCGAGGCTAACAGGAGGGCGGGAGATCACGGAGGGCCACGGAGAGCTTTACGACATGCTCCACGGCCCTCCGTGATCTCCCGAACTCCTGTAAACCTCGAAATCTGAAAGGTGAGTCGCTACATACCATTGCGATTGGCCCCCTGATTCCGGTCCGGGCCTGCGGGGAGCGCCCGCAACCCGCAACGCCCGCCCGTCAGGGCCGGGCCCGGAACGCGAGCGGAGCGAGCCCGCAACCGGCCGCGCTCAGCGCGGCTGCGGGGGATCCCGGCGGCCCAGGCAGGCGTGCAGGTCGGCGATGTCCTTGAGCACGCTGGCAAGGGCGCCGGTGGGGATGCTGTTGGGGCCGTCGCTCAGGGCCTTGGCGGGATCGTCGTGGGTCTCCATGAAGATGCCCTCGACCCCCACCGCCAGGGCGGCGCGCATCATCATCGGCGCGAAATGGCTGGCGCCGCCGGAGCTGGTGCCCTTGCCGCCCGGGGCCTGGACCGAGTGGGTGGCGTCGAAGATCACCGGCACGCCCAGGGCGCGCATGATCGGCAGGCCGCGGAAGTCCGTGACCAGGGTGTTGTAGCCGAAGCTCGTGCCGCGCTCGATGAGGATGAGCCGCCGCTTGCCCCCGTTCTTGGCCGGCGCCACGGCGTAGAACTTGTCGACGATGTTCCGGCAGTCCCACGGGGCGAGGAACTGGCCCTTCTTGATGCTGGTGGCGACACCGGTGCGGGCGCAGGCCTCGACCAGGTCGGTCTGCCGGCAGAGCAGGGCGGGGACCTGGAGCAGGTCGACCACCTCGGCGGCCTGTTCCGCCTGCCAGACCTCGTGCACATCCGTGGTCACCGGCAGACCGGTGCGCCGCTTGATGAGCGCGAGGATGCGCATGCCCTCGTCGATGCCGACGCCGCGGAACGAACTGTGGCTGGTGCGGTTGGCCTTGTCGAACGAGGCTTTGAAGATGACCGGCAGCTTGGCCTTTGCCGCGGCCTTCTTCACGATGCCCGCCATCTTCAATGCGTGGGCCTCGGATTCGATGACGCAGGGGCCCATGATCAGGGCCGGGCGGGGGCCGCCGACCACGACCTTGGCGGGGCCGGAACCGACGGTGACGGGGGCGATGCGAGTGGGCATGGGCGGGCACGGTGGGGTCCCGGCGCGGCGGGCAACCGGGTGTGTGGAGCTGGCCGCGCTTCGCGTGACTTCCGCCGGAAACACGATGGAATCACGGTCATGAACGATACCGCCTGCGACCATCTGAAGGAGGCCCGGGAGCACCTGGGCGCCGCCGCCAAGGCGGCCTTCCGCCACTGGATGCCGCCGGAGGTCGAGCGCGAACTGCGCGCCGCCGCCCGCAGCGGCGTCCACGCCGCCCAGGAACGGCTCAAGGCCTGGGAAACCCGCCTCGCCGACGAGCCCGCGCCGCCCCCGGCCACCTGATGCTCGCCGCCCTGCCCCGCCTGATCGGCGGGCTGTGGCTGCTGCTGCGGCTGGCGGTGGGCTATGCGCTGGTGCTCAAGGCGCCCATGCCCGCATCCGTGCGGCGCTGGTTGCGCGGCGTCGTCGAGCGCCGGGGCGCCGCCGCCCTGGTCCGGCACATCCGCCGCCACGGCGCCCTGCTGATCAAGATCGGCCAGTACCTGGGCAGCCGGCCGGACATCATCCCCGCCGCCTACGCGGACGCCTGCGCCGGCCTGCGCGACCAGGCCCCGGCCCGGCCATGGGCGGTGGTGGCGCCGGTGGTGGCCGCCGCCTGGGCCGGGCGCGCCGATGCCCCGGTGCTGGAGCCCGCGGCCATCGCCGCCGCCAGCATCGGCCAGGTCCACCGTGGCCGGATGCCGGACGGCAGCGCGGTGGCGGTGAAGATCCAGTATCCGGGTCTGGAGCGGGCGGTGGCGGCGGATCTGGTGGTGCTACGGTTGGCCCTGCGCCTGCTCCGGCTCGCTCTGCCCGGCTGGCCCCTGGAGCGCATCGCCGACGAGGTGGCGATGATCAGCCGGCGGGAGATGGACTACCGGTTGGAGGCGGAGGCGGCGGAACGCCTGCGCGATCCCCTGGGCCGGATCGGTCTGCGAGTGCCCGCGGTGCTCGCGGAGTGGTCCGGGCCCAAGGTCCTGACCATGGCCTTTGCGCCGGGCGCGTCCCTGGCCCGCACCGATCTCACCGCCATCGCCCCGGCTGAGCGGGAACGGGTGGCGAAGCTGCTCGTCAAGGGCTTCCTCGCCCAGTTGCTCGACCTGGGGCTGTTCCATGCGGATCCGCACGGCGGCAACCTGCTCTACGACCCGGAGCGGCGGGAGCTGTGGCTCCTGGATTTCGGCATGGTCGCCGAGGTCACCGAGGACGAGGCCGCCGCCTACCGCCGGTTCCTGCTCGCCCTGGCCCGGCGCGATCCGGACGCGCTCGTGGCCGCGGTGCTCGACCTCGGCTTCGTGATGCCCGAGGCGGATCTGCCGGAGCTGCGCCGCCTCGCCCGGGAGGCCCTGGGCGCCATCGGCGACAAGCCCCCGGCGGAGGTTCTGGCCAGTGCCCGGGGCCAGGCGGTGGCCGAGGCCATGGACCGCTTCCTGCGCAACCTGCGCGGCGTGGTGCTGCCCAGGAACACGGTGCTCCTGTCCCGGGCCACGGGCCTGCTCGAAGGGGTGTGCGTGAGCCTGGTGCCGGACCGCAACCTGATCGCCCTCGCCCGGCCCGAGCTGACCCGGCTGGTGCTGCGCCAGCCGGTGGACGAACTGCACTGGCAGTGGCGCCGGTTCCGTCGCCGGGTCGAGCGCTGGTGGGACCTGCCGGAGCGGGTGGACCGGCTGGTGGCGGTGCCGCCGGCCCCAGTCCGCGCCGCCGCCCCGTGGCCCTGGATCGCCGCGGCGGTCCTCCTCGTTGCCGCCGCCTGGGCCCCGGATCCCACCGGCCGGCTGCTCTGTGCCACCGGCGCTGCCATCGCCCTGGCGGTGGCGGTGGTGCGGCGGTGAAGGACTGATCGGAGCGATTGGTATCGGGACCGCCGAGCATGGCTCGGCATGGGGGAATCCGGTACGTTCGCGGCGGTGGGAGTCCGGCTCAGCCGAGCGGTGCTCGGCGGTCCCTATGAAGGTCGGTCCTGTATCCGGGACCGACGAGCATGGCTCGGCATGGGGGAATCCGGTACGTTCGAGGCAGTGGGAGTCCGGCTCAGCCGA
>CAMCAC010000223.1 GCA_945872305.1 Candidatus Kuenenia stuttgartensis | reverse complement strand
CGCTTCAAGCCAGGCGGACTTGCCACTGGCCAGGCGGAACTGTTTGGTGACGAAGATCCTGGCGGTGGCGCCGCTGTCGGTGACCGAGGCGGAGCGCAGGGCGAACCGCGTATCGCTGGTCACGGTCACTTCGACCGCGTCTCCCTGGGGCCCCATGAACAGGGCATCAAGGGCTTTGGGTGCAAGCGCGGCGAGGGCTTCCGGCGCCAAGCCCGCGGTCGCGGACATGAACGGGCGGAGGAGCCGTGCCTCGGCCTCCGGGTCACGGGCGTCGGGCCACTGCTCCATGAGCCGCTTGATCTCGCCCAGGCCGTTCTGGCCGGCGGCCACGAACGGGCTGGGATGGACCAGCACGCTGGATCGGGTCTGGGCGTGGGCGACCGGATCGAAGGCGGTGGCCAGCACGACGAGCCGGGCGCGGAACTGGTGCTTGGCCCAGGGTTCCATGCCGGGAATCTCAAGGGTGCCCTTGGGGATCTGGGCGAGCGGAACGACGCCGCCGGGGAGCACCCCCTTGCCGCTCAGGGGGCGCCAAGCGCCCTCGCCGGTCTTGACCTCGATCTGGACCGCCGCCCGGCGGGCGCGGTTGACCACGGTGGAACCGTCGCTGCGGGTCCATTCCATGACGTTGGCGTCGGTGACCCGGGCGTCCTTGTCGGTGCCCCGGGTAGGGGTGGGCACGGTGATCGACAGAACGATCGAGCCGACCTGGTCGCTGGCGGCAAGGCCGACCTGCGGGACCTCGTAGACATAGAAGAACGGCTTGTGCTTGATGATCGGACCGACATCCGGGTGGACGCTCAGCCAGCCCATGCGCGGGCGGGCGGGGACGTCCTGGGCGAGCAGGCCGCGCAACTGGTCCAGGTACCCGGGAGCCGGGCGGAGCTTGGGTTCCTGGGTGCTGGACAGGGCCTGGTCGATGCGTTGGAAGTCGGCCTCCACCGCGGCCCGTTCGACGTTGCCCTTGGGCTTCAGCCCGGAATCGGCGGCGGTGGACCACACCCACACCCCGACGCCGGCGGCGATGACGGCCACCCCGACCTTTTCACCGTGGTTGATGAGGAAGCGGGGGGCGCTCATGGGCTGGCCTCCGGGGCGTTGGCAGGCGGCTGGGACTGGGCGAGCCCCGAGAAGTCGAGCACCACGAGCCGGATCTCCATCGTGAGGTCCTCGGCGGGCCGGTCACGGTTCGCGCCCGGTCCGGCGGAAGGCCGGCGACCCAGATCGAGGCCGGCCACCACCGTGATCGGCCGGTCGGCCCGTTCGTTGCTCTCCAGCCGGGATGCCACCGCCTGGAGGGCGGCGGCGGGGCCTTCGAGACGCAGGGTGGCGCGGCGTCCGGTGCCGAGCCCGGCCATCTGGCCGCCCAGGGGCTCATCCGGTTCCGCCATGCTGAGCTGGACGATGCGGGCGGGGACGGTGGCCTGAGGCACATCGCCGGCCACCGGCTGGACGACCGGATTCTCGACGATCCGGCCCCGGGCGTCCATGACCCGGCTGACGATGTGCTCGATATGGCGGTAGGTGCGGGACAGCGCTTGGCGCTGGGCCTGATCGCTGACGAAATTGCCGGACTTGGTGAACAGGCCGATCGACGCGCGGAGGGGGGCGTCCTCGGAGAGGTTGGCCTCGGGGGCCAGCGCAAGGCAGCCGGAATCCCCGAGCCGGCGGAGGAGGCCCGCGGTCTGGCGTTCGTATTCCGTGTACCAGTCGAAATTGTCGGTGCTGGTGCTGATCGGGCTATGCAACCACGCACTGCGCTCGGCCAGGTACGACTTGATCTGCGCGGTCTGCACGTCGTAACTGTCGACGTGCGGGCGGAGCACCCGTTCCCAGGCCGGCGGCACCACATGGTCGCTGGTCAGGGCGTTGAGATCATCTGGCCGCTCCGGGTCGAAGGTGCGGGCGTAGGGGTTGTTGCCGGCCCGCCGCTTCAGTTCGGCCAGGGCGCCGAGCTGGTTGTCCGCCTCCTTCTTGAGGGTGGCGGCAGCCTTGCCCTTGGCGCTGGTCGGCTCGATCACCACGGCGGTGATCACGATCGCCACGGCGAGGACGCCGCAGACGATCCAGAAGATCCACGGCTTGAGGTCCTTGGCGTTCATGGCTGGGCCTCCCCGCCGAAGGTGCAGGTCACGGTCACCTGGCGCATGGCGATCCGCCGTTCCAGGCGGAGCGGCGCCAGGTTGCCCCCGGCGTCGAGATTATGCTCGTCGACATACCAGTAGCTGTCCGCCACCTCGGATTCGGAGGTGGTCTGGACCTCGCGGAACAACGGGGGTTCGGCCGGTGGCGTCTCGCCGCGGGACTTCGCGGCGTCGGCGGCCGCGGACCAGGCGCGCCAGGCCGGATGACGGGTGCGGAACGACTCCGGCACGGGGATCTTGCGCAGATCCGCCTGCAGGCCCTGGATCAGGCTCGACGAGCGTTCGTTGGCCGGGATGCGCACGGTGAGCGCGATGGCGCGCGGCACGGCGAGGGGCCGGAAGGGATCCTGGATCACGCCGGCATCCGGGATGATCAGGGAGTCGAGGAACATGCCTTGGAGCGTGGCACTCGGCGTCTGCGAGGTGTCGCGCTGGGGGCCGAGCCTGCGCACCGTGTCTTCGAGCAGTCCGAGCACGGCATCCAACGGGGCGCTCACCGCGCCCTGCTGGACCCCGATGTCGGCGAACCGGCGCAGGGTCGCGGCCTTCTCGGCGACGGTGCCGAGCATCTCGTTGGACCCCTTCGAGCGGTCGGTGTTCTCTTTCGCGGTGTCCTGGATCTTGGCCGCGATCCAGGCGTTGTCGGCGACCCGGTCCTGCTTGACGGTCCACGTCGCGGCGAAGCCGGCCCCGAGCAGCGCCACGGCCGCCACGCCGGCCCAGCGCTTGGCCTTCATCAGCCGCTGCACGCGCAGCTGGCTGGGCATCAGGTTGACCTTGGCGCTGGCGACGCCGGTCCCCTGCAGGGCGAGCCCGAGGGCGGTGCCCAGGCCCTGCAGGTCGTGCATGAAATGGTCCTTGGGCAGGCCCGCGTCGATCTTGATGCGGTCCAGGTCCTCGAGGATGTTGATGGTGTAGCGCAACCGCTCCGCCAGGTACTCCGGCAGGCCGGGCATGCGGAACGTGTTGCCCGAGATGACCAGGTTCTCGAGCTTGGCGTCTGGGCGCTGCGACTTGTGGAAGCCGATGCGGCGCTGCACGCCGGCGACCAGATCGTTCAGGCTGCTCTCGATCACCTTGATGATGCGCTCGGCCTGCCGGCTGTCGCCGACCTCGCGCTTGAGCTTCTCGGCCTCCTCGAAGGAGACGCGGAACTTCTTCATGAATGCGCGGGTGATATCGGCGCCGCAGGTGTCAAGGGAGCCGATCGACAGGGTGTCACCCTGGTAGAACACGAGATCCGAGTTCTCGGCGCCGACATCGAGGATGATCACCGTCTCCTCGTTGGGGAAGTTCTGGTCGTAGCGGACGAAATTGCACAGGGCGAGGGACGAGGGCGCCACGCCCATCAGGTTGATGCCCGCGGACTTGGTCTTGTCGATCAGTTCCTGGATGATCTCGCGCTTGACCGCGAAGAGGGCGACATCGTAGCTCGCCGCGTCGGCACCGGGGCACAGATGGTACCCCCATTCCACCGCATCGAAATCGCCGGGGATCTGTTGGCGCGCCTCGAGTTCGACGATGCGGTCCAGGTTCTTGGTCCCGAGCATCGGCACATTGACCGTGCGGGCGAAGACCTGCTTGCCGGACAGGGCGGCGATGACCGGGGTGGAGCCGAACTCCTCACGCGCGGCCAGCTGCCCGAGGGCGGTGATCAGGGTCTTGTCGCGATCCAGGTTCTCACCGACGGGCAAGGGCTCGATGGCATAACCGAGCACGGTGACGCCATCCCCGGTCCGGGCGAGTTTGACGGCCTTGATGCTGGCGTGGCCGATGTCCAGACCCCACGCCACCGGAAATGCGTCCATGGAACCCCCTGGGACGGTGCGCCCGTCCCGGGCAGGCTACCCCTGCACGGCCCTCTGGTCCGGTCCCCCGTCCCCGGCCGCCCGGGGGGTGTGTGATCAAGGGTTTCGGGTTCCGGGTTCCGGGTTTCGAGCCATTCCGGATCGCCGAGTTGCACTCGGCCGAGCGGGTGGCGGGGATGTCCGGCCCGGGATCGAAGGTCCTCTGGTCACCCGGCCGAGTGCAACTCGGCGATCCGTGGCTCTGGCCACCCGGCTGGACGTGGCTCCCGCGAGTCGGCATCAGGCATGAACCCCCGCCAGCGGCCTTCCTGGATGAGAGGAGGACCACGGACGGGGGTTCAAGCCTGATGGCGGATCCGGTGAGATTCGAACTCACGAGGGACCGGAGGCCCCTGCCGGTTTTCAAGACCGGTGCCATCAACCGCTCGACCACGGATCCACGGGACCC
>CAMCAC010000222.1 GCA_945872305.1 Candidatus Kuenenia stuttgartensis | reverse complement strand
CGGTCCCTGAGCGCCGGGGCATGGGTGAGCCGCGTCGATCATGTCATGGACAATTTTTCCCTGCGCCCGCTCACCGCGCCGATGAAGATGCAGACCGACACCATCAGTGACGGCCAGGGTCTGGAAGCGGAGATGGAGCTGGCCGTGGGGTCGGGGACCCTGGGCCTGGGCCTGGACGGGGTCCGGCAGAGCCAGGACGCCCGCCGCTGGGCCGGCCCGACCCTGACCTCGTTGAACGCGGTGGTATGGCCGGATGCCACCATCGACCGCTTCGGTGCCTACGCGGATCTGCGCCAGCCGTTCGGGGAGTGGACCGTCTATGCCGGGGCCCGGGTGGACCAGGTGCGCAGCTCCGCGGATGCCACCGCGGTGGATCCCGCTGGCCCGCTGCGCACGCCGGATGCCCTGTACGCCGCCTCCTACGGCGCGGTGGCTGACGATCGCGACGAGACCCTGGCGGGCGTGGTGGCCGGCCTGGACTGGCGGCGGGGGGATGTCGAGGTGGGCCTGCGCCTGTCCCGGCAGCAACGCGCCGCCGACATCACCGAGCGCTACATCGCCATGGATGCAAGCAATCCCATGGCGGCCAATCGTTGGGTCGGTAATCCGGAGCTCGATGCGGAGACGCATCAGGTGGCGGAGCTGCGCGGCGAGTGGGATCGTGAGGGGGTGGGATTCCTGAAGGCGGATGCCTGGATGGACCGGATCGCCGATGCCATCCGCCGCGATCGCGCCCGGGGACAGGAGGGGGTGCTGGTCGCGGACGGCGGGACCATCTACCGCAACGGCGAGGCGTGGTTGTGGGGGTGGAGCGCCGCGGGCGAACTGGCGGCGACCGGGTGGTGCGACCTCGGCGCGGACACCCACTGGACCCGGGGTGAGGACCGCGACACCGGCGTGCCGCTCGCCCAGATCCCGCCCTGGTCGGGCTCCGTGTTCACCCGGTTCCACCGGGGCGATGTCCTGGCGACGGAGTTCCGGGTGCGCTGGGCCGACAGCCAGGACCGGGTCGATGACGATCCGGCCACCGGTTCCGCCCAGGATCCGGGGCCCTCCGCGGGCTGGGCGGTGCTCGACTGGTCGGTGGTCTGGCGGCCCGGGCCGGCCATCGAACTGGGCGCCGGCGCGGACAACCTGTTCGACCGCACCTACGCCGAGCACCTGGATAAAAGCAACGTCCTCGATCCTGCCACCGGGCGGGTCAACGAACCCGGCCGGTCCTGGTGGGTGCGTGGGGCCGTGTCGTTCTGAGCAGCCGCAGGCTGCGATGGGGAGCGCCGGAGGCGCGTTCCGGGGGTGGGCAGGAAGCCCACCCCCGGTGACCGGCTGGCGATCCGTCGTGAATGGAACGGTACGGGTCACGACGTGCCGCCACCCTTGCCGGCATGGAGCGCGGCCCTCGCGCAGCATGGCGCCGGGCCGTCAGCCGGTGTCGGACCAGCGTGAAAGGGATCCGCTCCGTCGGGCGGTGGCCAGAAACACCGGGTAGATGCGCCCACCCTTGGTGATGCTGTGGACCCGCCGCCAAGCCGGCTCCTGCCAGCCGGTGGCGGTCAGACGCGCGGTGAAGACGGCCGGGTCGAAACCGTTCCAGGGGACCTTCTCGGCACCGTGGAACGAGCCGTCTTCGGATTCGAGATCCGCTATTGCCAGCCGCCCGCCCGGGACGGTTGCCGCATGCAGGGCGCGCAGCATCCCGTCCGGGTCCGGCAGATGGTGGAAAGCCATGGCGCTGACCGCCGCATCCACCGATCCCGGCGGTAGCGGCGCTGCGAGCAGGTCGCGCACCTCGGCGCGCAGGCCCGGGCGGTCGGCGGTCTTGGCCCGGAACCGCGCGACCATCGCCGCCGACACATCGATCCCGAGCAGGTCCCCGGTCACCTGGCCCAGGGCATGTCCCACCAGCCCGGTGCCGCAGCCGAGGTCGAGCAGCCGCTCCCCCGGTCGCAGCCCAAGGACCGCGAACATCGCCCCGGCGATCGCCGCGGCGAGTTCCCTGCGTTGCGGATCCTCGTCCCAGGTGGCGGCCTTCAGGTCGAATCCGGTCATGCTTTCTCCGCGTCACGGCCCGGGTCGCCGCGCCGGGAATCACCCCACGGATCGCCGTCGTCCGGGCAAGCAGCGGGAACGCCGGACTGGCCTGGGGCGGCCACGGCGTGGATCCGGTACGGTGGCGGTGCGCGTGGACGGGCCCAATGGCGGGATCGGCGGTCATCCCTTCTCCCGGGCCCCGAGGGCCTGGGCGAGTGCGCATCGTTTGCAGTTGGGCGCGCATCGCCGGACGGGAATTTCCGCGCGGAGTGACCTGCGACATGGTACTCGAACCCGTCCGACGATCGACAACCGCTCCTGTCCGATTGATCCCCGGACGGGAGCGGGGTATCCTCGACCATGTCCCTCTCCCGGATCCTTCGCACGGCCTTCATCGGCATGATCCTCCTCGCTGCGATCGGGATGGCGACCATCCTGCTGCTGCTCGTCCGGCTCGATCGGGTCGACCGGGAGGCATTGACCGCGAGCGACCTCCGGGGTCGGGCGGAGCGTCTGATGGCCGACGGTCTGCAGATGGGGCAGGCGACCCGGAACATCATCCTCGATCCCGGCAAGCGCACCGCCTATGAGAATTACGCCAAGGCCGAGGATTCGTTCGCCACCGGCCTGGTCGGGCTGCGCACGGCGGTGGAGTCTTGGCCCCGGGGTGCCACGGTGGCGTCGCTTCTGCCTCAGATCGGCGATCGCTTCACCCGCGACCGCGGCATCCATGCGGCGATCCATCTGCTGGCCAAGGACGACCGCGGAGCTGCCATCGCACGCCTGAACCAGGAGCAGACCCCGCTGTGGCGGGAGTACCGCGGCCTGCTCATCGATCTGCGCGAACGCGCGGCCGTCCTCTCCGCCGAGATCCATGAGGACCGCGCCGCCACCGTCGGCTGGATCCAGGCCTCGGTGGTGGGCATCCTGGGGATCATCCTGTGCGCCACCGTGGCGATCGGCTGGGTTGCACGCCGGGTCATGGGCCGCGTCGCCGGCATCGTGTCGGCGGCCATCGACGGGGCTGGCGTGGTTGCGGATGCCGCCGGGCAAGTCGCCGCGGGGGCCCAGTCCGGTGCCGCTGCTTCAAGTGAACAGGCGGCGCAGATCGAGGAGACGACCGCCAGCGTGGCCGCGGTCTCCGAACTCGCCCGCTCGGTCGCCGGCACCGCTCGCGAGGTGGATGCCTTCGCCAGCCGCACCCTCTCCGCCGCTCGGGCCGGTGGAGAGGCGGCCGAGGGATTGGTCGCCGAGGCCGAACGGAGGTTTGGCGAGGTGCAGGAGGCCATAACCGGCATCGAGAGCGCCGGCAGGGCGAGCACCGCGGTGGTGGAGACCATCGATGCCATCGCCTTCCAGACGAATCTGCTTGCCCTCAATGCCGCCGTGGAGGCGGCCCGCGCCGGCGAGGCGGGTGCCGGTTTCGCGGTGGTCGCCGACGAGGTGCGCTCCCTCGCGGGGCGGAGCGCCGAGGAATCCCGCCGCTCGGCGGAGCACATGGCCGAGGTGGGCCGACGGGTCGCCGCCCTGGTCGCCGCCTCGGCTGGTTTGCAGCAGCACTTGCGCGAAGGACTGCAGGGGCAGGTGGTGGCCGGTTTCGGACGGATCGCCGCCGCCGCCGGGGATGCGGCCCGCTTGGCCGGGAGCGCCGCGGAAGCCGGCGCCGGTCAGGAGGCGGATCTCGGCCGGATCCGGACGGCGGTGATACAGATCGAACAGGCAACCAGCGCCCATGCCGCCGCCGCCGAGGAGTCCGCCGCGGTGAGTGGCACCTTGAGCACCCAGGCCGGGGATCTGAGCCTGGCCATGGCCAAGCTGCGCAGCGAATTGCTGGACTGAGTGCCGCGCCTGGCCTTGGACGCGGGTTGCGCCGGATTCCGTGCGCCGGCATGACGGGACGGTCCATGTCCGACCGCACCGCCGCCGTCATCCTCGACTCCCTGGCCGGAAGCGTTGTCACCGTGGATAGCGAGGGGCGCATCACGCCTCCAACCGGGCGGCGGAGCGTCTGACCGGCCTGGAGCGGGCCGGGCTGGTCGGCCAGGATTGCCAGACCGTGTCCGGCCCCTGCATGCCGGCAACCGCACCACCGTCGCCGTCGAACTGGGCATGCACCGCGCCACCCTGTTCCGGAAGATGCGTCGCCACGGTTGGCTGTGAGTCTGAGGCGGCGCATCTCGGGTTCCCCCGCGCGCACCTAAGGAGAAACCCAGCCGGAACGCTTTGTGGGGGACTCGAACCGCGAAGCGGGTGGGCCGCAGGCCCCGCAGGCCGCCTGCGCGGCCTGCGGCCCGGTGAGCCGGCCCGAGGTCCCCGAGGGTCGGCCGTGGGCACCAAAGCAGAACCCCAGCCGGAACGCCATGTGGGGGACTCGAACCTGCCGTGGGCACCCGCCGCAGGCGGGCATGGGTCCGCCTGCGAGGA
>CAMCAC010000221.1 GCA_945872305.1 Candidatus Kuenenia stuttgartensis | reverse complement strand
GGGTGCGCCGGTCCCTGCACGCCCGGCGGATCCTGCCCCGGGAGGCGGTCGCTGTCACGGTGCGCGGCGTGCCGGTGGCGGTGAAGGTGGTGGTGCGGCCGGACGGCCGGCGGACCGCCAAGCCCGAAGCGGACGCGGTGCGATCCGCGGCGGATGCGTTGGGGCTGCCCGCGGATCAGATCGCCGCCGAGGCCCTGGCGGCCTGGGCCGCTGGCGGCTGACGAGGCCCGGCCGGCGGGCGCTGGCATCCGGGGCGAAGACCGCCACGACCTGCGCCATGATCCTTCCCGCCGAACGCAATGTGCTGGGCACCGCCCTGCTCGACTGCTCCCGTGATCCGATGACCGGCTTCTTCCGCGATGGCTGCTGCCGCACCGACGACGCGGACCGCGGTTCGCACACCGTCTGCTGCAAGGTCACCGCCGACTTCCTGGCGTTCTCCAAGCGGGTCGGCAACGACCTGAGCACGCCGCATCCGGAATGGGGATTCCCCGGCCTGAATCCCGGGGACCAATGGTGTCTGTGCGCCCCGCGCTGGGCCGAGGCCTTCAAGGCCGGCTGCGCGCCCAAGGTGGTGCTCGCGGCGACCCACGAAAAGGCGCTGGAGTGGTGCACCCTGGAGGATCTCCAGGCCCACGCCTGGGGCGCCTGAAAACGAGCACCGGCACCGATCAGGGATCGGTGCCGGTCCGGGTGGGCCGCAGGGGCGCCGTTGAAACGGCTCAGCCCTTGACGAGGGCGGCGATCTCGGCGGCGGTGACCTTGGTGAAGGGCTTGCCGACCTGCTTGGCGACCCAGCTCTTGACGGCGGGGTTCAGATCGGTGCCGGTGGCCTTGGCGAGCGCAGCGCGGTGGCGGGCGGCGCGGAGTTCGGTGGCCTTGTTCTTGGCCGGGGCGTTCGCGGCTCGGGTCTCGAGGCGGGTGGCCCGCAGGTTCGTGAGACGGATCGAGCGGTGCCGGTGCATGCCGCGGGACATGGTATTCTCCAGTGGGGGCGGGGTTTCTATCAACCCCCCGGTGATGGGCAAGGGCCGGGGCGTCAACCCTCGGGCCACGCCCCGTTGTGATAGACGTCCTGGACATCGTCGTGCTCGTCGAGGGCATCGAGCAACCCTTGCAGGGCCTCGCTGGCGGCGGCGTCCATGGCCACGGTGTTTTCCGGGATCTTGGCGAATCCCGACTCGGCGACCGGGATCTTGGCCGCGGCCAAGGCCTTGGCGATGGCGTCGTACAGGGCGGGATCACCGCTGATCGCCACCTGGCCGTCGTCCACCGCGGTGATGTCATCGACCCCGAGATCGGCGCCGAGCAGGCATTCCATCACCGGATCCTCGCCCGCGGCGGTGACCAGGAAGGTGCAGCGGGTCTTGAACTGCCACGCCACGCAACCCGGGGTCCCGATCGATCCACCGGCCCGTTCGAAGAGCTTCTTGATCTCGGGAGCGGTGCGGGTGCGGTTGTCGGTCAGGCAGTCCACGACCAGGGCGATGCCTCCGGGGGCGTAGCCCTCGTAGGTCAGCTCGACCATGGACCTGCCCTCGGCGAGCTGGCCCGAGGCCTTCTTGATCGCCCGGTCGATGGTCTCGACCGCCATGCCGGCGCTGCGCGCCTTCTCCACCGCCAGACGCAGCCGCGGGTTGTCGTCGGGGTTGGGCCCGCCGGCGCCCACGGCGACGGTGATGAGCTTGCCCATCTTGGCCACCACCGCGGCGCGCTTCTTGTCGTTGGCGGCCTTTTTGTGCTTGATGTTGTGCCAGTGGCTGTGCTTTGCCATGGTCTGCCTGCCTGATTACTTCTTCGTGGGCTTCTTCGCCGGCGCCGGCTTGTCGTCGGCCTTGGCCGGCTTCTTGGCCGGTTCCGGCTTCTTCGCATCCTTGGCCGGGGCCTTCTCGACCTTGGCCGCCGGGGCCTTGTCGGCCTTGGGCTCGGTCTTGGCCTTGGCGGGGACGGGGGCCGGCTTGGCGACCTTGCCGGTGGCCGGCTTCTCGACCTTGCCCGTGGGCTTGTCGGCTTTCGCCTCGGGCTTCGCCACCGTTTCCGGCTTGGCGGCGGGCTTCCCGACCTTGGCTTCCGGCTTGGCGACCGGCTTCTCGGCCTTGGCCGGGGCCTTGGCGGCGGGCTTCTCGGCCTTGGCCGCCGGCTTCTCGGCCTTGGCGGGCTTGCCCATCCCGAGGGGATCCGCCTGGTCCCAGGCGAAGCTGATCGGCTGGGGCTCGTCCTCGCCGGCCTCCTGGCAGAGCACCACGTGCTCCCGGGCGACCCGGTGGAGACGGAGCAGGTCATCGAGCTCCAGGGCCTCCTCGATCTTCTTCTGCCACTGCTCGCGGCTGGCGTGCTTGGGCACCCCGCCGAGGAGCTTGATCAGCTTGAACTGGTCCTCGTCGGTGGGGAACAGGCGGGCATCCATCATCTGGGCGATGGCGCGCTCGACGCTGTCGCGGCGGATGTTGGTGGTGTCCGGCAGGGCGCGCAGGGTCTCAAGGCCCTGGGGCTCCAGCACGGCGCCGAGATCCATCCGCCGGAACGCGGTCCACAGGTCGGCGAGCAGGGATTTGAGATCCTCGGCCTTCTCGCGGACCTTGTGGTAACGGGGCGTGAGGATGTCCTCGATTTCACGGATGCTGGCGACGCGCATGTCGTTCCAGTCCACGAATTCATCGCGCAGACGCTTGAGGGCGTCGCGGGACTGCCGTTCGCCGACGCCGAGTTCCAGGATCTGGAAGACCAGGGCCTCGATGAAATCCGTGGGTTTCGGCGCCTTGCGCCGGCCATAGCGGGCCTCCAGGGCCTCGCAGACCGTGAGCAGGTCGGTGGTCAGGGTGCCGGTCGGGTGAGAGGCCTTCGCCATGGGGGTCCCCGGGGTGGGGCACCGGAGTACCGTCCCGGGGGGGAGGGTCAACCGGGCCCGGCCCGGAAGCCATTGCCGGTCAGCGCCGCAGACGCAGGCTCCGGCATGGCCAGCGAGCGGACGCCGCCCCCGACGACCGGGTCCGATGCCCCGACCCTGCCCGGCGATGGAACGGTTCCCACCGTCCTCTCCGGCATGGCCGGGGCAGCGACCCAGGTGACCCGTCTGCACGTCCAGACCGATCCCGGCCTGCCCCAGACCGGGACCCACCTGGGGGAGACCTGGGGTGATTTCCGCTTCGAGCGCCTGCTCGGCAAAGGTGGCATGGGCGCGGTCTATCTCGGTCGCCAGATCGGTCTCGACCGCCCGGTGGCGATCAAGGTCCTGCCCCCGCACCTGAGCGACAACGAGCATTTCCGCAGCCGCTTCCAGCTCGAAGCGCGGGCCGTGGCCAAGGTCTCCAGCCCGCACGTGGTCCAGGTCTACGCCGCCGGGACCCATGGCGGCCACCACTATTTCGCCATGGAGTACGTCGAGGGGGCGGACCTCGCGGACCGCCTGCGCGGGGGCTTCCGGCCGGCGCCCCGGGAAGCCATCGAGCTGATGATCCAGGCCGCCCGGGGCCTCGCCGCCGCCGGCGCCCAGGGTGTGGTCCACCGGGACATCAAGCCCGGCAACATGATGATCGCCCGGGACGGCACCCTGAAGCTGATGGACTTCGGCCTGGCCAAGCTCGCCAGCGAAGGCCAGCACCTGACCATGACCGGCACCGTCATGGGCACGGTCAGCTATTTCTCGCCGGAACAGGGCCGCGGCCAGCCCACGGACCAGCGCACCGACCTGTACGCCATGGGGGTGGTGCTCTACGAACTGCTCTGCCGCCGGCTGCCGTTCACCGGGCCCGACGCCACCTCGGTCATCTACCAGCACATCCACACCGAGCCGGCCCCGCCCCGGCAGGTGGACCCTGGGATCGGGCCCGACCTGGAGCGGGTGGTCCTGACCTGCCTGCGCAAGCGGGTCGAGGATCGCTACCAGACGGCCCAGGAATTGCTGGAGGACCTGGAATCCGTCCTCGCCGGCCGCCCTCCGGCCCATGCCCGCAACCGGGCGATGGCGGGGGACCCGGTCCGGCCGCGCCGCCGGCTGGTGCCCGTGCTGGCCGTGGCCGGGGTCCTGGCCGCCGCTGCCGCCGGGGCGTGGATGGTCCTCGCCGCGCCCACGGCTGACGGCCCGACGGCGCCCACGCCGCCACCGGTGCCGCCGGTGGTGGCACCGGCCATCCCGGCCCCCACGCCGGCGCAGACCCCGGTGGTGCCCGTCCCTCCACCGCCTCCGACGGCGACCGCTCCGGTGGCGGATCCCTCGGCGCCGGTGCGCGCCGCCCTCGCCGCCGGCGAATGGGACCGGGCCGAGGCGCTGATCGCCGCCCAGCGGGCGACCAATGCGCCGGGGCCCTGGGACGATCTCGACCGCGACCGCCGGCGTGGTCAGGCTGCTGCGTTGGTGGTGACCGCCCGCTTGGCCGTCGAACGCGGCGAGGCCGAGGCCGCGGATGCGGATCTTGGCCGGGCCCGGCAGCTCGATCCCGGTGCCAACGGCCTGGATGCGGTGGCCACCGTCCTCGCGCAGCTGCGCG
>CAMCAC010000220.1 GCA_945872305.1 Candidatus Kuenenia stuttgartensis | reverse complement strand
GGTCAGTGGCAAGGCGAGGCAGCACGTCTCCGCGGCCCTCCGTGTCCTCCCGATCTCCTGTAAGCCTCGAACCCGGATCGCCAGATGTTCGAGGCTTACAGGAGTTCGGGAGCTCGCGGAGGGCCGCGGAGGGGCTTCTCTGTGGCGTTCAGAATACTGGAGCAGGGTGTTGGTTGGGGACGGGGCCAGGCAGCACATCTCCGCGGCCCTCCGTGTCCTCCCGCCCTCCTGTAAGCCTCGAAAAAATCCCGCCTGATCAGCCATCGGCCATATCAACCTGCCTCCCCGGTCGGCCACCGGGCAGGCGCTTGGCGCGGAGTTCCAGGTTTCCGAGCTGGCCGCAGGCGGCCATGATGGAGCGGCCCTTGGTGATGCGGCGGCGGACCGCCAGGCCTTCGTCGCGGAGCCAGCCGATGAAGCGGTCGATCTCGTCCTCGGTCGGGGCCCGGGTGAGCGGGTACGAGCCGGGGTTGTAGGGGATCAGGTTGAGCAGGGCGCGCTGCATCGGGCGGACGAAGGCGGCGATCTCGGTGGCGTCCTGGCGGGTGTCGTTGAATCCCGGCATCAGGCACCAGTTCACCCCCAGGCTGAAGTTCCGCCGCTGGGGGAAGTCGCACAGGATGCGTTGCAGCTCGGCGAGGGGGGTGGCCTTGTTCACCGGCATCAGCCGGGAGCGCAGCTCGTCCCGGGCGCCGTTGAGCGAGATCGACAGGTTGAGCCGCTTCCAGCCCAGGGCCTTGAGGGCGGCGATGCCTTCGGCGTGGCCGCTGGTGCAGACGGTGATGCGCTCGTGGGAGAACATCATCCCGCGCTTGTCGGTGAGGGCATGCAGGGCCGGGATGAGGGCGGCGGTGTTGTCGAGGGCCTCGCCCATGCCCATGAACACCAGGTTCTTCGGCTCCCAGCCCAGGGCGGCGCGCACGGTGGCGACCTGGGCCACGATCTCGCCGGCGGTGAGGTGGCGGATCAGGCCCATCTTGCCGGTTTCGCAGAACGCGCAGGCCATCCGGCACCCCACCTGGCTCGACAGGCAGAGGGTGTGCTCCTGGACCGGCTCGCCCTCACCATCGGTGGGGACGAGCCGCATGGGGATGCGCACGCACTCGATCTCGTAGCCGTCGTGGGTGGCGAGCACCGCCTTGGCGGTCAGGCCGAGGGGGCCGTCCTCCTCGACCACCTTCACCACCCGCAGGTGGCCAAGGGTGAACGCCGCCCGCCAGCGGGGCGCCGAGGCCGGGGCGCTGCGCTCCGGTTCGAAGCGGCCCTCCCGGTGGGCCTCCCGGTACAGGCGGCCGGCGACGCCGGAGCCCTGGCCGACGGCGAGCGCCGCCGCCTGGGCGAACTGTTCCGAGGTCAGGCCGAGGATGTCCACGGGGGTGGCCATGGGCGGCACGGTCGGCCCGGGACCGGCGGTGCAACGGTGACCCCGGGCCCACCATGTCATGCCCGGGAGGCCTGATCGATGACGAAGCCGCATGATCCCATCCCAGGGGTTGCCGCAGCATTGGCGTCGGTCCGGGGAGCCTACGCTGCCCAGCTGGAGATCCCCATGGCCACCCCGACCATCGCCCTGCTCACCGCCGGCGGCCTCGCGCCCTGCCTCTCGTCCGCCGTCGGCGGGCTGATCGAGCGCTACACCGACCTGTACCCGCAGGCGAAGATCATCGGTTACCTGGGCGGCTACAAGGGCCTCCTCCAGGGCAAGTCGATCGAGGTCACCCCCGAGGTCCGGGCCAACGCCCACATCCTGCACAAACACGGCGGCAGCCCGATCGGCAATTCCCGGGTCAAGCTGACCAACGTCGCCGACTGCGTGAAGCGTGGCCTGGTGAAGGAGGGCGAGCTGCCCCTCGAAGTGGCCGCCCGCCAGCTCACCAAGGACGGCGTGACCATCCTCCACACCATCGGTGGCGACGACACCAACACCACCGCCGCGGATCTCGCCGCGTACCTGGCCAAGAACAATTACAAACTGACCGTCGTCGGCCTGCCCAAGACCATCGACAATGATGTGTTCCCGATCAAGCAGTCCCTCGGCGCCTGGACCGCCGCGGAAGAGGGCGCCAAGTATTTCGCCAACATCGTGTACGAGCAGAGCGCCAACCCGCGCATGCTCATCGTCCACGAGGTCATGGGCCGCAACTGCGGCTGGCTCACCGCCGCCACCGCCAAGGCCTACCGCGACCGCCTCGCCCACCTGCCGGTGCTGCCGGGCTTCAACCTCGACCGCGCCCACCTGGACGTCGATGCGGTCTACATCCCTGAGATGGTGGTGGACCTGAAGGCCGAGGCCGCCCGTCTCAAGGCTGAGATGGACCGCAAGGACTGCATCAACATTTTCGTCAGCGAGGGTGCCTGCGTCCCGCAGATCGTCGCCGAGATGGAGAGCCGCGGCGAGAGCGTGCCCAAGGACGCCTTCGGCCATTACAAGCTTGATGCCGTGAATGTCGGCCAGTGGTTTGCCAAGCAGTTCAGCAAGGAGCTGGGCTGCGAGAAGACCATGGTCCAGAAGTCCGGCTACTTCAGCCGCGCCGCGCCGGCGAATGTCGACGACCTGCGCCTGATCCAGGCCATGACCACCCTGGCGGTGGACTGCGGCCTGCGCGGCGAGGCCGGCGTCATCGGCCATGACGAGGACCGCGGCGGCGTGCTGCGCGCCATCGAGTTCCCGCGCATCAAGGGCGGCAAGCCGTTCAACACCGAGCAGGCGTGGTTCGACGAGCTGCTGAAGGGCATCGGCCAGCCGCGCGGCACGGTCCAGGCCGTCGCCCACTGACCGGGGCGGTCCGGAGGATTTACGCCGCCAGCAACGCCCGGGCGGCCGCCAGGCCGCTGGCGATGGCGGCGCCGACGCCTGCCCGGTGGCGGTGGTCGCCGCAGACGAAGCGGCCGTCGCCAAGCACCGGGCTGCGTTCCGCCGGCTCCAGGTCGGCGGGGTCCTGGCGCGGCTGGGCGTGGGGGATCCCGAGCCGGCGGAGCAGTCTCCAGCGGTCATGGCCGTGCCAGCGGCGGAGCTGGGCACGCACCGCCGGCAGGGCGTCCTCGCCGTGCAGGCCGAGGGTGGTGAGGTGGAGGAGCTGGAAGCCCGCCGGCGCATAGTCCGGCTGGACCGCGCTCACCACCGCCCCGTGGTTGACGGGGCCTTCGTGGTCGAGGAGCAGCAGGGGGTCCGCCGCCGGCAGACCCTCGCCGGCAAAATGCCACGAGGTGATGCCGTGCCCGCCCCGGTCCGGGAGGCCCGCCAGTCGCGCCGCCCCGGGCAGGTCCGTGGCCACCACCAGGGCGGCGCCCTCCACGGCAGTGCCGTCGGCGAGGAGGACCCGCCGCCCATCGAGGCCGCGCACCGCCACGCCGGTGCGCACAGCGCCCGGGGGCAGCTCCGCCGCGAGCTGGGCCGGGACCGCGCCCATGCCCGCCGCCGGCAGGCAGCCGCCGCCATCAGCGAACGCCCGCAAGTACGACGCCGAGGCGGAGGCGGCTGCGCCCAACCCCTGGGCGCAGCCGATGCCGGCGAACCAGGGGTCGAGGAAGGTCGTGCGCAGGGGGCCGGTCAGGCCGAGCTGGCTGAACCAGGCGGCGGTGGTGGTCGCCGGCACCCGGCCGCTGCGGGCGTGGCGCATGGCCCGCAGCAGGGCCACCCGCTCACCCACGGTGCCGGGGCCGATGAGGGCCGTCCACCAGTCCTGGGGCCGGCGGCGGGGGTCGGACACCAGCCGCCAGCGCTGCTGGTGGCGGACCATGGCCCCGGGCCGGAAGCGGGCCAGCCGGAGGGCGCCCAGGTCCAGTTCCGCACGGACCACCGGATCCCCTTCGAGGAGCACTTGGAAGCCGCGGTCGAGGAGGAATCCGTCCACATCGTCGGTGGCGACCCGGCCGCCCACCCGGTCCGCCGCCTCCAGCACCAGGACCGGGCGGCCGGAGCGGTGGAGGGCCCGGGCGCAGGCCAGGCCCGCCACGCCGGCGCCGATGACGATCACGGGGAGCATCCTGGCAGGATGCGGGGCGCCGGGGCGGGAGCGAGCCGTGGTCCCTGGGCCTTGCACGGGCTGCATGGCGGCGGTCGGACGGCCCTCCGGCCTTTCCCGCCGCCGGCTCCGCCCTACGCCACCGCCCCATGGCCATCGATGTCCCCCAGCCGATCCTCGACGCCCTGACCCGGGTGGACATGCCGCCGGTACCACCGTCGGCCCCCGCCAGCGAGTCGGTGGAGATCGGTGGCCTGCGGCTGCCGGTGTTCCGCACCGGCGTGCTGGTGGTCGGCAGCGGCGCCGCCGGTCTGCGCGCCGCCTGCGAAACCCAGCGCGCCGGGCTCGAGGTCCTGGTGGCGACCATGAGCCCCTTCGGCGGCACCTCCGCCTGCTCCGGGTCCGACAAGCAGACCCTGCACACCGCCGGGACCTCGAACAAGGGCGACAACTTCCTGAAGCTGGCCAAGGACATCGGCGGCGGCGGCGGCATGGACCTGGACCAGGCCTATGTCGAGGCGGTGGGCTCGATCGGCGCCTTCGCCGGGCTCCAGTACATCGGCCTGCCCCTGCCCATGGACCGCTTCGGCGCGGT
>CAMCAC010000219.1 GCA_945872305.1 Candidatus Kuenenia stuttgartensis | reverse complement strand
GGGCGTCTTCCGGCCCCTGGCGCCCCGGCTGGGATCCCGCCGGCTCGGTCTGATCGGTCTCGCGGCGAGCATCCCTGGCATGGCCAGCCTGGCCATGTGCGGATTCGGCGCCGGCGAGGCGTGGCTGTGGACCGGGTCGGTGCTGCTGTCGGTCGGCACCGGTCTGGTGTTCCCGGCCCTGAGCACCCTGGTCAGCCTGGCGGCCGATCCCGCCCGCCAGGGTTTCGCCATGGGGGCGTTCCGCTCCGCCGGCAGCCTGGGCCGGGCGGCGGGTCCCTTCCTGGGCGCCTTCCTGTATTTCGCCTGGGGTCCCCAGGCGCCGTACCTGCTCGCCGCCGCCAGCCTGCTGCTGCCGCTGTTCCTGCTGGCCCGCATCCGGCTGCCGGAGCCGTCCGCCGCCTGAGCCGCTTGGCAGGGACCCGGCGCGCGGCATCCTCCGCGCCTCCCGAGGAAAGCCCCATGCGTGCCAGCCGGATGAATCTGTGGACCCTGCGCGAAGACCCCGCCGAGGCGGAGATCGCCAGCCATCGCCTGCTCACCCGTGCCGGCTACCTGCACAAGAGCGGCGCCGGCCTGTACCTGTACGGCCCGCTCCTCCACCGGGTCATCGGCAAGATCCAGGCCATCGTCAGCCAGGAGATCGACCGCACCGGCGCCCTCCAGGTGACCATGCCGATCCTCCAGGAGCAGGCGGTGTGGGAGCGCAGCGGCCGCTGGGCCACCTACCAGGCCAGCCGGACCATGCTCACGGTGAAGGACCGCAACGACCAGGTCTTCGGCCTGGCGCCCACCGCCGAGGAGGTGGTCACCGACTACGCCGGCGCGGTGGTGAAGAGCTACAAGCAGCTGCCGGTCACCTTCTACCAGCAGCACACCAAGTTCCGTGATGAGATCCGTCCCCGCTTCGGCCTGATGCGGGTGAAGGAGTTCATCATGATGGACGCCTACTCGTTCCACGCGACCGCTGAGAGCCTGGACCAGACCTACGAGGCGATGCGGGTCGCCTACCACCGCCTGTTCGCCCGCATGGGGCTCCAGGCCTTCGCGGTGGAGGCCGACAGCGGCGCCATCGGCGGCAGCGGTTCCCACGAGTTCATGGTCGCCGCGGCGATCGGCGAGGACACCATCCTCTACCACCCGGAGAGCGGCTACGGCGCGAACCGCGAGCGTGCCCGCGGCGGCATCCCCGCCGCCCCGGCCTGGGCCACCGCCCCCGCCGCCTGCACCAAGGTCCTGACCCCGAAGGTCGGTGCGATCGACGAGGTGATGGGTTTCCTGACCGCCAACGGCTTCGCCGGGGTCCAGGCCGCCCACGGCCTGAAGTGCGTGCTGTTCGTCGCCGGCGGCCAGGACGACAAGGGCAAGCCGCTCACCGCCACGGTGGCCGCGTTCACCCGTGGTGACCGCGAGGTGAACGAGGTCAAGCTCACCAATGCCGTCACCCGGCTGATGTTCCCGGTGCTGAATCTGCGCCCCATGCACCCCGACGAGGTCCGCGCCGCCACCGGCGCCGAACCCGGCTTCGCCGGCCCCGGCGCCGGCCTGAAGGTCGAGGTCTGCCTGATCGAGGAGCAATTGAAGGGGGTCGGCCCCCTGGTCGCCGGCGCCAACGAGACGGATCACCACCTGGTCGGCTTCGTCATCGAACGCGACGCGGGCGTGGCCTACCAGTGGGCGGACCTGACCAGCGCCGCCGCCGGCGACGCCTGCCCGCTCTCGGGCAAGCCCCTGATGGAGCGCCGCGGCATCGAGGTCGGCCACATCTTCAAGCTCGGCACCAAGTATTCCGCGAGCATGCAGTGCGTGTTCACCGGCGCCGACGGCAAGCTTCACCCGTTCATCATGGGCTGCTACGGCATCGGGTCGTCCCGGGTCGCCGCGGCGGCGGTGGAGCAGCACCACGACGCGGACGGTCTGCGCTGGCCCATGAGCATCGCGCCCTACCAGGTCGTGGTGGTCCCCGCCGGCAAGCCGGACGATGCGGCGGTGAACGGTGCCGCCGAGCAGATCCACAAGGACCTGCTCGCCGCCGGCATCGAGGCGATCCTCGACGATCGTGACGCCAAGCCCGGCGTGAAGTTCAAGGACTGGGACCTGGTCGGCATCCCGCTGCGCATCGTCTGCGGCCGCGGCATCGCGAATGGGCTGGTCGAGTTCAAGCCGCGCGGCGGCACCGTCGCCGAGATCCCGGTGGCCGAGGCCGCCCCCAGGGCCATCGCCGCGGTGCGCGAGGCCCTGGCGGCCCTGGATGCGGCGGCGGACGCGGTCCGGTGAGGCCCGGGTTCCACCCATGAGCGGTGCTCCGGGGACCGTCGCGCTCCAGGAATGGAGCGCGTGCTGCCGGGCGCTGACCTCCGGCGCCCTGACCCTGCTCGTCCGCAAGGGCGGCATCCACGAGCGGGGAGGGGGGCTGTTCGCGCCGGAGCATGACCGCTTCGCGCTCCTGCCGACCTACCTCCACCAGGATGCGGCGCGCCTGCGTCCAGCCTATGCGGGGCTGGTGGGTCCGGATCCCCGGCCGGGCACCCACCGTGTTCCCGGATGGGCGCAGGTGGAGCGGACCTGGAAGGTCACCGACCTGGACCGCCTGCTCGCTCTCGGCGATGATCTGTTGTGGACCGCCGACGAACTGACGACCCGGTTTCGCTACCGCGACCAGCCCTGGCTGTTCGTGATGCTCCTGCGGGTGCATCGCTTTCCGGCGCCCCTGGCGATCCCGGACCATGCCGCCTACGCCGGTTGCCGCAGCTGGATACCCCTGCGGGACGCGGTGCCCACGGCGCCGGCGGATCCGGCGCTGGATGACGCGGCGTTCGCGGCGGCGTCCTCCCGCATCGCCGGGATCCTGGGATGAGCCCGATTCCCAGTGTCGGGACCGCCGAGTATCGCTCGGCCGCACGCCCAGGGACCGCCGAGCATCGCTCGGCCCACTCCGTATCCGCGCACCACGGCGTGGTGCGCTCCGTGTCGGGATCCGACGCATCCGGCGATATCCGCATCGCGCTCGAAGGGACCGCCGAGCATCGCCCGGCCCACTCCGTATCCGCGCACCACGGCGTGGCGCGCTCCGTGTCGGGATCCGACGCATCCGTTGATACCTGCATCGCGCTCGAAGGGACCGCCGAGCATGGCTCGGCCCGATGCGTATCCGCGCACCACGGCGTGGCGCGCTCCGGGTGGGTTGTGTCCGCTTCATCCTCGACTTTTTCGCTCCCCTGAACGAGACACCCGTGACCCACGCCACCCTGCTCGTCGATTGCCAGGACCGGACCGGTCTGGTCGCCGCCCTCTCCGACTTCGTGTTCCGCAATGACGGCAACATCGTCGATCTCGACCAGCATTCGGAGCCGGACACCGGCCGGTTCTTCATGCGTCTGGTCTGGGACACGGCGCGCTTCCGGCTCGACCGGGCTGGGATCCGGGCCGCCCTGGGGGTGATGGCCCAGGCCTACGATCTGCGCTGGCGCCTGCATTTCGCCGACGAACGCCCGCGGCTGGCGGTGTTTGCGACCAAGGCGCCGCACTGCCTGTACGATCTGCTGCTCGCCCATTCCCTGGGCGAACTGGCCGGCGACATCGCGGTGGTGGTCGCCAACCACCCGGACCTGGGACCGGTGGCGGCGCACTTCGATGTGCCGTTCGTCCACATTCCTGCCGGGGACAAGGCGGCCAGCGAAGCCCGCCAGCGGGCGGTGCTCGCCGAGCACGGGGTGACCGTGGCGGTCCTCGCCCGCTACATGCAGATCCTGTCCCCGGCGTTCGTCGCCGACTGGGAGCACCGGATCATCAACATCCACCACTCGTTCCTGCCCGCCTTCGTCGGCGCCAAGCCGTACCACCAGGCCCGGGAGCGCGGGGTGAAGATCATCGGCGCCACCGCCCACTACGTGACCGCGGACCTGGATCAGGGGCCGATCATCGAACAAGCGGTGGCCCGGGTCAGCCACCGGGACGGGGTCGAGGACCTCCAGCGCAAGGGCCGGGAGCTGGAGCGCCAGGTCCTGACCCGGGCCGTGCGGCTGCATCTCCAGCACCGGGTGCTGGTCCATGGCAACCGCACGGTGGTCTTCGACGGGTGATCAGGCGGCGGCGGCTCGGCCCAGGCGGGCGAGCAGTTCGTCGATCTCGCCCTCGCTGATGGTCAAGGGCGGGGCCAGGCGCAGGGTGTTGCCGGCGGCGGGCCCGACGATCACGCCGTGGTCGAAGCCGCGTTGGATGAGCGGCGACGGATCCGTGCCCAGGCCGACGCCGAGGAGCAGCCCTTCGCCGCGCACCGGGCAGCCCGGGAACAGGGCCGCGAGCCCCGCCGCCAGCCGCTGGCCCCGATCCGCCACGCCGGCCAGGAACCCAGGAGCGCCGACCACATCGAGGACCGCCAGGGCGGCCCGGCAGGCGAGGGGATTGCCGCCGAAGGTGGTGCCGTGCAGCCCGGGCTTGAGGAGGTCCGCCACCGTCTGGGTCATGGCCACCGCGCCGACCGGCACGCCGCCGCCAAGACCCTTGGCCAAGGTCAGGATGTCGGGGCGGATGCCGTGCCGCTCGAAGGCGAACATGCGGCCGGTCCGGCCGATGCCGGTCTG
>CAMCAC010000218.1 GCA_945872305.1 Candidatus Kuenenia stuttgartensis | reverse complement strand
GCGGGCGCCGGCATCGCCGCCTTGGATCTGTCCCGGCTCCCGGTGTCGGACCTGCGGCCCCTGGGGCGCATGCCCCTCGCCAGCCTGACCCTGGCCGACACCCAGGTGAGCAGCCTGGAGGGGATCCGCGGGCTGCGCCTCGCTACCCTCAACTTGGCCCGCACCCGGGTCGCGGATCTGGCGCCCCTGCGCGACATGCCGCTCACCTACCTCGACCTGAGCGCGACGCCGGTGACCGACCTGCGGCCCCTTGCCGGCCGGCCCCTGACCACCCTCTTCCTCGACGACACGCCGGTGACCGACCTGCGGCCGCTGGCCATGAGCCCCCTGCGCGAGCTGCGCCTGAGCGCAGTGGCGGTCGCCGACGCGGCTCCCCTCAAGGACCTGCCCCTGGAACGCCTGGTGATCGATCCGGCCCGGGTCGGCAAGGGCCTGGACAGCCTGCGCGACAAGAAATCCCTGCGTCAGATCGCCAGCACCTGGGAAGGGTCCTGGGGCCGGGCCCTCACCCCGCCGGAATTCTGGGCGCGGGTCGGACGCTGATCAGGTCGGCCGCCAGAGCACTTTCGGCTCGGTGTAGGCCAGCACCGCGTCGAGGGCCCCTTCGCGGCCGTGGCCGCTGGCCTTCATCCCGCCGTAGGGAAGGCGGTCGTCGCGCCGGGTCGGGATGTCGCCCACCACCAGGGTGCCGACCCGCAGGCGCTGGAATGCCCGTGCCACCGCCGCCGGATCGTCATTGTACAGGCCGGCGTTGATCCCGAACGGCGACAGCTCGACCTGGTCCAGGGCGTCGTCGAGGTCACGGTAGCGGTGCAGCGAGGCGACGGGCGCGAACCACTCCCGGTCGCGCACCGGCGCCGCGTGGGCGGTCAGGCCGTCGACCAGGGTCGGTGCCAGCCCCCAGGGGCCCGCCTCGCCGCCGGCCAGGATCCGCCCGCCCAGGCCGAGCAGGTCCGCGACCAGGGCCGTTGCCCGCCCCGCTGCCGCCTCGTCCACCGCTGGGCCGCACACCGTGCCGGGATCCCAGGGATCGCCGTGGGGCACGGCCGCGAACGCGGCAGCGAGAGCGGCCACCAGATCATCGCGACCGTCGGGGATGAAGATCCGCTGGACCTTGATGCACACCTGGCCCGCATGGGCGCAGGCGCCCCAGGCGACCCGGGCCGCCACCGCCGGGACGTCGGCGACCCGGTCCAGGACCACCGCCGCGTTGCCGCCCAGCTCCAGGGCGGTGCGGGCCCGGGTGCAGGCGGCGTGCAGCCGCCAGCCGACCTCTGCCGAGCCGGTGAAGGAGAGCAGGCCGAGCCGGCGGTCCCGGCACCAGGCCTCGACCTGGGCATCGTCCGCGTGGACGAGCTGGACCAGTCCGGCCTCGGCCCCGGCCTCGTGCAGGAGATCCATCGCCAGTTCCGCCACCCCGGTGGCTTTCGGACTCGGCTTCCACAGGGCCGGACAACCGGCGGCGATGGCCGGGGCGAGCTTGTGCAGGGCGAGGTTGAGGGGGAAGTTGAACGGCGTCACCGCCAGCACCGGACCGACCGGCACCCGGTGGATCTCGGCGTTGCCGGCGCCGTCGAGCGCGATGCCTGCGGGGACCAGCAGGCGGCAGGCGTCGGCGGTGGCGCGCAGGGTGGTCAGGCCCCGGGCGACCTCGGCCCGGGCCAGGGTGATCGGCTTGCGCACGCTGCGGCAGATGGTCCGTGCGAGATCCTCGCTGCGCCGCTCGATGCGGTCCGCCCAGCGGCGCAGCAGCGACGCCCGCTCGCCCAGGGGCAGGGGGTCGAGGTGCGCCTCGGCCACCGCCAGGGGATCCGCCCGCCGCCAGCTGTCGGTGCCGCTCATGGCGTCCGTATGGCGGCTCCCGGCGCCCGCGCCACCGGTGAGATGTGCGACCCGTCCGCGGGCGGGGCGCCGGCCGGCCCCCGCGCGCGTTCCGTCCGTGCGTCGCGCCATCCCGTCCATGCCGCGGGGCGGTGGCGGCGCCAGGATCGCCGGCATGTCCAAAGCCCGCCTCATCGCCGACCGCGACTTCGCCGTCGGCCCCATCGACCGTCGCATCTTCGGCTCGTTCGCCGAGCACCTGGGCCGCTGCATCTACGGCGGCCTCTACGAACCGGGCCATCCGCAGGCCGACGCCCAGGGCTTCCGCCGCGATGTGCTGGCGCTGGTGCGCGAGCTGGGGGTGAGCGTGGTGCGCTATCCGGGCGGGAACTTCGTCAGCAGCTACCGCTGGGAGGACGGCGTGGGCCCGCGCGGGCAGCGCCCGGTGCGGCGCGATCCGGCCTGGACCTCGGTCGAGAGCAACCAGTTCGGGACCGATGAGTTCATCGCCTGGTGCCGCACCGCCGGGGTCGAGCCGATGCTGGCGGTGAACCTCGGCTCGCGCGGGGTCGAGGCCGCCGGCGACTACGCCGAGTACTGCAACCATCCCGGCGGAACCCGCCTGTCCGACCTGCGCCGCGCCATCGGCCATGCCGATCCGCACGGCGTGCGCCTGTGGTGCCTGGGCAACGAGATGGACGGACCATGGCAGTACGGCCACAAGACCGCGACCGAGTACGGCCGCCTGGCGCGCGAGTGCGCGAAGGCCATCGGCACCACCGACAGGCACTACGGCGCCGGCGAGGCGCCGCCGGTGGAGTTCATCGCCTGCGGCTCGTCCCATCGCGGCATGCCGACCTACGGCGCCTGGGAGCGCGAGGTGCTTGAGGAGTGCTACGACCACATCCACCACCTGTCCCTGCACCAGTACTACAACGACCGGGCGGGCGACCCGGCGACCTTCCTGGCGCGCAGCCAGGAGATGGATGCCTACATCTCCGAGGTGGTGGCGGTCTGCGACGCGGTGAAGGCGCGCCGGCGGTCGCGCCGGACGATCACCCTGTCGTTCGACGAATGGAACGTGTGGTACCACTCGCACGGGGCCGAGCGTCTGGTCCCGCCGTGGTCGGCGGCGCCGCCGATCCTGGAGGACGTCTACACCGCCGCCGACGCCCTGGTGGTCGGCGGACTGCTGATCAGCCTGCTGTCCCATGCCGACCGGGTGCGCATCGCCTGCCTGGCGCAGCTGGTGAACGTGATCGGTCCGATCATGACCCGCACCGGCGGCCCGGCCTGGCGGCAGACCATCTTCCATCCCTTCGCCCTGGCCGCCCGCCACGCCACCGGCACCGCCCTGCGCACCCTGGTCGAATCACCGACCTACGCCTGCGGCGTGGGCCCGGCGGTGCCGCTGCTCCAGGCCCTGGCCATCCGCCGCGACGACGGCGGGGTGACCGTGCTGGCCCTCAACCGGGATCTCGCCGAGCCCCTTGACCTGGAGCTGGATCTGCGCTCGTTCCCGGCCCTCCGTCCCACCGGCTGGCAGGTCCTCCACGAGGCGGACCTCCAGGCGGTGAACGACGAACGCCATCCCGACCGGGTCGCGCCGCGCGGCGGCGGCGCCGTCGACGGGGACGGGCGCGTCTTCCGCGCCCGTCTGCCGCCGGCGAGCTGGAGCGTGCTGACCTTCGCCGCCGGTTGACGGGCCGGACGGGGGGCGGGAGCCTGTCCGTCATGGACCGGCCCCTCGTCAGCGCCGCGGGCTGGGATTACCGGCACGGTCCGGCCTTCCGCATCGACCGCCCGCGGGGGCTGGAGGACTGGGTGCTCATCCTGTCCACCACCCCGTTCCTGCTCGGGCTGCCGGAGGGCGACCGGCCGCTGCCCACCGGCACCTGCCTGCTCTGGCGCCCGGGCCAGGCGCAGCACTACCGGGCCGGCGGCCGGGTCTTCGCCAACCACTGGCTGCACCTTGATGGCGGTCGCGCCGAGGTCCCGGGGCTGGTCGCCCGGATCGGCCTGCCGTGCGGTGAACCGATGATCCTGGGCGATCCGGCTCCGGTCGCCGCCGCCCTGCGCCGGGCGTGGAGCGAGCTCCTGGGCCGGGCCGCGGGCTGGCAGGACGCGGTCGCCGCCGCGGTCACCGACACCCTGGTGGCCATCGCCCGTCAGCGCACGTCGGATGGCCACCGCCATCGGGTGGCGGATGCCCGGCTGCGCGCGGTGCGGGCGCGGATGCTGGCCGACCCGGCCCGGGCGTGGACCGCGGCCGGGATGGCGGCCCTGGCCGGCCTCAGCCCGGCCCGCTTCCGGCGCCGCTACCGCGCCCTGTTCGCGGTCGCGCCCCTGGCCGACCTGGTCCAGGCCCGCCTGGAGCGCGCCCGCCAGCATCTGACCGGCGGCGCCAGCGTGGCCGCGGCGGCGGATCTGGCGGGGTTCCGCGACCTGGCCTACTTCCATCGCCAATACCGCCGCCACTTCGCCGCCACCCCGGCCATGGCCCGGGGACCCGGGACGGGATCGGAACTCCGTTGAGGGGGACCGGCGCCGCCCCCGTCAACGCGTCATCGCCCCAGCGAGCGGAAGGCCTCGGCGTAGCGGCGGCCCAGGATGCGCAGGGCGGTGGCGTCGAAATGGAGGAGATCCCCGCCGTCAGCCAGATCGCCCGCCTCGGCCAGGGCGAAGCCGGTCTGCGTCCGGTCCAGGCGCCGCAGGCCCTCGGTCACGGCGGCGGCGTGGGGAGTGTCCGTGCGCCGGGCCAGGAACCCCCC
>CAMCAC010000217.1 GCA_945872305.1 Candidatus Kuenenia stuttgartensis | reverse complement strand
GGTGGTCGGCGGCCTCCACCAGGCGGGAACCGCCGGCGGCGCGGTAGCCGGCCGCCATCTCCGGGGCCCGGACGGTGATCAGGGGAAGGCCCAGGCGGGCGGCTTCGGCCCCGACCTGGCGGTGGCCCTCGGCCTCATTGGTGCCGAGTTCCCCCATCCGGCCGAGGACCGCCAGGCGTTCGCCGGGGCAGTTGGCCAGCACCGCCAAGCCCGCGATCATGCTCGCCGGGTTGGCGTTGTAGGTGTCGTCGAGGACGAGATGGCGGCCCCAGGGGCGCGGTACGAGCCGCCCGGCCACCGGCCGGGCGGCGGCCAACGCGGTGGCGGCGGCGGCCGGGGCGGCGCCGGCGGCCACCGCCCCATGCCATGCCAGGCACGCGTTGGCGAGGTTGTGGGCGCCGAGCAGGGGCAGTCGGACCGGTCCGCCGGCGGTGCGCAGGAGGATGCCGTCGGGGCCGGCCTCGCCATCACAGGACAGGTTGCCCGGCAGGTCCGTGTCGCCGAGCAGGCGCAGGCGCAGGTGACGGCCCTGGTCACGGACGATGGCGAGCAGGCGGGCGGGGTCCTCGCCCATGGCCCGGGCGTGGGCCGCGAGCCCGCCCAGGCCGACGAAGGCGCCCGCATCCGGCGGCAGGGCGGCGAGCAGTTCGCACTCCGCCGCGACCACGCCGGCCAGGGAGCCGAACCCTTCCAGGTGCTCGGGGCCGAAGCTGCTCACCACGCCGACCTGGGGCCGGGCCACGGCGCACAGGGCGGCCAGTTCGCCGGGGTGGTTTGCACCCAGCTCGATGACCGCCGTCATCACCCCCGCCGGGGTGGCGAGGATGGTCAGCGGCACGCCGAGGTGGTTGTTCAGGTTGCCGCGGGTGGCGTGGACCGGCCCCCGGGCGGCGCAGGCGGCGGCGACCAGCTCCTTGGTGGTGGTCTTGCCGTTGCTGCCGGCGATGCCGATCCACACGCAGCCGGGCAGGCGGCGGCGCAGTTCGGCGGCGATCGCGGCCAGGGCCAGGGCGCTGTCGGCGACGGTCAGCACCGCGGCGCCGGCGGGGAGATCGCGCAGGGGGCGCTCGGCGATGACCAGGGCGGCGCCGGCGGCCACCGCCTGGGCGGCGAAGTCATGGCCGTCGACCCGGGCCCCGGGGATGCACACGAACAGGTTGCCCGGCGCAACGCGCCGGCTGTCCACGGTGGCGCCGCACAAGCGCACCGCCGCCGGTCCGGACCAGCGGCCGCCGGTCAGGGCCTCCGCCTGGGCGGCGTCGAGGGTCCAGGTCACCGGGGTCGGGACGGACGAGGGCTGCGGGGTCATGGCCGTCCCCCGAGGGCGCGGACGAAGGCGCGGTCGTCCCAGGGCCGCACCTCGCCATGGATGTCCTGGGTCGTCTCGTGGCCCTTGCCGGCGACGAGCACGACGCCGTCGGCGCCGACCGCCGCCCGGGCGGCGAGGATCGCCGGCCCGCGCTCGGGCTCCTCGTGGACCCGGGCGTGGCCACGGATCCCCATGCGGATCATGGCGCTGATCGCCGCCGGGGCCTCGCTGCGGCTGTTGTCGGTGGTGATCACCACCACGTCCGCGGCGGCGGCGGCGGCGCCCATGGGCGCCCGCTTGCCGGCATCGCGGTCGCCACCGCAGCCGAAGACGATGGCCAGCGGCGCGCCGGGATGGGCGGTGCGCAGGGCGGCGATGGCGCCGGCGATGGATTCCGGGGTGTGGGCGTAGTCCACGTAGGTCGCCGGCCCCTCCGCCAGGCGTTCCATCCGCCCGGGGGGCACGGGCGCCGTGCGCATGCGGTCGAGGGCGGCGCTGCGGTCGATGCCCGCGGCTTCGGCCAGGAGGACGGCGCAGGCGGCATTCCAGGCGTTGAAGGCGCCTGGCAGGGGGACCGGCAGCGGAACGCCGTCCAGGGTCCAGGCGCCGGGGCCGCCGGCGAGGGCCGCGTCGCCGCCGGCGCCGAGCACGGCGATGCGCGCCCCGGCGGCCCGGGCCGGCGCGGCGAACGCTTCGCGGTGGGCGCAGGCGGCATTGACCACGCACAGGGCACCGGGGGCGAGGTGGGCGGAGAAGGCGATTTTGGCCGCCAGGTAGCGCTCGAAGGTGCCGTGGTAGTCCAGGTGGTCGCGGCCCATGCCGGTCACCGCCAGGGCGCGGAACGGGATCCCGGCCAGGCGGTGCTGGTCGCCGGCGTGGCTGCTCGCCTCGATGGCGGCGCCGGGGCAGCGGTTGGGCAGACCGCCGAGGAAGGCGTGGACCACCTCCGGCGCCGGGGTGGTCTGGGCATTGGCGATCTCGTGCCGGCCATCGTGCAGCCCGACGGTCCCGACCCGGGCGGCGCCGTCACCGAGGCACCACCAGGTCCAGTGGACCACGGTGCTCTTGCCCTTGGTCCCGGTCACCGCCAGCACCGGGAACGGCAGCCGGTCGCTGCCGTGCAGGGCGGCGCAGGCCCGGGCGAAGCAGCGCCGGGGATCCGCGGTCCACGCGGTGGGGGCGCCGGCGGGAGCCGGATCGCCTTCGGGCAGGATGACCAGGGTGGCGCCCCGGGCGACCGCCTCCTCGACGTGGCGCGGCCGCTCGCCGGCCCGGCCCTGGGCGACAAAGGCCTCGCCGGGGGCGACGGTGCGGCTGTCCCGGCGGATGCCGGCGACCGTGGCGGGGATGGTCCCGCGCAGCACCTGGCCACGGAAGAGGTCGGCGCTGGCGATCATCGCGCCCTCCGCCGGGGCTGGGCTTCCTGGGCGGTGGCGTTCTGGGACTTGGGCACGCCGCGGTGCTCCAGGGTGAACTGGAGCACATCGCGCACGTAGGGCGCCGCCACGGTGCCGCCGTAGTGGCCGTTCTTGGTCGGATCGTCGACTACGATGAGGGCCACCGCCGCCGGCTTCACGCCCGGCTCGGCCGGGGCCCAGCAGACGAAGGAGCCCACATGGTTCGACTTCGAGTAGCGGCCGCCCACCAGCTTCTCGGCGGTGCCGGTCTTGCCGGCGGAGGAGTAGCCATCGAGCTGGGCCGCCTTGCCGGTGCCCTCCTCCATGGTGTGGGTCATCGCTTCCTGGATCTGGGCGGCGTCGTCGGGCTGGTAGAAGCGGCGCGGCTGCGGCAGGGCGGGCAGGGGCAGGTCCACCTCGCGACCCTCGTCGTCGACCCGCCACGCGCGCTTGACCAGCCGGGGCGGCAGCCACTGGCCGCCGTTGGCCACCGCTGCGTGGGCCATGGTGAGCTGGATCGGGGTCACCGAGATCTCGTGCCCCATGGGCACGGACATGCAGGCCCCGAGCACCGTCCAGCGGTTCTTCGGGTGGACGATGCCGACCTCTTCGCCGGGCAGGGTGATGCCGGTCTTGCCGCCGAAATTCAGGTGTTCGACCCACCACGCCAGCCGGTCGGGCCCGAGGCGGATGCCGAGCTTGGCCATCAGGATGTTGTCGCTGAGGGCGATGCCCTTGACCAGGGTCAGGTTCTGGTGCCCGCCATGCTTGAAGCTGTGGTCGTGGATGGTGCGCACGCCGCGCCCGTGGCGCAGGGTCCACCGGCCGTTCTCGCAGAAGATCGACTCGTTCCAGCGCGCCTGGCCGTCGGCCACCGCGGCGCCGGCGATGAGCGGTTTGAAGGTCGAGCCCGGTTCGTACACGAACGAGGTGACGTGGTTGCGCAGGTTGTCCGGGCGCAGGCCGCGCCGGTCCGAGGGGTCGAAGGTCGGCCACGAGGCCATGGCGAGGATGTCGCCGGTCTGGGGATCGACCACGATGCCGCTGGCACCGGTGGGGGCGTGCTTGTCCACCGCCGCCATCAGGCGCTCTTCGAGCTGGCGCTGGATGGCCATGTCGATGGTGAGCTGGATGTGCGCCCCCGGCCGAGGCGGCACCACGTCGGCGCCGGCCAGGCTGCGGCCCCGGGCGTCGACCCGCACCGTCTCGGAGCCGTCGACGCCGGCCAGGGTCTTCTCCATGGCCAGTTCGACACCGGCGCCGCCGCGGCCTTCGCTGACGAAGCCGAGGACATGGGCGGCGAGGCCGGGCTGGCCGTAGCGGCGGCCCCACTGGCGTTCCAGACGGATCCCCGCCAGACGCAGGGCGCGGATCTCTGCCACCGGATCGGGATCACCCGGCTCCGGGTCCGCGATGCCCTGGGCGATGACCCGGCCGTTGCGGCCGGACTCGAGATGGGCGCGCACCGTTTCGCGGGGGACGCGCAGGATGCGCGCCAGCTCGACCACCGCGCGCAGGCGGTCGTCCATGTACGACGGATCGGCGATCACCGCCCAGGTCGCATCCGAGACGGCGAGCGGGGTGCCCTGGCCGTCGTAGACCGAGCCGCGCGGCGCGCTGATCGGGCGCACCCGCTTCGACTGGCGCACCGCCAGATCGGAGAGCTCCTCGTGGCGGACCACCTGGATCTCGTGCAGGCGGGTCGCCAGGTAGGTGAAGGACCCGATCAGGACCAGGCCGAGGGCGGCGAAGCGCCAGCCCTGGGCCGGGGCGCGGGGACCATCCACCGCCGGGCGGCTCCCGCTCATGGTGCGGTCCCGCCGATGAGCCGGCCGCCGGCGTCCGCCAGGGGGAGGTTGAGGGCCTTCACCGCCTCGCCGAGGGCGACCGGGCTGGCGTCCCATT
>CAMCAC010000216.1 GCA_945872305.1 Candidatus Kuenenia stuttgartensis | reverse complement strand
CCCCCCTCCCCCCTCCCCCATTCCACACCCGGATTCCGGGCAGTTCCCGGTACCGCCCGTCCAGATCCAGCCCATACCCGATCACAAACCGGTCCGGGATGGTGAATCCGACCAGATCCGCCCGGGGCAGGCCGCCGGGGACCCGGCGGGCGGGCTTGTCGAGGAGGACGCAGGTCAGCACCGACGCGGCCCCGGCGGCTTCCAGGGCGCCTTGCGCCGCGGCCAGGGTGCGGCCGGTGTCCAGGATGTCGTCGATCAGGATCACCGCCCGGCCGACGCAGGCGGGGGGCGGTTCCAGGTGGACCGTCCCGGTGCTGGCGGTGCCCCGGTAGCTGCTCGCCCGGCGAAAACAGACCTCGACCGGGATCGGGATGGCCCGGGCGAGGTCGGTGGCGAACGGCGCGGCGCCGTCGAGGAGGGCCACCAGCAGCGGGTCCGGCCCCGGGCGGCGGGCGGCGATGGCGGCGCCGAGCCAGGCGATCCGGCGGGCGATGGCGGCGGGGGGGATGAGCAGCACCACGGCCATGATGGGGCGGAGGGCGCGGGCGGAACCGGTTGCCGGTGCCGCCCGCGCCGCACCATGGGCGACGATGCCCAACGCCTCCGCCAAGCCCCGCACCGTCAAGCCCAAGGCGGCGAAGCCCGCCGCCACCAAGGCCGCCGCCAAGGCCGCCACCACGAAAAAGGCCCCCGCCCGCCCGCGCAAGACCGCCCCCGCGGTGCCGGTGCCGTCCGAGGACCTGGCCCGGGCGGTACAGGCGGCGAAACTCCTGGCGGACAAGGGCTGCGAGCACATCCGCATCCTCGCCCTGCCGCCGGGTTCGGCGGTGGCGGATATGGTCGTGCTGGGCACCGCCCGCAGCGACCGCCAGATGCGCGCCGCGGTCGAGGATGTCCGCCAGTGGGCCAAGGATACCGGCATCGCCCCGCGCGGCGTCGAGGGCGAGACCGGCTGGCTGCTCATCGACTGCTACAGCGTCGTGGTCCACGCCTTCCTGGCCGAGGAGCGCGAGCGCTACCAGCTCGACAGCCTGTGGCCCGAGGCCCGGGACATCGGCCTGGACGGCACGCCCTTGGCCGGCGCGGTGCCCATGCCCGCGGAACCCGCGGCGCCCCGCCTGCGCAAGGCCCGGGTCCCGGCGGCGCTGCCGGCGCCCAAGGTCCGCCCGGTCAAGGGGCGCCCCGCCAAGGGCTCCCGCGCGCCGAAGGACGGCTGATGTTCAAGGCCCTCGGCCGCCTCTTCGAGAAGGTCAAGCAGGGCCTGAGCAAGACCCGCCAGGCCATCGGCGGGGCCCTGGCCCGGCTCATCGGCGCCGGCCGGAAGATCGATCGCCAGTTCCTCGACGAACTCGAAGAGACCCTGCTCCAGGCCGACATCGGCGTGGCCAAGACCGAGGAGATCCTCGCCGAGCTGCAGACCCGCTACAAGGCCGGCGAGGTCGCCAAGGGCGAGGACCTGCTCGCGTTCCTCAAGGCGAGCCTGCGCGCCGAGCTCGCCGCCCCGGCGGAGGAGCTCAACCGCGCAGCCAGCGGGCCCACCGTGGTCCTGATCGTCGGCGTGAACGGCGCCGGCAAGACCACGACCGTCGCCAAGCTCGCCAAGCGCCACAAGGACGCCGGCACCGATGTGGTCATCGCCGCCTGCGACACCTACCGTGCCGCCGCCATCGACCAGCTCGCGGTGTGGGCCGGCCGGGCCGGCGTGGACATGGTGCGGACCAAGGACGGCGGCGACGCCGCCGCGGTGGCCTTCGACGCCTGCGCCGCCGCCGAGGCCCGGGGCGCCGGGCTGGTGCTCGTCGACACCGCCGGCCGTCTGCACACCAAGGACCACCTGATGCGCGAGCTGGAGAAGATCCGCCGGGTCATCCAGAAGCGCATCCCCGCCGCCCCCCACGAGGTCCTCCTCGTGCTCGACGCCACCACCGGCCAGAACGCCGTGCAGCAGGCCAAGGTCTTCGCCCAGGCCGCCGGCGTCACCGGCCTGGTCCTGACCAAGCTCGACGGCACCGCCAAGGGCGGCGCCGCGATCACCATCCGCCGGGAACTCGGCCTGCCGGTGAAGTACATCGGCGTCGGCGAAGGCATGGACGACCTCCAGCCCTTCGACCCCGACGCCTTCCTGGCCGGCATCTTCGGCGAGTAGACCCGGCCCGGGTGCCGGGCGGCATCCAGGACGGCCGATCCCCTAGCGGTCCAGCCGCGCCGCCACGAGATGGACCGGGATGCCGGCCCACTGCAGCCGGTGCTGCACCGCCTGGGCGGCGTCGTTGTGGAGCAGCTTCCACCACCAGCCCTCATGGGCGACCAGGACCCGGCCGGCGGCCACCAGCAGGTGCGGGTGGTCGGCGCGGATCGCCTGGCACAGCCGCTCCGCGGTCTCGTCGAGCTCGGTGCCCGCCGCGGTGCGGATCGCGCAGGGCAGGCCCAGGGCCCGGACCCTGGGCAGCCAGCCCGCCAGCCGCGCCCGCAGCCGGGCCTCGGCGTCGGCGGCGTCGGAATGGTCCACTGCGTCCACCACCGCCACCCCGGCGATGACCACCTGTCGCCAGTGGCCGGGGAAGGTCCGCAGCATGTGCAGCAGGGTATGCCAGCCGCTGCCGTTCACCCCGTCCGCGAGCAGGACCAGGGTCGCGGGGCTGGTCTGGCCCCTGATCGGCTCGGTCGCCGGCGGGGCCTCGGCCGGCTCCGCTGGCAGCACGCCGTTGAAGCCCGCCCGCAGCCGCAACGCCACCGCATGGTAGTGGCGGCGCACCAGCACGCAGAGACCGACCACCGCCCCGGTGGCGACCACCGTCGCCCAGCCGCCGGCGGCCAGCTTCACCACCACGGTCACGGTCAGGATGCCGGAGCACAGCAGGGCGGCCGCGGAGAACAGCGCCAGCCGGCGCCGGCGCCGCCAGGCCCCGGCTTCGCGGTCCCGCCACCAGTGCACGGTCATCCCGGCCATGGTCAGGGTGAAGGTGATGAAGACGTTGATGGAATACAGCACCACCAACAGCTCCACATGTCCACCGGTCGCCACCAGTGCGGCCAGGGCGGCGAGACCCATGACCAGCACGCCCTGCTCGGTGACCAGCCGGTCCGACAGTCGGGTGAAGCGGCGCGGCAGCCAGCCGTCCGCCGCCAGGTTGGCCATCACCCGCGGCCCGCCGATGAAGCCCGCCTGGGCCGCGACCACCAGCAACGCCCCGGCGGAGACGAGGGTCAGGACGGTGAACAGCCCGCCGAAGGGAAGGTGCGCCGACACCGCCGTCGCCAGGACCGCGTTCATGGTCTGACCGGGCACCGGCTGGATGTCCCACAGCAGGTAGCAGAGGACGAGACCGCCGGCGCACAGGGCCAGGCTCCAGGCGAGCAGGAGCATGGTCCGCTGGGCGGTGCGCACCCGCGGTTCGCGCATCAGCGGCAGGGCGTTCGACACCGCCTCGATGCCGGTGTAGGTGCCGCCGCCCAGGGCGTAGGCGCCCAGGAGCATGCCGACCATCGCCACCAGCCCTATCCCCGCCGGGGCGAGGTCCGCCGCGGCGGCCTGCTGCACCTGCTGCGCCGTGGCTGCGGCCTCGGGCAGGTGGAAGGCAATCCCGCCCCCTATGAGCAGGGCATGGGTGGCGATGAAGAGGATGAACACCGGCGCCAGCACCGTGATCGACTCGCGCACCCCCCGCAGGTTGAGGACCAGCAGGCCCGCCGTCGCGGCCAGCGCCGCCGGCAACCGGGCATCGCTCCAGCCCGCCGGGGCGAGGCTGAACACCGCATCCGCCGCCGCCGCCATCGAGATGGCGATGGTCAGGGCGTAGTCCACCAGAAGCGCGGAGCCCGACACGATGCCGGCCCGGGCGCCCAGGCACCTGGTCGCCACCGCGTAGCCGCCGCCGACCGGGAACCGTTCGACCACCCGGGCCTAGGCTCCCGCGAGCAGGAACACGGTGGCCGCTGTGGCGACCGCCAGGGGCACCGCGAGGTGGGTGTGACCGGCCAGCGCCTTGAAGGCCTCTTCGGGGCCGTAGGCGCTCGATGACAGGCCGTCGGCACCGAGGCCAATCCATGCGAGCAGCGCGGTCAGGGACAGGCGGTGCGCCCAGCGCGGATCGCCGGGATCCCGCGGGCTGCCGACCAGCCGGCGGCGGATACGGTGGAGCCAGCCCTGCGGCGTCGCCGCGGGAGGCAGGGGATGGGGGATGGACATGACGCCTCCAGCCGCGCGGGGCGCGGCGGTGCCACGAGGGTACGGGGAGGCAGCGATCCGCCGGGACGCCCGACGGAGCCTCTTCAGAGCCTGCGAGGTGAGCTGACGGGCTGGGCCAGAAGAGTGGCCTGCGCGTTTTGCACCTGTGACGGTGACCAGCGCGCTGCGCCCCGGTGGGTGGTTCCCCCGCTCCCGCCCTGGGCGGGATTCGGCGTTCGTGACGCAGAGAGGCTATCCGCCCGACCACGCTGACAACAGTCCGGTGGTTCAACGCAGGGGCGTGGGATGCCAGCCCATGACCAGCATCAGCACCGCGAAGCCCACCGCATAGGCCAGGGCCACATGCCAGCCGTGGCGGAGCCAGGCGCCCACCGAACGGATCTCGGGGAAGCGGCCGGACAGGGCGACGCCGGCGCTGGAGCCGAACC
>CAMCAC010000215.1 GCA_945872305.1 Candidatus Kuenenia stuttgartensis | reverse complement strand
GCGTATGCTGCAGGTCGCCGTATGGCAATACACGGGACAATCGCCTCCCGATGGCCAGGATGCGCCGCCGGCGCCGGGCCGGTCACGTCGCCGCCGCCGGATCGTTCCCCGCCGCCAGGATCCCATCGCATGCACCGTCCCCTCCTCCTCCTGCTCCTCGCCGCCGGCGCCATGGCCGCGGAGCCCCTGCGCATCGCCGCCCTGGGCGACAGCCTGACCGGCGACCGGCCCGGCAAGCCCTACCTGCATGCCTACCTGAAGTGGATCGACCTGGTCGCGCTGGCGGCCCAGGCCCGCGGCGTCGAGGCCGAGGCGATCAACGCCGGCTGGGCCGGCGGCACCACCCGGGGCGATGCGGCCAAGGGCGAGCCCGGCGCCGTGGCCCGGCTGCGGGCGGATGTCATCGACCGCAAGGCGGCCATCTGCGTGGTCCTGATCGGCGGCAACAACTTCGCCCGGGTGAAGGGCCAGGATCCCGCCTCGGCCACCGTCGCCTCGGTGCGCGACGCCTATCGCCAGGACCTCACGGCCATTGTGCGCCAGCTGAAGGACGCGGACATCCGCACCCTGCTTCTGCAATACCCCCAGGCCCGGGCCACGGATCCGGTCACCGCATGGGCCCACCTCGCCTGGGGCAATCCGGCGGTGGCCGAGGTCGCCGCCGCGGAGCAGGTGCCCCTGCTCGACCTGGAACTGGCCTTCCAGGCGGCCCTGGCCGCCGGCGCGACCCCGGCCGAACTGCTCAACGGGAAGGACGGCGTCCACCTCAACGCCCGCGGCGAGCTGGTCGTGGCCCGGGCGGTCTCCGCCCGGCTGGTCGACCTGGGCTGGGTCCGGTGACCGCGGTACCGCCGTCCAAGGCCATCGGCCGAACCGTGGTTGACGTGGGGCACATCGTGGATGCTCCGCCTGTCCCTGCGGAACCCGCCCATGCCCCGTGACTCCGTCCGCACCCGCGCCGAATGGCCGTGGCTCCTCGCCGTCACCGTGGCGGTGCTCGGGGGCTGGTACGCCTGGAACCGCTGGGGAGCCGACCTGTATCCGAAGGACGCCAGCGAGGATGGTCGCTTCACGGTCATCACCTATGGCAGTGACAGCAACCCGGCCCGGCGCGAGCAGCTCAACATCTTCAACCGCGCCTACCGGGGCCAGGACCTGAAGATCGAGATCGTCCCCAACGGTTCGAACCCGAAGGACATCCCGACCCGGGCCGCGGCCGGCGGCGGGCCGGACATCCTCGACGTGTACCCGCCCGAGGACCTCCGCCGCTACATCGACAAGGGCCTGGCGGTGCCCCTCAACCCCTACCTGAAGGCCGCGGGCCTGGACCTGGAGCGGGTGGCGTGGCCGGAACGGCTCGACGACCTGCGCCGGCCCAACCCGGCCTGGAAGCCCGGCGACCATCCGATCGACCGCCACATCTACTACGCGGTGCCGAACAACATGGACGTGCCGATGGTGTGGTTCAACCGCAGCCTGTTCCGGCGTGCCGCCGAGGACCTGCGGGCCGCCGGCCGGCCGGTGCCCCGGGAGCCCTGGGTCGGCTGGACCTGGTGGGACTACGCCGCCCTGGCCAAGGTCATGCACCGGCGCGGCGCCAACGGCCAGTTCACCAGCTTCGGCGGCAGCCTGCCGGACGACGACACCCTCTACCTGCAGGTCGCTTCGGGCCTGCGCGGCCCGGACCCCGCCGCCTACCGGCCGATCCCCGGGCCGGACGGTACGCCCCTGTCCTTCGCCGAGGCCGCCGCCCATGCGCGCCCGCGGCCGGACGGCGGCTGGGAGCCCTATCCCAACCGCACCGCCCTGCGCGAGGTGGAACAATTCGCCTTCGATCTCGCCTACGCCATTGGCGCCGCGCCGACCTCGTCCGACGCGACCCAGGTGGCGAGCGCCGGCGGCTTCGCCTCGGACGGCGACATGGGCCGGTGGAAGGCCGGGCTCCAAGGCCTGCTCATCGCCGGCCGCTGGTTTCTCGGCCAGGTGCGCGCCGACGTGGGCTTCGACTGGCAGCTCGTGGTGATCCCGCGCTGGGTCCCCTACGACGATTGGGAGCGCTGGGAGCTGGCCGGGCTCGACCCCGCCCGGCGGGACGGTCCCTGGGGCGAGCAGCCGCAGGCTGCGATGGGGAGCGCCGGAGGCGCGTTCCGGGGGCCAAGCCCCCGGGGGTACAACGACTCCAGTGGCCTTGGCCACGGCGCCGGCGAAGCCGGTGGTCCCGCCGCAGGCGGGACGGGTCGTTGGCAAGGGCACGCGCCCCTGCGCGGCGAGGGCAACCTGCTCGGCGGTCGCATGTCCTTCCTGTCGCGCACCGCCAAGCAGCCGGACAAGGCCTTCCGCTTCCTCGAATTCCTCGTCGCCAACCAGGACTTCAACCGGATCATGCTGGTCGAAGACGGCTACGGCGCCAACCGCGCCGCCGCCGAGGCCTACCTCGCGGCGCCGGATCCGCTGTACCCGCAGGAGACCGTCCACCGGGCCCCGGAGCACGAACTCGCCGCCCTGCGCAGTCTCGTCCGCCGGCCCTTGTGGCCCTATGACAACCACCAGACGGACCTGGTCGCGGCCCGGGACGGCATGCGTACCGAGACGGTGCGCCTGGCGGAGCGGCCACCGGGCCCCGGGGCGACCATCCCCTATGCCGCCCTTGCCCGCTACGGGACGGTTCAGCCCGGCCATGTTTCCCGGGGCGAAGCCCTGGCCCACGCCGTGGTCCGGCGGATGGACGCGGCCCTGGCCTCCGGCGCCGCCCTCGACGCCCCGCCGCGCCGGACCCCGACCTGGCCGACCCTGATGGTCCTCGCGGTCGCCGCGCTCCTCGCCGCCGCCGCCGCCTGGACCCTGCGTCCGCGCCGCGCCGCTCCCACCGCCCGGCCCACGGGGTCCCATGCGTAGCCGCGCCGCCCGCCTCAAGCATCTCGCCTCCTGCCTGGCGTTCATCGCCCCGAACGCGGCGATCTTCCTCGTCTTCACCCTCATCCCGGTGATCTTCACCCTCGGGCTGGCGTTCTTCCGCTGGGATCCCTTCACCAGCCCGGAGTTCGTCGGCTTCGACAACTTCAACCGCGCCCTGGCCTCGGCGGACTTCTGGTACTACCTGTGGAACACCCTGGTGTTCCTCCTCGGGCTGCCCCTGGGCATGGCAGGGGCGCTGTGCATGGCGGTGCTCCTGTCGCAGAAGATCCGCGGCGTGGTCGCCTACCGGACCATCGTCTACCTGCCCACGGTGACGAGCGGCGTGGCCCTCCTCCTGCTGTGGAAGACCATGTTCGCCAAGGACGGCGGCCTGATCAACACCCTCATGCTGCCGGTGCTCCAGCTCTTCGGGGTGACCGTGGACGGCGCCCTGATCACCGCCCAGTCGATGCCGTCCTGGCTCGACGATCCGGCGACCCTCTTCGGCATCGAGTTCTCCATGGCCAAGCCGGCGCTCATCATCATGGGCGTGTGGGGCGGCATCGGCGGCGGCATGATGCTGCTCTACCTGGCGGCCCTGGCCGGCGTGCCGCCGGAGCTGCACGAAGCGGCCGAGATCGACGGCGCCAGCCGCTGGCAGCGCTTCTGGCACATCACCTGGCCGATGATCGCGCCGACCACCTTCTTCATCATCGTCACCGGCGTCATCGGCGGGTTGCAGGGCGGCTTCGAAATGGCCTATCTGATGACCCGCGGCGGGCCCGACGGCTCGACCACCACCATCGGCTACCACATCTTCACCAAGGCCTTCTTCGACTTTGAGTTCGGCTACGCCGCCGCCCTCTCGGTCCTGCTCTTCCTGGTCATCGCCGCGATCACCGTCCTCAACTGGCGGTTCGGATCGAAGGCGGGGGGGTACTGACATGCCGCGCCACCGCGACCGGCCGTCGCCTGCCCGCGCCTATGCCACCCATGCGGTGCTCTGGCTGGTGGGCCTCACCATGCTGGCGCCGTTCGCCTGGATGGTGGCCACCTCGTTCAAGAGCGAGGGCGAGGTCTTCCAGCGCCATTTGATCCCCAAGGCCGTGGGCTTGGCCGGGGACGGCGAGCCGTTGCGCCATGCGGACGGCCGGCCGCTGTTCGCCGAGGACGGCAGTCCCCTCATCATCCGGGTCGGCAGCCCCACCCTGGCCGGGACCAAGGGCGACCGGGCGACCCTGCCGGACGGCAGCGGCCTGTCCGACGATGTCGGCGTGCCGGTCCAGAACGGGATGCTCGACACGGATGCCCGGCGCATCGCCGCGCAGGGGGGCTGGGTCCGCTTCCGCGACCCGCGCAAGCTCGCCAAGCAGGCGGAGCCGGTGCTCATCCCCGCTGAGTTGTCGAGCGCCGACAACACCGCCGCCGCCCGCCGCTGGTTCGCCCGCTACCCGGACTGGGACCTGATGGTCCGCGAGCGCTGGGGCGGGCGGATCCCGCTCATGCTCACCGCCGAGCTCAAGGACGCCTGGAAGGACTTTGGCGGCACCGCGAGCCCGCTCAGCGTGGCCGGCACCGCGGTTGCGGACCCCGGCCGGCGGGACGGCTCGCCGTACCTGTTCAAGGACCTGACCTGGGACAAGGCCGGGGATCCGGTGCGGACCCTGCGCCGGGCCAACCTGGTGGTGGACGACCGCGGCCTCCCGGTGCCGTTCCGCGCCCCGTCGCCCCAGTGGCGCGGCGA
>CAMCAC010000214.1 GCA_945872305.1 Candidatus Kuenenia stuttgartensis | reverse complement strand
TGCTCCGCGGCCCTCCGCGAGCTCCCGCCCTCCTGTTAACCTCGAAACCTGAAATTTTCCAGGCATTTCATGAGTTGCCAAACACCATTCGAGTCCGGCCATGATCCTGGCGTGGGTGAACGACATTGTCGAGGCGGTGGTCTCGCTGGTCACGGGCATGCGGACCACCGGCCGCTTCTGGTCCGAGAACTGGCGCGGCGCCGGTGGGGCCGCGGCGGTGACCCGCCGCTATCCCGAGGAGCCGGCGGTGGCGGTCGGTGAGCGCACCCGCGGCCACCTGATCAACGATGCCAGCCGCTGCATCGTCTGCCGGGCCTGTGAAAAGGCCTGTCCGGTCGACTGCATCATCATGGATGGCGAGCGCACCGAGGACAACAAGCTGCGCGCTTCACGGTTCGACATCGATCTCGCGAAGTGCCTGTCCTGCGGCCTGTGCGTGCGGGTCTGTCCGACCGATTCGCTGGCCATGACCGCCTCCTTCGCGGTCGAGCCGGTCGGGCCCCTGGGCCCGTTCCTGTTCCGCCGGCGCAGCGACCAGCTCGACCACCGGCTCGCCGGGACCGACATGGAGCGGCTGCGCACCCTGAGCGCCCGCCCGCGCCACACCCTCTCGCCCGAGGACCGCGCCTGGCTGGATCAGGTGACCGATCCGCAGGGCCCGCACCTGATCGGCCTGTACGGTTTCGGCTACTACGACAGCGCCGAGAAAGCCCGGGTCGAGGCCGAGCGGGAGCGGCGCAAGCAGGCCAAGGAGGCCGCGGCAAAAGCTGCCGCGGCCGCCAAAGCTGAAGCAGCCGCCAAGGCCGCCGCTCAAGAGCTCGCCTCCAAGCCTGCGGACCCAGGGACCGCCCCATGACCGCCGCCCTGCTGTTCTGGATCTGCGCCGGCACCGCCATGGCCGGTGCCCTCGGTGCCGCGGTGGTCCGCAACCTGTTCCAGGCGGCGCTCCTCCTCGGCCTGAGCCTGGTCGGGGTGGCGGGGCTGTACCTGTTCCTCGACGCGGGCTATCTCGCCTGTGTCCAGCTCATCGTCTATGTCGGCGGGGTGCTCGTCCTGATTCTGTTCGCCACGTTGTTCAGCAGTGACGTGCTCGGTCTGGTCCAACGGGCCCCGCGCTGGGCCATGCCGGTGGGCGCCGTGAGTGCGCTGCTGGCGGCAGGGGTGGCATGGCGACTGGCCGATGCGGGCCTGCGCGCGGTGTCCGCCGCGCCAGCGGCCACCCCATCCCCGGCCACGCCGCTCGGCGACCTGCTGATCGGTCCCTGGCTGGTCCCCTTCCTGGCCGCCGCCGCCCTGCTCACCCTGGCCCTGGTCGCCGCGGTGGCCCTGGTCCAGCGCTTCCGCCTGCCGGAGGACGACCGTGGCTGACGCCCTGCTCCTCGCCCCCACCAGCCTGGGGGCCTATCTGCTGGTCGCCGCGGTGCTGTTCGTGGCCGGGGTCGTGGCGGTGACCACCCGGCGCAGCGCGATCGGGGTGCTGATCGGCCTGGAATTGATGTTCAACGCCGCCGGCCTGCAGATGGTGGCCTACAGCCGGTTCCGGCCCGGGATCGCCGCCGACGGCGATCTCGCAGCCCTGTTCATCATCGTCGTCGCCGCCGCCGAGGCCGGGGTGGCCCTGGCGCTGCTCCATGCGGCGTACCGCCAGCGGCGCGACATCGATCTGGAGCTGCACCGGGATCTGCGCCAATGATGCCCGCCTGGCTCTCGACCGCGGTGCTGCTCGCACCGCTCCTCGCGGCGGTGGCCGCCCTGCTCGTGCCGCTGCGCCGGCCGCTCCTGGCGCACGGCGTGGCGGCGGCGGTCATGGCCGGATGCACCGGGCTGGCGGTGTGGATGGCGGCGCCGGTGCTCGCCGGCGGCCAGCCCTGGCAGGGCCCCCGGGCCGAGTGGCTCGATCTCGGCGGCCTGGCCATCGGCCTGGGCACCTTTGTCGATCCCATGGGCGCGGTGCTGGCGGTCATCGTCGGCCTGCTCGCCACCCTGGTCCTGGTCTACAACACCTGGTACATGCACGACGATCCCCTGGCCGGGCGCTTCCCGTGGCAGTTCTGCCTGTTTGCCTTCGCGATGATGACCGTGGTCCTGGCCGACAACCTGTTCATGGCCTTCGTCGGCTGGGAACTGGTCGGGCTGGGCAGCTACCTGCTGATCGGCTTCTGGGCGACCCGGCCGGCGGTGGCCGACGACCCGGAGTACCAGCGGCTCAAGGGCGCCGGCGCCCGCGGCATCATCGAGGACCGCCTGAGCCCGGCCCACGCCCAGCTCAAGGCCTTCGTCATGAACCGGGTCGGCGATGCCGGCTTCCTGGTCGGCATCGCCGCCCTGCTCGCCGCCGGCACGGCGGCGGGCGTGCGCGAGCCGTTGACCTGGGGCGCCATGCAGGCCCTTGCCGCGGACGGCGGGCTGCCCGGGACCTTCCTCGGGCTGTCCGGCCCGGCCCTGCTCACCCTCGCCTGCCTCGGCATCCTCGCCGGCGCGGTGGGCAAGAGCGCCCAGTTCCCGCTCCATACCTGGCTGCCGGATGCGATGCAGGGCCCGACCACCGCGTCGTCGATCATCCACGCCGCCACCATGGTCGCCGCCGGCGTCTTCCTGGTCGCCCGCTGCTACCCGGTCTTCACCCCGGATGCCCTGGCGGTGGTCGGGTGGATCGGCGGCATCACCTGCCTGCTCGCCGCCTCGATCGCCTGCGTGCAGTGGGATCTGAAGGCGGTGCTCGCCTATTCGACCGTCAGCCAACTTGGACTGATGTTCACCGCCCTGGGCGCGGGTGAGGCGGCCGGCGGGAGGGCCGCGGCGATCAGCCACCTGTTCACCCACGCGCTGTTCAAATGCCTGCTCTTCCTGTGCGCGGGCGCGGTCATCCATGCCTGTGCCGGGGCCCAGGACCTGCACCGCCTGGGCGGGCTGCGCCGGCGCATGCCGGTCACCGCGGTGTGCGCCGGGCTGGGCGTGCTGGCGATCATCGGCATGCCGTTCTTCAGCGGTTTCCTCAGTAAGGACGCGGTCCTGGCGGCGGCTCTGCTGCACGCCGATCAGGCTGGCGGCGCCGCCTGGGGCCCGTTCCTGCTCGCGGCGGCGGGATCGCTGCTCACCGCCGCCTACATGGTGCGCTGGTGGTGGCGGATCTTCGCCGGCGGCGAGCGCGACCATGCGCTGACCCACCATGCCCACGATCCCGCCTGGCCGGCGCGGGCGGTGCTGCTCGTCCTCGCCCCGGGGACCAGCGTGTTCCTGTGGAGCTTCTGGCTCGACCACGCCCTGGCGGCGCCCACCGGCGAGGCGATCCACCACGCCCACCACCAGGCCACCATCCTCGCCGGCATCCTGCTCGCGGGCGGCGCCGGTTTCGCCCTGACCGTGTTCGCCTGGCGGCCGTCCCTGGCGGACCGGCTGGCCGGGCGCTTGGCCTGGCTGCACCGCGGGGCCGCCGAGCTGTGGGGCATCGACCGGCTGTGGGATCTCGTCTTCGTGCGCGGCCTGGGGACCGGGCTCGGGCGGTTGACGGCGGTGGCCGATCTCGGCGGCGCCGACCGGCTGGCCACGGTCGAGCAGGGCGGCGGGCGGTGGGGCTGGGCCTCGATCGATGGGCTGGTCGACGGGATCGGCCGCGTCCTGGTCAAGCTCGGCCGGATCGGCGCCCTCGCGTATCGCGGCCATGCGGGCGCCGCCCTCGCCCTCGGGGCGCTGCTCGTCCTGGCGGCGCTGGGATGGTGGCTGGCATGATCGGGATCCTGGCGTGGTGCGTGGTCGGCCCGCTGCTCGCCGGGGCGATCGCCCTGGCCGCCCCGGCGCGCTGGGCGCGCTGGCTGGCCCTGGGCGGCAGCCTGGTCCCGCTGGTGGCGGGCGGAGGCTTCCTGGCCGGCTTCGCGGCCGTCCCGGACGCGGGCTTCCGGGGGCTGGAGCACCATCCGTGGTCCACCGCCCTCGGCGCCGGCTGGACGCTGGGGGTGGATGCCCCCGGGGCCGCCATGCTCGCCCTGGCCGGGTTGGTCACCCTCATCGCCACCATCTCCGGCTGGCGCCAGGAGCGCCAGCCGCGGGCGTACCATGCCCTGGTGATGCTTCTCCTCGCGGCCATGGACGGGGTGTTCACCACCCTCGACCTGCTCGTGTTCACCGCCTGCTGGGAGATCATGCTGATCCCCATGCTCGTCCTGATCGGGCTGTGGGGCGGCGAGCAGCGGCGCTATGCGGCGCTCAAGTTCTTCCTCGTCACCCTCGCCGGGGGCGCGGCGCTGATCCTTCTCCTGGTCGGGCTGTGGTGGGCCCAGCCGGCCGGCGGCCGGACGGTCACCATCGATGCCGCCGCCACCGTGCGCCTGGCCGGCCCGGCGCCGGAGCGCATCCACGGCCTGCCCGCCGCCATCCAGGCCGACGGCAGCGCCCGGGTGGCCGTGCCGCGCAGCCTGGATGTCCGCCTGCTCACCCTGCAGTGGCGCGAGCTCGGTGCGACCCGGATCCTCGGGATCTCCCTCGCCACCCTCGGGTTCCTCGCGGTGGCCCTGGCCTGCCTGGTGAAGATCCCGGCGGTGCCGCTGCACACGTGGCTGCCCCATGCCCATGTGCAGGCGCCCACCGCGGTGTCGGTGCTGCTCGCCGGCATCCTCCTCACGCTCGGGGTGTTCGGCCTGTGGCGCATCGCCTGGCCGCT
>CAMCAC010000213.1 GCA_945872305.1 Candidatus Kuenenia stuttgartensis | reverse complement strand
TCTCGACCGGTTGGCGGGGTTCGGGGTCGGGGCGGTGGCGGTGGGGGCGGATTTCCACGGCGGCCGCGACCGCCGTGAGAACGCCGCGGATCTGGGGCGCCTCGCCCAGGCCCGGGGCATGGCCTGCACGGTGGTCCCGGCGGTGGCGGTGGATCGGGCGCCGGCCTCGTCGTCCCGGGTCCGGGCGGCGCTGGCGGCGGGGGATGCGGCGGCGGCGGCCCGGCTGCTCGGCCGGCCGTACCGGCTGGCGGGGACCGTGGTGCGCGGCGACGGCCGCGGCCGGCGGATCGGCATCCCCACCGCCAACCTGGGGGACATCGCGACCCTGGTGCCCCTGCCCGGGGTGTACGCGGCGACCGCCGCGCTGGCGGACGGCGACCGCCCGGCGGTGGTGAACATCGGCCGCCTGCCCACGGTGGGCCCGGACCGGCCCCTGACCGTCGAGGCCCACATCCCCGGCTGGGCCGGAGATCTCTACGGAGGGACCCTGGCGGTCGGGCTGGTCCGCCGCCTGCGGGATGAACGCCGCTTCCCGGATCTCGACGCGCTGGTGGCGCAGATCCGGGCGGACATTGCCGGGCTTGCTTCGATCGGTGCGGAGGAGCGGACGAGCTGGTGAAACCAGGTTGCGGCGGGCATGGCCCGCCGTCGGGACCGCCGAGCCTGATCCGCGGTGGCCCGCAGAGCGATGCGGGGCTAACCAGGGCGTGCTGGCGTCTGTGTGGCTTTGCAAATGATCCTTGGTGGACGGACGCTGACGACATCCGAAACCGTCTGCTTGAGTGGTGCCTTTGAGCCCGCGCCGAGCTTGGTTCGGGGACCTGGATGTGCGATGTGTGGTGGCCGTTGTCCGGGCTCGCCCGGGTGACGGACCCCGTAGGGCAGATTCGATACGATTCCCACAAGGGTCCCTGGTGTCGTCGTTCCCCGTCCCGAACGAGGTTGCGATGTCCGTTCCCGATACCCCCGCCCATCTGTCCATGGAGAAGGTGCGGCATCGTGCCGCCGGGATCGACATTGGAGCCACGGAGCATTGGGTCTGCGTCGATCCTGGCCTGGCGTCGGCGCCGGTGCGGAAGTTCGGCACCTTCACCGAGGACCTGATCACCCTGGTGGCATGGTTGAAAGAACTGGGGATCACGACCGTGGCGATGGAAGCTACGGGAGTGTACTGGCGAGAGCTCTACACCCGCATTGAAGAGGCGGGTCTGGAGGCCCGGCTGGTGGATCCGCGCAAGACGCGGAACCCCCGTGGCCGGAAGACGGACCACCAGGACTGCGAATGGATCTGGACCATGCACGCTCATGGCCTGCTGGACGGGGCCTTCGTTCCTGGCCCAGCAGTGCAGGAGCTGCGCACGTATCTGCGGTTCCGCCAATCCCGGGTGTTGCAGGCAGGCGTGGCGCTGAAGGAGGTGCAGCGGGCGATGTCATTGATGAACATCAAGCTCCAGCATGTGATTTCGGACATCGGCGGCACCACCGGCCAACGGATCATTCAGGCGATTGTAGCCGGCGAGCGGAATCCTGAGGTCCTTGCAGCCCTGCGTGACCGGCGCTGCAAGCATGACGAAGCCACCCTGGTCAAGGCGCTGCGCGGGACATGGCGGCCAGAGCACCTGTTCCTGCTGAGGCAGGCCCATGGGGATTACGAGTACCACCGCCGAGCGATCGACGCCTGCGATGAACAGGTCTCTGCGGTGATCGCCCGCATCCCCGCCAAGGGGGATGACGACACGCCATTGAAACCCAAACCGCCATCGGGAAAGAACGACTACGGATTCGACGCTCAGAAGGCGGCGCATCGGTTGACCGGCATCGATCTGACCACCATCGACGGCATCGGACCCAACACGGCCCTGAGCCTGTTGGGCGAGATCGGATTCGACCTCAGCCCATGGCCGACGGTGAAAGCCTTCACCGCGTGGCTGGGACTGTGTCCGAACCCGAAACGGTCCGGGGGGAAGCACCTGGGAAACCTGCCGACCTCGGCCAACCTTGCCGCCCGGATCCTCCGCAACGCGGCCATGGGCCTTCAGGGGAAACAGGGCGAGTTGGCCCGCTTCTTCGCCAAGATCGCCAGCCGCCGGGGCCGGGCCGAAGCCATCACCGCCACGGCCCACAAACTCGCCCGGATCGTGTACGCCGTGTTCCGGGACCATGTCGACTTCGACCCGAAGAAGCTGGCCCCAGCCATGACAGAACAACGCAAGAAATCCCTCATGGAACGCCTTGCCAGGCAGGCAGGGCAACTAGGCATGAACCTCGTTCCCATGACCCCTGCCTGACCGGTGAGGGGGAAGTTAGAGGGCAGCAGGGCTCGGCCGAGCGGGTCCCGGAGATCGCCGCATCGCGGAACCCGAACCCCCAAACCCACAGGTTGCCCACCGCGTCAGAGGCGCGAGCCTTCCCCACCATGGCCGACACGCCCACCCCCGCCGCCGACGCCCCGGCAACCGACCAGACCTGGAAGCCGGAGCCCCGGCAGTGGACCTGGAAGGACCTGTTCACCGCCCCGATGCTGGCGTTCAAGCCGGTGGCGATGCTCGTCTCCGGTGCGACGGTGGTGGCGATCTCCGCCCTGTGGGCGTTCGCCGCGGCCCCGGCCCTGGGCGCATCCGGGTCCGCCTGGCCCCTGGTGGCCGGCCTGTTCACCCTCGCCAGCCTGCTGATCTTCGCCCTCGGCGCGACCCTGGTGTCGGTCTACTACAAGGCGGATCTGCTCGACGACGAGTTCCTGACCCCGCGCGAGGCCCTGGGCCAGTACGCCGGGCGGGTGGTGCCGGCGCTGCTCGTGCCGCTGTTCCTGGTCCTGCTGGTCGCCGGCCTGTGCGTCGGCCTCCTCTACCTGCCGGGCCTGATCGGCAGCATCCCGTGGGTCGGTCCGGCCCTCTACGCGATCCTCTACCCGGTGGCCTTCGCCTTCATGGTCTTCACCCTGCTCGTGGCGGTGGCGGCGACCCTGGGCCTGCTCCTGTTCCCGGCGATCGTGGCGATCCGCCGCCATGGCTGGTTCGACAATGTGGTGGACACCGTCGAGGCGGTGGGCACCCGGCCGCACGTGGTGGTGGCCTCCCTGGCGGTGACCCTGCTCATCACCCTGTTCGCCTATGGCATCGGCATGGGCGGCATGGCGGCCCTCAAGCACCTGCCCCAGGTCCTGCCCGGGGACCAGCTCGCCAAGACCGAGCAGCGCGCCGGCGAAGTGGTCCGCGGCGGCCTGTGGTTCGTGCCCTTCGCCACCACCCACTGCCCGGTCCAGCCGGTCTGGAACGCCCCAGCCGCGTCCGACACCTGGGAGGACGCCGAGGGCGGCTACCTGCGCTGGGGCCCCGGCCTGGTGGTCGGCCTGATCCAGATCCTGATCACCGTGCTCGTGCTCGGCTACTGCATGAACCTGCTCCTGGCCGGCGGCATGGTCAGCTACCTGGTGGTGCGCGAGGACGACTACTGGGACGACGAGGATCTGGAAGACCTCGACAAGCTCGCCAAGGAGCTTGAGGAAGAGGCCAAGCGCGAGGAGGCGGCCCTGACCGCCGCCCAGCCCGCCGCGGCCCCGGCGCCCGCGCCCGCCGCCGAGCCGCCCAAGGCCTGAGCCGGCGCCCCCGTGGCCGATACGCCGATCGGCGTCGCCCAGCTCACCCGCCTGGTGGCGGCCCGGCTGGCGGACTTCGGCCCGCTGCTGGTCGAGGGCGAGGTGACGGGGTCGAAGATCGCCCCGAGCGGCCACTGGTACGCCACCCTCAAGGACGGCGACGCGGTGCTGTCCGTGGCCATGTGGCGCTCGTCCGTGGTCCGGGCCGGCCCGCTGCCCAAGGACGGTACCCGGGTCCAGGTCCGCGGCTCCCTGGAAGTCTACGCCCCGCGCGGGTCCTATCAGCTCATCGCCACCCGGATCGCGGCGGTCGGCGCCGGCGACCTGCTCGCCCGGCTGGAGCGGCTGAAGGCCGCTCTGGCCGCCGAGGGGCTGTTCGACGAGGACCGCAAGCGCGACCTGCCGCTGCTGCCCCGGGCGGTGGGACTGGCCACCGCCGCCGGCTCCGCCGCGTTGGCGGACATGCTCGATTCGATCCGCGCCCGCTTTCCGACCATGCCGGTGGTCCACGCCCCGTGCCTGGTCCAGGGCCCCGGCGCCGCCGCGAGCATCGTCGCCGCCCTGGCCCGGCTCCAGGCCCACCCCGAGGTCGAGGTCATCGTCTGCGGCCGGGGCGGCGGCTCCCTGGAGGATCTCTGGGCGTTCAACGAGGAGCCGGTGGTGCGCGCCCTGGCGGCCTGTCGGGTGCCGGTGATCAGCGCCGTGGGCCACGAGACCGACTGGACCCTGGCGGACCTGGCGGCGGACCGCCGGGCCAAGACCCCGACCGCCGCCGGCGAGGTGGTGGTGCCGGTGCTCGCGGACCTGCGCGAGGCGCTCGCCGCCCACCGGGACGATCTCGACGCCGCCATCGACGGCACCCTGGCGCGCACCGCGGCGCACATCGCCGCCCTGGCCTCGCACCGGGCCCTGGCGCAGCCCGGGCACCGCATCGAGCGCCTGCGTCAGCGGGTCGACGATTTCCAGGAACGCCTGGCCCAGGCCGGCGACGCCGTGGCCGAGCGGGCGGCGGCGCGCATCGACGCGGCGGGCCTGCGCCTCGCGGCGGCCCATCCGGAGCGCCGGCTCG
>CAMCAC010000212.1 GCA_945872305.1 Candidatus Kuenenia stuttgartensis | reverse complement strand
CTGGCCGAGGCGGAGGCGGCGGGCTTCGACGCGGCGGATGTCTCCCGCCTGCTCGTGGCCGAGGTCGCCCGCACCGCCGGCGGCGCCGCCATCTTCGACCACCGGGCCCGTCTCGCCGCAGCGATGGCCGGGATCCAGGCCCGCCGCCTGGCCGTGAGCGCGTCCCGGGCCGCCGCCGGCATCGGCCTGCCCGAGGAACCGGACCAGGACGGCGCCGCCCTCGCGGCCCGGCTCACCGCCGCGGACGATCTCACCACCGCCGCCACCCGGGCCCGGCTGCGCCAGCGGGAGTTGTCCGGGTTGCCCGCCACCGCCGCGATTCCCGTGCTCAAGGGATTGCCCATGGTCCCCGCCACTGCTCCGGTCGGTGTGCCGGCGGACCTCCTGCGCCGCCGGCCGGACATCCGCCGGGCGGAACGCCGGCTGGCCGCCGCCGCCGCCCGGGTCGGGGTGCAGGAGGCGGATCTCTACCCGCGCCTGACCCTGACCGGCACCGTGGGCATGGCGGTGCGCCGGGGCGTGGGGGGCAGCGCCGGCGATGCGGTCTTCTGGGGCTTCGGGCCGTCGATCCGCTGGCGCCTGTTCGAGGGCGGCGCCGTGCGCGCCGGCATCCTCGCCGCCCAGGCCGACGCCCGGGCCGAGGCGGCGGCCTGGGAGCGCCTGGTGCTCGCCGCCCAGCGGGAGGTCGCCGACGGCCTCGCTGCCCTGGACCAGGCCCGCCGCGAGGCGGACCAGCGGTCCGCCGAGGTCGCCCGCCTGACCGCCGCCGAAGCCCTGGCCGCCCGCCGGGTCGCGGCGGGCATCGGCGATCCCCGGTCGGTGCTCGATGCGGCCCTCGCCCGCCTTGCCGCCGAGGACCGCCATGCCCAGGCAGTCACCAAGGAGCTCGATGCCTTCGTCGCCCTCGCCGCCGCCTGCGGCGGCGGCTGGGACATCGCCGCGGCGCCGCAATGATGGCAGGGCCGAGTCACGGGACCGCCGAGCAGAGCTCGGCCAGGGATCCGACGGCCTCGCACCGTGCCGATCCCTGCTCGGCGATTCCATCTGGTTCTCGCCCGACCTGCCGCCGCACAGCGACAACCGGGACCGCCGAGCATCGCTCGGCCCGCCAACGGCGCGCCGCCGCACCGTGAGCACGGAGATGACCGAGTTACGCGCAGCCTGGATCTACCCAGCCTGATATGCCTGCCGAGCCCTGCTCGGCGGTCCCTCCTGGCCTGCTAACGGACAGACGCCGCACGTGCACCAACGGGACTGCCGAGCATCGCTCGGCAAGGGATCGGGCGGCATGGCGCCCTGCCGAGCCCTGCTCGGCGGTCCCGTTGGTGGCCCGTTCAGGTCCCGGTCCGCTGCCTGGGCCTCGCGCGCGGTCAACCGCCCAGCAGCCCCGCCAGGGCGGTGGGGCTGGGCACACCGCTGAACGCGAAGCCGTGGCTGGCGAAGGCCGGGTGTTGATCCAGGCCCCGGCCCTCGGCCAGTTTCAGCAGCGCGCGGTCGATCCCCAGGCGGAGGTCCGGAGCGAGTCCCTTGGCGAGCTGGTCGAGTCGGCGCTTGGCCACCGCCGCGTGCCAGCGGGTGCAGAGTTCGACCTGGAGCGTGCGGCCGCCGTGGACCAGGGCGAAGTCCGGGGCGACCACTTCGCCGTCCGCCAGGGTCACGGGCTCGCCGGGGCCGAGCACGCAGCCGGGCACCTTGTCCGCCAGCCGCTCGGGCAGGTCGCGCAATTCCTCCGCGATGTGGTGGCCGGGGGCGTGGCCGTGCAGGGGCATGCCGGCTTCGAGTTCCAGCGTTCCCGCGCCGTCCTTGCGCCGCAGGTCCGCGCTGAGCCGCCACCCGCCGCCCGCGGCGACCACCGCCGGCAGGAGCTGGGCGAGTTGCATGCCATAGGCGGTGGTCCGCTCCAGCACCGCCGCCGGGCCGTCGATGGCGATCCGCCAGCCGCCGTCCGCCGCCCGCACCTCGGCCACCAGGCGGCCGAAGCGCACCGCCCGCAGCACCGCCCGCAGCCGGGCGAGATCCCGGGGCATGTGCAGCACCACCGAGCGGGCATCCAGGAGCAGGCCCTGGGCCAGGGCGGTGTTGTAGCGCTCCAACCAGCGTTCCACCGTCCAGTCGGGCACCGCCTCCAGCCGCGCGTGGTCCGGGTGGTCCGCGTACAGGTCCGCCGCCAGGGCCTCGGCCGTAAGCCCCAGTTCCCCGGCCACTGCGGTCCGGTGGGCATCGGCGGTGGGCAGGGGGGCGCGCAGCCGGGCCGCGGACGCCGCCAGGGCCCGGGCGCGCAGGGCCTCGCGGCCCTCGGGATCGGTGAAGCGGGCGGCGTCGAGGAGGATCTTCTGCAATCCCTTGGCCACCGCGAGGGCGCGGCTGGAATGGAGCAGCGGCACCGCCGCGTCCTCCAGGTCGCCCCGGGTGCGCCCGATGCCGCCGCGCCAGTGGTCGAGCAGCCGCTGGGCCAGATCGGTGAGGGCCGGGGTCGGGCGCAGGAAGGCCGGCTCAAGGGCATCGCCCCGCCGCCGGACGCGCACCAGGTCACGGGGCAGCATCGTCGCCCTCCCCGAACGGGATCTCGCCGAAGGCGCTGTGCCGGCGCCGGCGGTCGCTCGTCCACTGCTCCGCGGTGCCGGCGGAGAGCAATTCGTAGAGCATGGCCACCTTGCCCGGCTGCGGGCGCAGGATCCGGCCCAGGCGCTGCACATGCTCGCGCACCGAGCCGGTGCCGCTGACCACGATGCCCACCGAGGCCTCGGGCACGTCCACGCCCTCGTTGAGCACCCGGCTGGTGACCAGCACCGGCAGCGAACCGTCGCGGAACGAGGCGAGCATCCACGCCCGCTCCGCCGGCCGGGTGTGGTGGGTCAGCACCGGCAGGACCATGGTGGCGCCGATCCGGTAGGCGGTGTCGTTGTCGTCGGTGAACACGATGCAGCGCTCGCCGGCGTGGTCGCGCAGGAGCTGCCACACCGCCCGCAGTTTGGCCCGGCTGGCCCGGGACAGCCGCTTTTGTTCGGCATGGGCGCGCAGGGCGGCGCGGCCCTTGGCGTCGCGCCCGGCGGCGCTGAGAAATTGCTGCCAGCCGTCCGGCCGGCTGAAGTCCACCCCGCAGCGCCGGGCGAAGGTCAGGTATTCCGCCCGGGCCGCCTGGTAGGCCTCGTGCTCCTCCGCATCCAACGGCACATGGATCAGCTCCGCCTGGTAGTTGGCGAGGAAGCGCCCTTCGAGCTGGTCGATCTCGGTGCGGAAGACGATGGGCCCGATGTAGTCGTCGAGCAGCCCGTGGCCGCCGTCGGTGCGCTCGGGGGTGGCGGTCAGGCCGAGCCGGAACGGCGCCAGGCAGGCGGTCGCGCACACGCTCGTGGCGGTCGCCGGCAGGTGGTGGCACTCGTCGAAGACGATCAGGCCGAAGCGGTCCCCGAGCCGGGGCATGATCAGCGCCCCGCTGTCATAGGTGGCGACGGTGATCGGCTGCCGGTCCTTTTCGCCGCCGCCGTATTGGCCCACCGGGATCCCGAGCCGGCCCGACAGGTCCGCCACCCACTGCTGGACGAGGTCGATGGTCGGTGCCAGCACCAGCGCGGAGCGCTGGCAGGCGAGGATCGCCCGCAACGCCACATAGCTCTTCCCCGCGCCGGTGGGCAGCACCACCACCCCGCGCCGCTTGCCGTCTTCCCAGGCCTGGAGTGCCGCCTGCTGGTACGGGCGCAGGGCCCGGGGCTCCCGCTCCACCGCGCTCACCTCGACATAGGCCCGGGCGCCGTCGTGGTATTCCACCTTCCCGTGCAGGGCCCGGAGGATCGCCGCGTAGCGCATGGCCTGGGCCCGGTGCCGGCGGACCCGGGAATCCCACACCGCCAGCTCCGCCAGCAGGGGGTCGCCCTCCTCCAGTCCGTCGATGAGCAGGGTGCCGTCGCTGAAGCCGATGGTCAGCATCGCGGCCGCTTCAGCGCCGGCGGCGGCGCAGGCGGCTCGGCCGTGGCGCGGCCCGGGGGACCGGCGAGCGGTGGACCTTGCCGGTGCCCTGGCGCAGGGCGTCGCAGCGCTCCGCCAGCACCACGCCGTCCGCCGGCCGGCCGGCGGGATCCGGGTCCAGGCATTCGCTGAGCAGTTCACCAAGGTCGTCAGGGATGCTGTCATCGAGTTCGGGGATCCCCGACGCGCACAGCACCGCATGGTCGATGAGGGTGTCGCCGCCATGGGCGGTCCGCCCGGTCAGCCACCACACCGCGCAGCAGGCCAGGGCGTACACATCGCTCGCCGGCAGCGCCCGCTCGGGATTGCGGATCTGCTCCGGGGCGATGAAGCCCGGCGTGCCGAGCAGCACCAGCCGGCGGGGCCCAGGCGTGGTGGATCCTGCCCGCAGCCGATCCCGGGCGAGACCCAGATCGAGCAGCTTGGCCACCGCCCCGTCGACACCGGCCCCGACAAGGATATTGCCCGGCGCCACATCCCGGTGCACCAGGCCCGCCCGGTGGGCGGCTCCCAGGGCTTGGGCCACCTGGTGCATGACCCGCAGGCACTGGGCCCGGTCCATGCGTCCGACCTGGGCCGACGGCTGGCCGGCGAACAGTTCCATGGCATAGCCGGCGACCCCGGTGGCGGCGTCCTCGATGGTGTCGTGGACCGCGATCAGATGGGCGTGATGGACCCGGGCCGCGGCCCGGGCCTCCAGGATGATCGCGCTCACCGCCG
>CAMCAC010000211.1 GCA_945872305.1 Candidatus Kuenenia stuttgartensis | reverse complement strand
GGGACACCTCGATTATTTTAGGCCACAAAAAAACCTCAAACACTTCCGTAAGTGCTTGAGGCCAAAGTGGCTGCCCGGGTAGGGATCGAACCTACGACCAAGTGATTAACAGTCACCTGCGCTACCGCTGCGCCACCAGGGAATGCGTTGCGGGCGGGGACATTGGGTGCGCGGTGGGGGGCGTCAAGGGGGCGGCTTCGCGGAGCGGTGTCCGTCTTGACCCTTGACCGGCCGGGGGGGGACTCCCACGGTCCCGCCGCCCCCGGGAGGACGCACAATGGCCAAACAGAAGGTCGACTACACCGAAGACGCGATCAAGTCGCTCGATCCCCTGGCGCACATCCGTCTGCGGACCGGCATGTACATCGGGCGGATCGGCGACGGCTCCAACGCCAACGACGGCATCTATGTGCTGGTCAAGGAGATCGTCGACAACGCCATCGATGAATTCATCATGGGCGCGGGCAAGAAGGTCGAGATCCAGCGTGAGGGCGACACGGTCACCGTGCGTGATTTCGGGCGCGGCATCCCCCTCGGCAAGGTCGTGGACTGCGTGTCCAAGATCAACACCGGTGGCAAGTACAACGACGACGTCTTCCAGTTCTCGGTCGGTCTCAATGGCGTCGGTACCAAGGCGGTGAACGCCCTGGCGGCCTCCTTCGAGGTCCGCTCGCACCGCGAGGGACAGGCCAAGTACGCGCGCTTCGAGCAGGGGCGGCTCCAGGAGGAGAAGGACGAGCGGACCAAGGAGCCCAACGGCACCTGGGTGCGCTTCACCCCGGATCCGGAGATCTTCAAGAAGTACACCTGGGTCGACCAGTACCTGCACAAGCGGCTGCTCTACTACTGCTACCTGAACGCCGGTCTGGCCATCGTCTACAACGGCCAGGAGTTCGTCTCGAAGAACGGCCTGCGCGACCTGCTCAGCCACGAGATCGGCGGCGAGGCGGTCCACTACGAGGCGTTCCACTACAAGGGCGAGCGCCTGGAATTCGCCTTCACCCACGGCCACAGCTACGGCGAAACCTACTTCTCGTTCGTGAACGGCCAGTACACGAACGATGGCGGCACCCACCTCTCGGCGTTCCGCGAGGGCGTGCTGAAGGCGGTCAACGCCTTCAGCGGCAAGAGCTACGCCGGCGAGGACGTGCGCGAGGGCATGGTCGGCGCGGTGGCCATCCGCATGCAGGACCCGATCTTCGAGTCCCAGACCAAGAACAAGCTGGGCAGCACCGAGGTGCGCGGCTGGATCGTCGACGAGGTGAAGGCCGAGGTCGAACGCTGGCTGCACAAGGACCAGGCGGCGGCCAAGGCGCTGTTGGAGAAGGTGGCTGCCAACGAGCGCCTCCGCACCGAGCTGTCGAAGATCAAGAAGGAGGCCCGGGACCGGGCAAAGTCGGTGGCCCTGCGCATTCCCAAGCTGACCGACTGCAAGGTCCACTTCACCGACGCGGGCCACCGCCGGCGCGATGAGACGAGCATCTTCATCACCGAGGGCGACTCGGCCGGCGGAAGCCTGGTCCAATGCCGGGATGTCGACACCCAGTCGATCTTCCGCATCAAGGGCAAGCCGCTGAACTGCTACGGCATGGGCAAGGAGCTCGTCTACAAGAACGAGGAACTCTACCACATCATGTCCGCCCTCGGCATCGAGAACGGCATCGACGGTCTGCGCTACAACAAGGTCATCATCGCCACCGACGCCGACGTGGACGGCATGCACATCCGCAACCTGCTGCTGACCTTCTTCCTGCGCTTCTTCGAGGAGCTGGTCACCCGCGGTCACGTCTACATCCTCGAGACCCCGCTCTTCCGGGTGCGCAACAAGCAGCAGACCGTGTACTGCTACTCCGAGGCCGAGCGCGACGGCGCCATGCGCGCGATCAAGAACCCCGAGGTCACCCGCTTCAAGGGTCTCGGTGAGATCTCGCCCAAGGAGTTCGGCCAGTTCATCGGCGACGACATCCGCCTGGTCCAGGTCGGCATCGAAAGCATGCACGAGGTCGCCACCAGCCTTGAGTTCTTCATGGGCAAGAACACCCCGGACCGCAAGCAGTTCATCATCGACAACCTGGTCTATGAAACCAACTGACGGGCCATCCGTCCGGGCCCGCCCAGGCGCCTGCGGCGGGCTACAGGAGGGCGGGAGGGAGCGGAGGGCCGCGGAGCCTTTCCGTCTCCCCTCCGCGGCCCTCCGCGATCTCCCTGCCCTCCTGTTGGCTGCCGCTTCATCCACTCCTTTTCTTCGAGCCTGCCATGCCGTCCCTTGAACCGTTGATGCGCCGCAATTTCCTCGAGTACGCCAGCTATGTGGTGGTGGACCGGGCGATCCCCGATCTGCGCGACGGCTGCAAGCCGGTCCAGCGCCGGATCCTGCACACCCTGTCGACGATGGATGACGGCAAGTTCATCAAGGTCGCCAACGTGATCGGCGAGTGCATGAAGCTGCACCCGCATGGCGACGCCTCGATCGGCGACGCCCTGGTGGTGCTTGCCAACAAAGGCCGCTCGGTGCTCGACACCGACCTCGGCTACTTCATGGAGCGCCAGGGGAACTTCGGCAACGAACTGACCGGCGACGGCGCCGCCGCCGCCCGCTACATCGAGTGCCGGCTCACCCAGCTCGCCAAGGATACCCTGTTCAACAAGGCCCTGACCACCTTCGTGCCGAGCTACGACGGCCGCAAGGAGGAACCGGAGTCCCTGCCCAGCAAACTGCCGACGATCCTGCTCCTCGGCACCGAAGGCATCGCGGTCGGCATGGCCACGACCATCCTGCCGCACAACTTCGGCGAGCTGCTCGGTGCCCAGATCAAGATCCTCAAGGGCGAGAAGTTCCGCATCCTGCCCGACTTCCCCCAGGGCGGCCTGATGGACGCCAGCGAGTACGATGACGGCAACGGCGTGGTCAAGCTGCGCGCCAAGATCGAGGTGGACGGCGACAAGAAGCTCGTCATCCGCGAGATCCCCTTCGGGACCACCGTCGAATCCCTGATGGAATCCATCGAGACGGCGGTGGACAAGGGCAAGGTCAAGATCGCCACGGTGGTCGACCGCACCGGCGAAGCGGTGGAGATCGAGCTCAACCTGCCCCGCGGGACCAAGGGCGAGGAGGTGCTGCCCCAGCTCTTCGCCTACACCGACTGTGAGAAGAAGATCTCGTCGAACATCGTGGTCATCCGCGACCGCAAGCCGGCGGAGCTGACCGTCTCGGACATGCTGCGCACCTGCACCGGTCAGCTCACCGCGATCATCAAGGCCGAGCTGGAGCACGAGCTGGCCGGGCTCACCGACAAGCAGCACGCCCTGACCCTGGAACAGATCTTCATCGAGAACCGGGTCTACAAGCGCATCGAGGAGGCGGCGAGCGCCGCCGCCGTGGTCGAGGCGGTGAAGACCGGCATGGCCCCGTTCCGCGACCGTTTCGTCCGCGCCCTGTCCGACGAGGATGTGGAGCGTCTCCTGGAGATCCGCATCAAGCGCATCTCGGCTTATGACATCGCCAAGAACCGCCAGGACATCGCCGACATCCTCGCGGCGATCACCGCCGCGCAGAAGAAGCTCGCGGATCTGACCGGTACCACCATCGCCTGGATCGAAGGCATCCTCGCCAAGTACGGCCGGCACTTTCCCCGCCGCACCCGGGTGCGGACCATGGAGGAGATCGACAAGAAGGCGGTGGCCCGTGCCACCCTGGCGATGAACTGGGACAAGGAGACCGGCTTCCTCGGCACGGCGGTGAAGGGCGAGACGCTGTTCAAGTGCAGCGAGTACGACCGCATCCTGATCCTGCTCCAGAACGGCGTGTACAAGATCATCGCCCCCGAGGAGAAGGTCCTGGTCGAGGGCAAGGTGCTGCACCTCGGCCTGTTCGACGAGGCCAAGGGCTTCCCGTTCACGATCCTCTACAAGGACGATGAGAAGTGCGTGTGGGCCAAGAAGTCGGTGATCGCCTCGTACATCCGCAACAAGGAGTACGAGCTGATCAAGGACCGGGCCGGCAGGATCGAGCACCTGAGCCTGGATGGTTCCGGCAAGGCGGTCTGCCATCTCGTCCCCGCCAAGGGCCAGCGGATCACGGAGGTGTCCGTGGACCTCGCCAAGGTCGAGGCCAGCGGCCTGGGCGCCCGCGGCCAGCGGATCACCGACAAGCCGGTGCAGAAGGTCAACGTGCGCTGACCGGGTTTCGGATTCCGGGTTCCGGGTTTCGGGGGCGCTGCGCGCCCGTTGCGGGCTCGCCCTGCGGGCATCGCGTTGCGGGTTGCGGGCCTCTGGCGGGACTGGGAACCGTTGGATGGCAGGACGCTGGTCCCGGAACCCGGAACCCGAAACCCGAAACCCTACCCCGCCATCAGCGCCGCGATCTCGTCGGGCCGCGCCTCGCGCACCGCCCCCGGGGGGAGGTCCGCGGGCAGATCCAATGCGCCGATGCGGTCCCGGTGCAACCGGACCACGCTGCCGCCCAGGGCTGCGATCATCCGGCGGACCTGGTGGTAGCGGCCTTCCCGCAGCCACAGGGTGGCACGGCCCAGGCCGTCGTCGCCGTCCGGTCCCAGCTCCAGCCGTGCCGGCAGCGTCGGGCGGTCGTCGCCGTCGAGGGCGATGCCGGTGGCGACCCGCTCCACCGCGTGGGATGAAAGCGCTCCCAGGTAGGCGATGCGGTAGCGCTTCTCCCGGTGCCGTTTCGGGCTGGTCAG
>CAMCAC010000210.1 GCA_945872305.1 Candidatus Kuenenia stuttgartensis | reverse complement strand
CGACTGCGCGCCGGTGGCCTCGGTCGGCACGACGATGTGCCGACATGCCGCCAGGCGGTCGCCCAGGATCGCCGCGTTGCGACGGCGGGCGGCGACCTCGCCATCGAGATGGGGCAGGGCCGCCCGTACCAGCGCCGCCCCGACCGTGCAGGGCCGCCAACCAAGCTGGAGTGCGTCGAGCAGACCCTGATCGGAGAGGGCGGCGGCACGCTCTGGACGCAAGCCGCGCGGATGCCGACCGTACAGGTAGGCGCGCTCGGCAGCCGCGCGGTCGTGGAAGACGGCATAGCCGCCCTCGGTCCCGGCGAGGAGTTTGAGCCCCATGCAGGAGAACGCGGCGGCATGGCCGAAGGCGCCCACACGCAGTCCGCGCCACCGCGCACCATGCGCCTGGCTGCCGTCCTCGAACAGCAGGATGCCATGGCGATCCGCGATCTCCCGCAGGCGGGTGCCATCGCAAGGCATGCCAAAGAGGTGGACGCACATGATCGCCCGGGTGCGCGGGGTGATCGCCGCCTCGGCGGTGGCCGGATCAAGGAGCCCGGTGATGGGATCGATGTCGGCAAAGACCGGGATGGCCCCGATGGCGAGGATCGCCGTGACGGTCGCGCCCCAGGTGTACGGCGTCACCACCACCTCGTCGCCCGGGCCGATCTCATGCCCAAGCATGATGGCTTCCAGGGCGGCGGTGCCCGAGGACATGTACCACACCTCCGGCTCGCTCCCGGAGAGCCCTCGACCATGCCATGCGGCAAGCGCGGCCTCGGTCTCAGGCTCCCCTTCCAATCGTGTCCAATCGCCATGTTCCAACCGCTCGATGGCGGCGGCGATCACCTCCGGACGGCGGACGGGATAGATTGGGGGGCTGATCTTGTCTGACATATATCGCTCCGTGACCATGGACATCCTGGCGACCGCTCATGGGTCGTCGATTGCCCGCGGATGTCCTGGAGTGACCATCTGGATACAGTGCCCCACCCCTTCCTCGCCGATCGCGACCTGGATCTGCTCCTGACGCCGAGCATGTGGCGCATCGCCTGCCCGGGATCGCCAAGCGGATTCTCGGCGGACCGCGCCGAATCCTCCTGGCGCAGACGCCACCGTCACGCCCATCCCCACGCCGAAGTGATGGTGAGTCTCGCCGGCGATGGCGGCTTCGCCGTAGGCGACCCGGTGCATGACGCTGCCGCGGGTCTGGTCGCGGTCCTGCCAGGGGGCACCGCGCATGACTGCGGACTGGTCCCTGGATCCACCGCCCGTCAGTTGTGGCTGGCCTGGATGGGCGGGCGCATCCTCGTCAGCCGCGTCGATGGCGGTTCCGACTGGAGCACCCGCGGCGTCCTGGCCATCAGTGCTGCCGCCTGCGGGACTGATCCATTCGCCTTCCTGGCCTGCGCAGACGGATCGCAACGGCTGCGCTGCGCGCTGGCTACCGTCCTGATCCAAGTGGTCGAAGCAGGCTGGAAACCGATGACCGCAGGCGGAAAACTGCATGCAGACGCCCTTGAGGCGATCTGCCGCCACCTCGAGGCGGGCGGTGGCGCCGGGCATTCCCTCGCGAGCCTGGCCCGCCTGGTCGGAGTCAGCCGCGCCTATTTCTCCCGCAGGTTCCGCGCCACGACCGGACGCACGGTCGGCGGCTTCATCGACCGCTGCCGGTCAAGCCGCGCCGAACAGATGCGGCGGGAAGGGCACAGCGAGACCGGCATCGCCCAGGCCCTGGGTTTTTCCAGTCCACAGGCCTGGGCTCGCTGGCGCCGCCTGCGCCGGCCATGATCGCGGGCTGACCCGTGCGGCTACTCAGGAGCGCCGGACCGCCCGGCAGATCGCCGCGGCGGCGACGCCGGCGCCGAAGCCGTTGCCGATGTTCACCACGGTGACCCCGGCAGAGCAGGCGTTGAGCATGGTGGTCAGGGCGGCGCGGCCCCCCTCGCCGGTACCGTAGCCGACCGGGGTCGGACAGGCGATGAGCGGGATGTCCACCAGCCCCCCGAGCACCGACGGCAGGGCGCCGTCCATGCCAGCCACCACCACCACGCACACGCAGCGGCGGATGCCCGGCAGATGGCCCAGGACCCGGTGCAGCCCCGCCACCCCGCAATCCGGGAAGCGGCGTACCCGCACCGCCGCATGGGCCAGGACCAGGGCGCATTCCTCGGCCCAGGGCTCGTCCGCGGTGCCGGCGCTGACCACCGCCACCGGGCCGAGGGTCGGCTTCGGCGCGCCGGCGCTGACGATCCCCGAGCGGGGATGGGCCACGGCGCCGGGGACCGCCGCCACCGCCGCCGCCTGCTGCTCCGCGTCGGCCCGGGTGACCAGCACCCGGCCATGGGCGGCGAACAGCCGGGCCGCTGCGGCGGCGACCTCCGCCGGGGTCTTGCCCGGGGCGTAGACCGCCTCGGGCACACCAGTCCGGCGCGGCCGGTCGAGATCGAGATGCAGGGGCAGGCCGGCGACGCGGCCATCGGGACGGCTCATGGGGTCCTCTCCGCGGCGGCGAGCAGGCGGTTGAACCCGCCGCTCTCCAATCCCGCCAGATCCACCGCCACCGAGGCGTAGCCGCAGGCGCGGATCTCCGCCGCCAGGGCCGGGGCGATGGCCGCCACCCGGCCGATGTCCGCCGGGGGAACCTCGATCCGGCACAGGTAGCCGCGCGGTGCGCCGTCCGGGCCGGCACCGACCCGGTGGTGGCGGGCCCGGCAGGCGGCGAAGCCGTGGCGGTGCAGGACCGCTTCGGCGGCCTCGATCATCCGCACGCCGCGCTCGTCCACCGGCTCGCCATAGGGCACCCGGCTGCTCAAGCACGGCTCCGCCGGCCGATCCCAGCCCGCCAGGTTGCGGGCCCGGCTGCGCTCGCGCACCATCGCCTTGGTCATGCCCGCGTCCGCGAGCGGAAAGCGGGCGCCCCGCTGGGCCGCCGCCTGCATCCCCGGCCGCCAGTCGGTGAGATCATCCGCGATGACCCCGAGCAGCACCGCCGCCCCGGGGGCCGCCACGGACCCGGCGCGCAGGGCGCCCTCCACCGCATCGAGCAGGGCGCTCTTGCAGTGGAAGCAGCGCCGGCCGTCGTTGGCCCGGTAGTCGGCCCGGGTGAATTCGTCGGTGGGCACCACGAGATGGCGGATGCCCCGGGCGGCGCAGAAGCCCTGGGCCGCGGCGAGCCCGGCCCGGGCCAGGCTCGGACTGTCCGCGGTCAACGCGGTGCAGCCGTCGCCCAGCGCCTCGTGGGCCAAGGCGAGGAGGTAGGTGCTGTCCACGCCGGCGGAAAAGGCCACCACCGCCGGCCCGCCGGCGCGGATGGCGGCCAGCGCGGCCTGTTCACGAGCCAGGGCCTCGTCCATGGCCGGCCATCCTGGGCCGGCCCCGCCCGCGCAAGGCGCAGGCGTAAGCCGCCCCCACGCCCACCGTCATCACCGGTGCCATGCGCCTCCTCGTCCTGACCTGCGCCACCGCCGCCATGCTGTGCGGCGCTGACCCCGCCACCGCCGCCGGATCTGCCGCCCCCGCCGCGACCGAGCAGAGCCAGACCCAGCCCTGGCTCGGCGTCGGCCTGGTCGAGGTGGACGACGCGGTGGCCTACCACCTCGGCCTGGAGCGGGACCTCGGCGTGCTCCTCGACCAGGTGGCCCCGGACAGCCCCGCCGCCCAGGCGGGCCTGCGCCGCTTCGACGTGGTGGTCGCCCTCGACGGCGCCGACATCTACACCCCCCGGGCGTTCACCGCCCACATCCAGAAGCTGCGCCCCGGGGCCAGCGTCCGCCTGGGCGTGCGCCGTGGCGCCGAGCGCCTGGAGATCGCCGCCACCCTGGGCGAGCGGCCGCGCGGCGCCCCCGGCCTGACCGCCCCCGGCCCCGGCCTCCCGCCCGAGGCGCAGCGCCTGCTCGAACGCATGCGCGAGCAGCGCGACCCGCGCGACGGCGACAGCCCCCGCCGCGGCCGGGTCCAGACCCCGAACGGCGTCCTGGAGTGGTCCACCAGCGACGAGCGGCCGGCGCAGGAGTTCTGAGCGGCGCGGCATCAGCGAGTCCGCGCCGGATCCTCATCGGTCCACCATGCCGTGCCCCCCGCCCCTGGCGGGACATGATCGGTCTGCTACGGACGGGCATGCCCCCGCGTGCATCCGCCGTCTGGATCCTGCTCCTGGGCGGAGCGGCGCCGACCCTGGCCGCCGCGGATTCCGCCACCGCCAGCCCCCGGCTGGCGATGATCGCCCATCACGAGATGGCGCTGATCCCCGGGGGGACCTTCACCATGGTCGAGGGCGACGAGCCCGCCCGGCGGGTGGTGACCGTGTCGCCATTCTGGTGTACCCGCCGCCCGGTGACCAAGGGGGATGCCCATGTGTGGCTCGACAGCACCGGGGCCACGGAGCCGGCGTGGGTGCTGCCCAAGGGGGACATCCGGTTCTCGGAGGAGAAGTCCTACAGGCGGCTCATGTCGATCGATGGCACGCCGACGGATCGGCACTCGGTCAAGTGGGATGCCGACATATCGGCTCGTTACGAGCGATGGCTGTCCTCCTTGGCCAGTCGCCCCCTGCGCCTTATTAGTTTTGCGGAATTGGAATGGGTGCGCCGGAGCGGGGAACCTGTCGGCACCGGCGCCGCCTGGTGGACCGCGAGGCAACCCGGCGGGCTTGCTGCCTGGTGGTACAACGCGGATGCCATCGAGGCTCGGCCTCAGGTGAGTTGGTCCCTGTCCAATGAGATCATCGAGCTCTAT
>CAMCAC010000209.1 GCA_945872305.1 Candidatus Kuenenia stuttgartensis | reverse complement strand
CCGCCACCAGGGCGGCGAGAATGGGCTGTCGCATGAGGAAAGGATACCACGCCCGCAGGCGAACCGTCAACCTGCTAGGTGGCTCCCCTAGACTCAAACCGGCGTCAGCCAGGCGTCATAGCGCGGATCGCGGCCGTAGACCGCGTTCTCGTAGGCGGTCTGGATCATGGTCGTGATCGCGCCCTTGCCGCCGGTGCCGATCTCCCGCCGGTCGATCTCGCGCACCCAGGCGACCTGGCAGCCGGTGCCGACCAGGAAGCACTCGTCGGCGCTGTACAGTTCCGTGCGGGCGATCGGCCGCTCCTCGACCGGGATGTCGAAGTCCCGGGCGAGCTGCATGATCGCCTTCCGGGTGATGCCCTCGAGGATGTCGGCGGTGCGGTCCGGGGTGTGCAGCCGGCCATCGCGGACGATGAACAGGTTCTCGGCGGATCCCTCGCAGACCTGGCCGCGGTCGTTGAGGAACACCGCCTCGTCGTAGCCGTTCATGACCGCCTCGGACTTGGCCAGGGCGCTGTTCAGGTAGCCGCCGGTGGCCTTGGTCCGGGTCGGGATGGCGTTGTCCGGCAGCCGCCGCCAGCTCGACACGCACAGGCTCAGGCCCTTGCTGGTGTCCAGGTAATCGCCCAGGCTGATCAGGTAGGTCATGTAGCCGTCCGGGACCTTGAGCAGGACCGGCCCCAGGCCGGTGCCGGCCTTATAGACCATCGGGCGCAGGTAGACATTGCCGGACGGGGCGTTGCGGCGTACGCACTCGACGGCGATGGCGGTCATCTCCTCCACCGACGGCGGGGTCATGAGCAGGGTACGGGCGCTGCGGTGCAGACGGCGGAAATGCGCCTCCAGCAGGAGCAGGTTGATCCGGGTGCCGTCCCAGTACCCGCGGATGCCCTCGAAGCAGCCGGTCCCGTATTGCAAGGCGTGGGTGTTCACCGGCACCAGGCACTGGCTCAGGGGCTTCCATTGACCGTTGTGGTATGCGATGGTGTCGCTCACGGCATCTCCCGGGGGGGCGGACTCCTACCATGGGCCGTCTCTCCAGCCAACGGGGAACCGGTGGCCCGGGGTTTGACCGCGCCCGGAACCCCGCTACACACCCCTCCCCCCAGCGAGCAACCATGACCCTCGTCAATACCCAATACGCCGAGGCCATCGCCAAGGTGGGTGGCTACTACAACTTCGTGACGCTCATCAACCGCCGGCTCAAGGAGCTGAACAACGGTGAGCCCCCGATGGTGACCTCCACCCCGAACGAGGACCGCATCGACCTCATCGTCCGCGAGATCGAAGCCGGGCTCCTGACCATCAAGCACTGAACCAGCCGGAACATTCGGATAACCGCCATGCACCAGACCACCTTCGCCCAGCCCGCCGCCATCCAGCGCCGCTGGCACATCACCAGCGCCAAGGGCCAGGTCCTCGGCAAGCTCGCCGTCAGGATCGCCAACGCCCTCAGCGGCCGCGACAAGGCGAGCTGGAGCCCGTCCGTCGACGCCGGCGCCTTCGTCGTCGTCACCGACGCCGAGGCCGTCGTCCTCACCGGCAAGAAGGAGACGGACAAGACCTACCGTTTCCACAGCGGCTACATGGGCGGCATCACCGAGCTGAACGTGGCCACCATCCGCGCCAGCCACCCCGAGCGGATCATCGAGCTCGCGGTGAAGCGCATGCTCGCCAAGACCATCCAGGGCCGGCACCAGCTCAAGCGGCTCAAGGTCTACAAGGGCTCGGCGCATCCCCACGCCGGCGCCAAGCCCGCTCCGCTCTGATCCGTCAAGCGACGCACACACCCCCAGCGACCCTGGTCCGGGCCCCTCGCCCGGCCGCCAGGGTCGCGGACTTTTGCGCCATGCGCGTCCTTCCCGCCCTGCTCTCCCTGGCGGTCCTGCTGCCCTGCGCCCCCCTTGCGGGCGAAGAGCACGCCGACAGCCGCGTCCTGGCCGCCGCCCGGGCCGCGGATCGGGTCTGGCAGCAGCGCCTGACCCTGCTGTACCAGGATCTCGCCGCGGCGGATGCCGCCACCCGGACCACTGCCATGCAACGGCTTGCGGACCTGGGCGACACCGCCGCCGGCCCGCGCATCGCGGCCAACCTCGATCCCGCCCTGCGCGCCCCGGACGAGCTCATCGCCGGGGTCGCCGCCCTGGCCAACCTCAAGGCCCAGGGCCAGGTGGAATCCATCCGCCGCCTGAGCGCCCACCCGGACGAGCGGGTCCGCCTGGCGGCCCTCAACGCCATCGACCGCCTCGGCTCGCCGGATGACTGGCGTCCGCGGACCACCGATGACACCGACACGATCCGCCGCAACGCCGTGGCCAACGAAGCGACGCTCGGACCCGCGGAATCCACCGCCGTCCTGGTCCAGGGCCTGAAGCACGACCGCGACCCGGTCACCCGCCGCCTGTGCGCCTATGGACTCGCCCGGCTCGGCGACCGCGCTCAAGGACCCGCCCTGACCGAGGCCCTGACGGACCCCGATCCCGGCGTCCGTCGCACCGCCGCCGAAGCCCTGGTGGTCATCAATTACACCCCGGCGATCCCCTACCTGATCCGCGCCCTGGAAGCAGGAGCCGCCGACACCTACCTCGCGGCCGCCCTCGACCGCCTGGCCAAGCACCGGTTCGGCTACGATCCCCGGGCGACGGTCATCCAACGCCAGACGGTGATCGATGCCGCCGACGTCTGGTGGGGCGAGCATGCGGCGGAACTGGGCAAGTGACCGGGTTCTCCCCGGATTCCTGCGAGGATCTGCGCCGCCTGGTGGCCGCCTTCGCGGATGAACGGGACTGGGAGCGGTTCCACACCCCGCGCAACCTGCTCCTCGCCCTGATGAGCGAGGTCGGTGAGGCCGCGGACATCGTCCGCTGGCAGGGCGATGCCGACCCCGCAATCCCCGCCGACCGGCGCCAGGACTGGGCCCACGAACTGGCGGACTGCGCCATCCTGCTCATCCGCCTCGCGGATCGCAGCGGCGTGGATCTGCCGGCGGCGGTCCGCGAGAAGCTCGCCATCGCCGGCGCGAAATACCCGGCCGATGCCTTCCGCGGCAGCAGCCGGAAATACGACCGCCCGGCTCAGTGACCGGCCGCGCCGCCCCCGTCACGCGGGGTCAGGTCGGGCATCTGGATGGTGCGCCCGGCATGCCACCAGAGCAGCAGGCCCATGAACACCGCCACGGCGCCGAAGAGGACAAGCATCCCGGCGATGAAGAAGGTGCCGAATCCGAACGGCTGCCAGGTGCCGGGCAGGAACTGGAACGGCATCGCGATCCGCTCCGGGTGGGCGCCGTCGTACCACAGGCGCAAGGTCGCCGGCAGGCCATCCTGGTCGCGGAACGGATGCAGGGGCTTGAGCACCTGACCGATCGGCGAACGCGCCTCGACCCGCCGGCCATCCGGCAGGGTGAAGCGGTATTCCAGATAAAAGACCACCGACCGGTCGCGGTTCTCGCCCAGACGGCGCTCGGCGTCCTTCACCTCGGCATCGGTGACGAGCGCCGTCTCCTGGTCCGAAGCATCGACGAGGACGACCCGCACGGCCTCGGCCATGACCGAGTTGCCGGCCAGGCCCATGGCCAGGATGGGTCCGATCTTGGTCAGTCCCAGTCCGATCAGGATGACGCCGAACACGGCCAGCCCGAGCTTCGCCAGGGCATAGCCGGGGGTGTAGGGGATGGTGGGTTGCTCGCTCACGACCTGGCCTCCGCCTCAAGGGCGCCCCGGGGCGTCACCTTGCCCGTCTTCACCATGTGCATGAATGTCAGCACGAAGCCGACCCCGATGAGTTGAAGGATGAAGATCGCCAGGTACCCGGCGAGGTAGTCATATTGCTGCTTGGCATAGCTGCCGACCAGGACCGGGCGGGCGATGGTCGTCCGCTGTTCCTTGGCCGAGCGGGCAAGGACGGCGTACAGAGCGCCCGCCCGCTCCCCATCCGCCGCACCCAGCTCCCCCAGCCGGGCCAGGACCGCGGCGCTCGGCCGCTCCTCGGCCTTGACCACATCGGTCCCCGCCGGCGCCGGCCCGGCCACGGTGGCCGCCAGCGCGAACCGGTGGGTGTCCGGCACCGCGCCGACCAGGGCCCGGACCCGGATGGCCCGGTGGTCGTCGGGGATCTCGAGGGTCGCCACATGGCCGATCCACCCGTCGCGACGGGCCCCGCGACCCATGGCACGCAAGCGCCGCTCCGGGCGGAAGTACGACGGGAACATCCCGTCGATCACCCGGGTGATCGGCGACGGATGGCGGTCGAGGGGATCCTCGACCGTGCGCAGATCCAGGCAGATCGCCGTCTCCTGGCGCAGCAGCGGCAGGGCGGCGGTGGACGCCGGCACCGCGAGCAGGGTGGCGAAGGCCGGATCCGCCTGGGCCTCCAGGGCGCGGATCGCCACCTGGGCGGCGGCGGCGGGATCGGCATCCGCCATCAGGGACAGCTCGACCGCGAGCCCATCCCCGACCGGGACGATGCGCAGGTCGATCAGCTCCGGCCGGGCATCGCGCATGGCGTCCAGGGTGGCCTCGACCGCCGCCGCCGCCGGTCGCCCGGTCAGGGGCACCTGGACCAGCACCGCCGGGGCGGTGGCCGAGGCCAGGATCTGCGCCCCGTCGGGGAGCAGACGGTCGGCGAACCGCGCCTGGACCTGGGCCTGGAAGGCGGTGGCCCGACGGGCGAGTTCCGCCTCGCGGGCGGCGACCGTGGCCGAGCAGGACGCGATGATCGCCCCCTCGCGGGCAAG
>CAMCAC010000208.1 GCA_945872305.1 Candidatus Kuenenia stuttgartensis | reverse complement strand
ATGTCCCAGACCGTCATCAATCCGCGCATCCGTGGCTTCATCTGCACCACCACCCACCCGGATGGCTGCGCCGCGAATGTCCGGCGGCAGGTCGGGATCGCCAAGGCCGGTGGCCCGGGGAAGGGCCTCGGGAACGTGCTGGTGATCGGGTCGAGCGCCGGGTTCGGGCTGTCCTCCCTGATCACCGCCATGTGGGGCCACGGCGCCAAGGCCCTGTCGGTGTGCTTCGAGCGCGAGGGCAAGGGCGACAAGCCCGGCTCCGCCGGCTGGTACAACCTTGCCGAGGTCCACCGCCTGGCCAAGGCCGAGGGCAAGGTCATCGAGACCATCAACGGCGACGCTTTCGGCAACCCGGTGAAGGCCCAGGTCCTCGACGCCATCAAGGCCCGCTACGGCCAGATCGACCTCGTCGTCTACTCCCTGGCCAGTCCCAAGCGCAAGGACCCCCAGTCCGACACCGTGTGGTCGAGCACCCTCAAGCCGATCAACCAGAGCTACACCGCCAAGACGCTGAACACCGACACCGACCAGGTGACGGACATCACCATCACCTCCGCCGCCGACAGCGAGATCGAGTCGACCCGCAAGGTGATGGGCGGTGAGGACTGGCAGCTGTGGATCGACTCCCTGCTCAAGCACGACCTCCTCGCCCCCGGCGCGCGGACCGTGGCCTACTCGTACATCGGCCCCGACCTGACCTGGCCCATCTACCGCGCCGGCACCATCGGCATGGCCAAGGACCACCTCGAATCCACCGGACGGGCCCTCGACGGACTGCTCCAGGCCAAGGTCGGCGGCAACGCCTGGGTCAGCGTGAACAAGGCCCTGGTCACCCAGGCGAGCAGCGCCATCCCGGTCGTCCCCCTCTACATCTCGATCCTGTACCGGGTCATGCAGGAGCACGGCTGCCACGAGGGCACCATCGAGCAGATGGTCCGCCTGTTCCGCGACCATCTCGCCCCGGGCCGCACCCCGACCTTCGACGACAAGGGCCGCATCCGGGTCGACGACTGGGAGATGCGTCCGGCCATCCAGGCCGAGGTCGCCAAGCGTTGGCAGGTCATCGACAGCGCCAACCTGCTCCAGATCTCGGACTACGCCCAGTTCAAGGCCGAGTTCCGCCAGCTCTTCGGTTTCGAAGTCGCCGGCATCGACTACGCCGCCGCCACCGAGGTGGAGCGGCCGCTGGTCTGAGTTCCGGGTTCCGGGTTTCGGGTTCCGGGTTTCGGGAGGGCGGTCAGTTGATTCGGTGTTTCACCAACAATTTGATGCCCTTCTTGCTGCTCTAGGATCGTTCGATTCCCGATCCACCTATCCCGCAACCCGAAACCCTTATCCACACCCTCCCGAAACCCGAAACCCGGAACCCGAAACCAGATGGTCCCCCAGACGATCACCTACGACGGCCGGCTGCGGTGCAGCGCCCGCCATGAGCCGAGCGGCGCCTCCTTGGTCACCGATGCCCCCAAGGACAACCAGGGCGAGGGGGCGAGCTTCTCGCCCACCGATCTCCTGTGCACCGCCCTGGCCACCTGCATGACCACCACCATGGCCATCATCGCCCGGCGGAACGGCTTCGAGCTGGGCCCGGTCCGGGCAGCGGTCGAGAAGCACATGACCGCCCAACCGCCGCGGACCATCGCCCGGGTGGTGATCGATCTCACCATGCCCGCCGGCCTGGATGAGGGGCAGCGCCGGCTGATGGAACAGGCCGCCCATGGCTGCCCGGTGGCTCTGGCCCTGAAGCCGACCGTCGAGCAGGCGGTCCGCTTCGCTTATCTCTGAGCCGCGCTACCAGCCGCCGCCGCCACCCGTGGCGGGCACGGCGCCGTCGAGCAGCGACCACGGCGGCCGGCCATCCGCCGGTTCCGCCCGGACCTCGGCCACGTCCGGATCCCGGCGCAGCCGGCCGATGAGCAGGTCGCGCAGGGCGTCGTCGGCATGGCAGGCCGCCAGCACGGTCGGCCGTCCGTGGCGCGGCCCCGCCACCAGCCCATCCAAGGACAGGCCGCGTTCGGCGAAGACCCGGGACAGCCGGGCGAGCATGCCGGGCCGGTCCTGGCGCAGCATCGTGCACAGGATGAGCCAGGACCGGCCCGGCACCTGGCCCGCCGGCGGCGTGGCGCCGAGGGCGGCGACCCCGCGGCCGCTGCCCAACGCGGCCACCTCGTCGGCGGCGAGATCCACCGGAGCGATCCGCTCGATGCCGGTCCGTGACAGGACCACCGGGGCGCCGGTGGTCCCATCCAGACCGAGCCACGACCCATCGAGCCGGACCTGGGCCGCGGTCAGGAGCTGGCCGCCCTGGGCGAGCACCGCCAGCACCCGGGCGATGGTCGCCGCGGAACCCACCGGCGTGCGCGCGCCGCTGAACTGGGTCACGTAGGGGCGCAGCACCGTGCGCCAACCGGCGTCACAGGCTTCGACCATGCGGTAGGCTGCGGCGATGCCGTCGCGCCGCATCACCGCGTCGAGTTCGTGCATCCCGTCCACCACCGTGGCGAAGGGCGCCGGCCGGCGCAGGCGGGCGATGCGCTCCCGGCCGCCATCGGGCCCCAGGCCATGGACCGACACCGTCGACCAGCAGGGCACCATGCCCAAGCCGTGCTCGCCGAGCACCAGGCCGGTGACCCGCTGCCGGCGCACCCCGAGTTCGTCGGCGATCTCCTGGCGAAAGCGCATCGTATCGAGCACCGCCCCAAGGCCGACGACCCGGCGCGGGCCCAGCACCGCCGCCGCGGTCTCGACCAGGGCCTCGACCGGGTTGGTGAGCACCAGCAGCAGTTCCGCCCCGGAGCCGTTGGCGGCCATGGCGGTCGCCACCTGTTCCGCCAGGGGACGGTTGTGGTGGATCAGCTCACCCCGGGTACGCGGGCCGCCGGGCTCCCCGCTCACGGTGGCCCCGGCGGCCAGGATCACCACATCCGCCCGGACCTCGGCCGGATCCAGGGCGAGATCCAGCTCCGGCAGCTCCTCGCCGTGGGCGTCGCGGAGATCCGAGGCGAGGCCGAACAGCACCCGTTCGCTGGCCCCACCCCGACGGCCGATGAGCTGGAGCCGGCCCTCGGGACCCGGGATCCGCGCCTGGACCAGGGCGATGGCGATCTGGCGGCCGATGGTCCCGGCGGCGCCGACGACGCTGATGTCCATGCGTCCAGGATGGAGATCGACGCCCTGCCGCCAGGGCGGCGGACGGATGCGGATCCCGAGCGGGTCACTGGCCGGATCCCGGCCCGTCGGTTTCCCGATAGGGGTTCCACCTAGACAATTATATCTTGATGTCCTAATTTATCCGGACACGTTCCCACCCAGGTGGTTCCCATGTCTGCCGCCCCGATCCCGACCCTGCACCCCAGCCTGCGCCGGGGCGATTTTTCCCAGGCCCCCTTCCTGGTCATCTGGGAGGTCACCCGGGCCTGCGACCTCGCCTGCCGGCACTGCCGGGCGAGCAGCCAGGCGCATCGGGATCCCACGGAACTGAGCACCGCCGAAGGCAAACGCCTGCTCGACGATGTGCGGGCGGAGTTCGGTCCCGTCCTGGTGATCCTCACCGGCGGCGACCCCTGCAAACGCGACGACCTGGAGGACCTCATCGCCCACGGCGCGGGGCTCGGCCTGCGCATGGCCCTGTCGCCGTCCGCGACCCCGCTGCTCACCCGCGACCGGATCCGCTCCATCGCCGCCGCCGGGGCCTGCCGGATGAGCCTGAGCCTGGATGGCGCCGACACGGCCACCCATGATGCCTTCCGTGGGGTCGAGGGGACCTTCGCCCGGACCATGGACGCCCTGCGCTGGGTCCCCGAAGCGGGCTGCGAGGTGCAGATCAATTCGTCGATCCACCCCGGCAACGTCCACCAGCTGCGCGATCTCGCCCGCATCGGCACCGACGCCGGCATCAGCCTGTGGTCGGTGTTCTTCCTCGTGCCCACCGGCCGCGCCAAGGATGTCGACCTGCTCACCGCCGCCTGGCACGAGCAGGCGTGGCGCGAACTCGCCGATGTGGCCCTCGATCCCGCCACGCCCTTCGACATCAAGACCACCGCCGGCCAGCCGTTCTACCGCGTCCTGTCCCAGGAGGCGACCCGGCGCGGCTTCGCCGGCAACCTGCGCAAAGGCCTGCGCAGCCCGGCCGGGGTGAACGACGGCAACGGCATCTGCTTCGTCTCCTGGGAGGGCGACATCCGCCCGTCCGGGTTCCTGACCCTGACCTGCGGCAATGTCCGTCGGGAGTCGATCGCCAGCGTGTACCGCGGCGGCGCGACCTTCCGGGCCCTACGCGATCCCGACAACTTCCACGGCAAGTGCGGCCACTGCGAGTTCAACCGCATCTGCGGCGGCTCGCGCAGCCGGACCTTCGCCATGACCGGCGATCCCCTCGCCGCAGACCCCACCTGCGTCTACCAGCCGCGAACGCCGGCATGAATGCGCGGGTTTCGGGTTTCGGGTTCCGGGTTTCGGGAGCGCTCCTCCCGCGGTTCATCAGGTTGGGCGATGACCACGCGGAACAGCCGGGTCCCGAAACCCGAAACCCGAAACCCGGAACCCACGCGAAACCCGTCAACGAGCACGGCGCCTGGGGACTGGCGATCGCGGCGGGGGTGCTGGGCTGGGCGCTGGCACCATCCTGGGCGGGTCTCGCGCTCGCCGGCGGACTGGTGGCGGCGGTGCCGCTGCGGCTGGTCCTGCGCCGGCGGTTCGGGGATCGGGCGCTGGCGGCGGGGGCGGTCGCGGCCGGC
>CAMCAC010000207.1 GCA_945872305.1 Candidatus Kuenenia stuttgartensis | reverse complement strand
GGCAAGATCCGCCGCCAAGGCCGCGGTGGCGGAACCCTTGGCCGCCGCCTTGGTCAGGCGGGCCTTGGCGTACTTCTCCCGGGCCATGGCGTTCTTCATCACCCCTTCCGCCTCGTCGCGCTCGGCGCGCAGCCGTTCGCTGGCGACGTTGCGGAGCCGGATCTCGAACGCCCGGCCATCATCGATCTTGGCCCCGGTCTGGTACCACGCCCGGGCGGTCAGTTCGGGATCCGCCAGGGGCGTCCCGGCCGCCGGATCGGTCCACGCCGCGGAACGGACCTCGGCCTCGACCACCTGGCGGGTGCTCGGCTCGGCCAGGGTGATGCGCACCATCTCCCCGGCCGGCGGCATGAAGGTCACCGTGTAGAGCCAGAAGAAGAAGCCCACCAGGTTGGTGGTCACCCAGCCGGTGCCCTTCCCGACCAGCCCCGCGCCGGCGGCATAGGTGCCCAGCTCGTTGCGCGTCACGTAGTCGTAGACCAGGGGCGTGTAGGCCATCGCCGTGAGGATGCCGATGATCGACAGGAGCTCCCCGAACACGACCATCTCCAGGATGGTCGGACGACCGTCATAGAGGACGAACGAGTAGTAGCTGTACAGGCAGGCGTTGACCAGGATGCCGGCGATGACCAGACCCAGGTAGATGTTGAATCGGCCCATCCGGCTGGCGAGCAGGCCGAGGGTCGGGATCAGCACCAGGTTGATCAACCCGCCGATGGCGATGTTGTTGCCGAGATCCTGCAGGCTGTACTGCCACTGCTCGGTCACCAGCAGGTTGTTGAGGATGCCCAGCCCGGAACCGAGGAGCGCCGAGGAGAAGGCGAGGATGTAGACCGGCCACAGATGGCTGGCGAGCAGCCCGGCGAAGATGTTGCGCGGGGTGAAGCGCTGGCCGGTCAGCCGGCTCTTGGGATCGGTCTCCTTGATGCCCAGCATCACGAACAGGACCATCACCACCATCGCCATCGACACCGTCCAGAAGAGCCCCTGCTCGCCGGTCACCGGCAGATTGAACATCGAGGTCACCTCGTTGAACCGGCCCAGACCGGCCACGAAGAACACCAGGACCGCGATCTGGATCACGAACGAGTTCACCGCCGCCGAGATCCCGCGCTGGGCCGGGGGCACGATCTCCATCTTCAGCGACTCGACCGGGCCGCCGAGATCGTTGAAGACGCAGAACGCCATGTACGCGGCGAGCAGCCAGCCGAAGCTCGGGGCGAGCGGCATCAGGAAGATGCAGGTGATGGTCCCGACCCAGGCCACGGACACGAACGGCTTCCGTCGGCCGAAGCGGGTCCACACCCGGTCGGCGAGGAAGTTCACCGTCGGCGGCACCACCCACGAGAGCAGGGCCGGCATCGACAGGAGGAAGGTCAGCGCCGCCGGATTCTCGACGAACTTGTTCATCGAGTAGACGAAGGCGATGCCCATCGTCTTGTCCTTGAGGAACACCGCGGACCACGGCAGGACCGCGAGGACGATCCACAGGAACGGGATATGGCGCAGGCAAGTGATTATCATCGCAGCACTCCATGCTGCAACGCGGCCCGCGGCCGCAATCGAACAAACCCGACGATCCCTCCGCACCCCCCGGGCGCGGAGGGGCCATCCGCCGGATCCTGCATGGATCCGGCCCGATCCCCCGCGCTGGTGTCAGGGAATCCGCCCGGCCCGGATCAGGGCGTGCCGGCGGCGGCGCTGGCGGACCGGGCCCGGACCCCCAGGGCGTCCTGGGCGGCCAGGAACAGCGGCGACAGGTCCTCACCCGGGGCCACGGTCAGGGTCGACCCGAGGGCGCGGATCGCAGCGATCCGCTCGTCGTGGTCCGGATGGGTCGAGAACACCTGGAGGATCCCCGGCATCTCGCTGCCCGGCTGCTCCTTGAGGGCGATGAAGAACTCCGCCAGGCCCGCCGGGTCGAACCCCGCGGCGGCGGCGATCCGCGCCCCTTCCTGGTCCGCCTCGCGCTCCTGCTCCCGGCTGTAGCCGTTGAGCACCGCCGACATCGCCCCCTGGCCGAGCACGGCGGCGATCCCGGAGACATCCCCGAGCACAAGCTGGGCGGCGATGGCGATCCCCGCCGCCCGGATCAGGCCGTTCACCCCATGCCGCTTGGTGACATGGGCGATCTCGTGGCCGATGACCCCCGCCACCTGCTCGGCCCGGCTGGCGCTCTTGATCAGCCCGGTGAACACCACGATCTGCCCCCCGGGCAGGGCAAAGGCGTTGATCAGGTCCGACTCCACCACCCGGACCGTGAACGCGTGGGCGTAGTCCGCGGGATCCGCCCCCGGCGGCACCACCTGGTCGTCGAGCCGGTCCACCACCGCCTGGACGAAGCGCTCCACCTCCGGCGTCTTCACCACCGGACCGCCGAGATCCATGGTCTGGATCGCCTGCTCGCCGATGGTCTTGTCCACCGACAGCGGGATGGCGCCGACGAGCATCCGGGAACCGTGACTGACCGCGAGCCAACCACCGACCCCAAGGCCGATCAGGAGGAGCAGGGCGGTCGCCAGGCAGCCGAGCTTGAGCCCCCGCCGGGTCGTGTCCTGCCGGCGCATGCCCGCCAGGGCATCCGCCACCCGCCGGCCGCCGGAGATGGCCAGCGCCTCGGGAAACGCCCGGTCCGTGCAGCTCATGGCCGGATCCCCGGGCTCCCCCAGGCAGACGATGGTGGTCAGGTCGATGCCGCCCCGCTGCAACCGCAGCCGGTCATAGGGCAGCGCCAGCTCATCACCCTCCCGCGGGACCGCCACCAGCCCTTCCGGCCGCAGATACAGGTCGCAGACCACCTGCCGGGTCTGACCCGGGGGGAAGACGGTGCCGGTGAAACTGGTGCGGGGCGGACTCATGGCACCCGGGATGGTCGCACCGACCCGGACACCGCCAGCGGGGAGCCGGAGCGGCCTCCACGCCCCGTCGCTTGCGAATGCCCCGCGCGCGCCTTGGCAGCGCGACGCCCGGCGCTAGGATCCCCCCATGACCATGCCCCGCTGCCTGCTCACACTCGCTCTGTTCGCCCTCGGCGCCGCGGCCCAGGCCGCCGACCTGGCCGGGGTCAACCTCGGCACCCACCTCTCCGGTCCCAAGGTCGCCGCCGGCGACCTCGCCGGCAAGGTGGTCATCTTCGAATACTGGGGCGTCAACTGCCCCCCCTGCGTGGCGAACATCCCGCACGTCAGCGAACTCGCCGCCGTCGCCTCCCCCGAGGTCCTGGCGGTCATCGCCAACCACTGCCAGGGACCCGGCAAGACCATGGATGTCTGGAAGAGCAAGGGCGGCACCGACAAGGTCACGGTCATCGAAGGCGGCGAACTGCCCGGCTCCAATGTGAGCAGCATCCCCCGCATCTTCGTCTTCGACCACACCGGCAAGCAGGTCTTCGACGGCAGCCCCTCCCAGGTGACCGCGGAGATGATCACCTCCCTCGTCCAGGCCGCCCCGGGCCCGATGGTCTCCGGCGGACCCTACACCGCCTGCGCCAAGGAGGCCGCCGCCCTGCGCAGCACCGGCCCCTCGATCGCCCCCGTGCTCAAGAGCCTGCGCTCCAAGGCCGCCGGCACCCAGGAAAAGGCCAAGGCCGAAGCCACCGAGATCCTCGCCAGCGTCACCACCTACCTCGACAAGACCATGCAACGCATCGAGAAGGATCGGGAGACCGACCCGGTCGGCTCGATGGTCCTGCTCAACCGCATGGTCGGCGTGACCAAGGGCGATGAGCTGGGCAAGCCGTTCCAGGACCTGTTCACCCGCCTCAAGGCCGACAAGGCGTTCCAGGCCGAGGTGACCGCCGCCCAGGCCCTGGCCCAGATCAAGGACGGCATCGCCAAGATCGACGACCGCATGGCCCCCCCCGCCCAGCGTCAGGCCAAACAGCAGGCCGCCGCCGCCCTCTCCGGCCTGATCAAGAAGTACCCGGCCACCAAGGCCGCCGGCGAAGCCGAGAAGGTGGCGCGCAGCCTCAACTGACCCGCGCCCGGCCCGGGCGGCCCGGCGCAGAGGTCGTCCGGCGCCCCGCGGCCCCGTCCCCGCCACGCCCCGGTGCTGCCCGGACCCCGGCGGCTACTTCGCATCCCAATCCCGTCGCTCCGCCGCCCGCTCCGCCTCGCCCGGGATCCCGTCCGCCACCCCGCCGCTGCTGCCGTAGACGCTCTCGTCCACCATGCGATGGTCGCCCAACCCGAGCGCGAAATCCACCACGTTCCCGTTCGTGAGCCGACCCTGCGTCAACGCCGGGATGCCCGTCGTCCGTCCATGGAGAACGAGTTTCGATCCCTGGCAGAAGAGCGGTTCCCGGTATGCCATGGGACCGATCGGCAGGGATAGCAACGGACGGCCCCCGACATCGCACACGACGATCTCCGACCTGCCACGCGGGCTCACCATCCCCTCGACCACCGACATCGTCTCGACGGCGATGTAGTCCCGGTCGGCGATCCTCAGCGTGCCGATGATCGCGAACCGCAGCAGCCCGACCTGATCCCCGAGCGTGGACCGGTAGTGCGAGCGCATCGCCGCATAATCGACCACCGGACCCCCCTCCTGGGCGAGCAGACCCGCCACGGAACACAGGAACAGCAGGATCGGACGGGTTCGGTTCATGGGCATCCCTGGCGCAGATCGCGGCGTCGACGACGGACCCGGACAGCGGCCCGCTCAGCGGCTGAAACGAAAGACTGCGGTCGGAGCTGCCTGGCATCAAGGGGATCCGCCGCATCGGCAGCCATCCGGACGGTGC
>CAMCAC010000206.1 GCA_945872305.1 Candidatus Kuenenia stuttgartensis | reverse complement strand
ATCAGCTTCAACCTCGCCAATGCGGTGGCGATCTGCGGCTACCTGATCGCCATGCACAGTGCGGCGGGCCGCCCGCCGGAACCGGACTCCGCGCCGGAACCGATGGCGAGCCGGCGCGAGGTCGAGGGCCTGGAGGAGTTCTGGTCGCGCACCCTGGAGCGCTTCCACTACTTCCGCCGCACCGACCGCGAACGGTTCCGCCCGCAGTTCCGCAAGCTGCTCGGCCGGCTGCACCTGACCAGCCACGACATCGGCGTGATCCGCGGCATGCTCGCCCAGATGCACTGGTTCGCCTTCGGCGACCGCGGCACCGGCGATCGCAGCCCTGACGATCGCTGATCCCTCTGCGGGTTGCGAGCCGGCTTCGCCGGCCCGGAACTACTTCTGCCGCTTGCCGCCGCCGCCGGTGTAGGTGACCCCGAGCTCGTTCTGCAGGTAGCGGTGCGCTTCGCCGTACTGCTTGGTGTTGGGGTAGTCGTCGCAGACCTGGCGCAGGACGACCACCGCCCGGGCCTTGTCGTTCAGGCGGCGGTGCAGGAGTTCGCCGAGCTGGACCATGGCCTGGGCGCCGGCGTCGCGGCCGGCGTGGACGGCGGCGATCTCGGACAGCTTGCCGGCGGCGGCCTTGTGGTCGCCTTTCTCGGACATCGTGTCCGCGATGGCGAAGTCCGACTGCGGCGGCCGGTTCTGGCGGGCATAGGCCTCGATGGCCTGGTCGTACTGCTTGAGCACGCGACGGAACAGCTCCGCCTGGCGGCCGATGTAGTCGCCGGCCCGTTCCGGGTCCTCCTTCTCGAAGGTGGCGGCGATGGCCACCGCGGCCTCGGCGTAGGCCTTGGCCTCGTCCCCTGATTTCAGCCGTTCCGCCGCCCAGCCCTTGAGGTCCATCTCCGCCAGGCGGCGTTCGCGCTCGTCGGCGATGCGCGCCAGGATGCCGAGCAGATCCTTGGGTTTCAGGCCGGCCCGCTCGCCCTCCTCCCACCAGCGCTGGGCGTCGCGCCGGCCCAGGGGCCGGCCCAGGGCCTCGCCCAGGGCGGCGGCGGCCGTCTCGCCGGAGCCCGCGGCGAGGCGGGCGGTGGCGGCGAGCCAGGCCAGGCCGTCGCGGCGGCCGTCGGTCCGGCCCAGGGTGCGGGCCGCCTGGTCGGCGGCGCCGGCAAGATCCGGCAGCTCGGCGACGACCTGGGCCTGGAGCGCCTTGGCCTCAAGCCCCCGCCCCTTGGCGGCGGCGGTGGGATCCCGGCGCACGCCCTGGATCCACTCCAGCCGGGCCCGGCCCCGTTCCAGGGCCTGGGTCGGCGCCTCGGGCCACAGGATGCCGGCCATCTCGGCGGCGATGGCGTCGGCCCCGGTCGTCCAGGCGCGCAGGATCGTCTCGCGCCCGGCGCCCCCGGCCATGTCGTTCAGGTCGCGCTGCTTCGCCGCCAGGACGGTGCGCACGAGCTGGACCACCCGGGGCAGCTCGCCGGCGGCGAAGGCCAGGGCGGTGAGCCGGCGCAGGCCCTCCTCCTGGGCGCGCAGGTTGCGCGGGTCGGTGTCGATGCGCTCCGCCAGGGGGCCGAGGGCGGCGAGCCGGGCCGGGCGCAGCCGGTCCTCGGGCGTCTGGTCCTGTTTGGCGACCAGCATCAGGCCGTCGTCGAGACGGACCCGGCCGGGCACCGCGGCGGCGGCGGCGGGGAAGCGGGCGAGGAGGTCCTTGGCGGTGGCCACGGATTCCTTCACGAAGCCCGCCTCGGCCTGGCACTCGGCGAGGAGCAGCAGGGCCTCGGGGATCTCCGGCGCGTCCGGGGCCAGCTCGATGAGTTCCTTCAACGCGGCGATGGCGCCGTCCTGGCGCTTGTCCTGGCGCAGCGCCTCGGCCCGCCGCCAGCCGGCATAGGTCCACATGGGGCTGTCGGCGAAGCGGCGGCTGAACTTCTCCCAGGCGATGGCGGCGGCGCCGTAGCGGCCCTTGCCGTAGGCCTCCTGGGCTTCGAGGAGGGCCCAGCGCTGGTCCTGGGGCAGCTCCTCCAGGGCGGCGGTGTCCGGGGACAGCCGGGGTTCCCCGGCGGGCAGGGTCAGGACGGCGGCGACGAGGAGCCAGAGGATGCGCATGGGGTCTCCGGGCGCCGGCATAGCCGGCGCCACCGCGACGGGAACGGGCGGCGGCGGCCCGCCGTGACCGGTCAGTCCGCGAAGCCGGCATCCCGGCGCAGGCGCACCGGGTCGATGCCGCGGATCAGGGTGACGATGTTGGGGAACCAGTCCTCGTGGTGGCCGAAGCCGCCGTCCGCGAGCTCCTCGGCCGCGGCGGCGGGGTCCCAGCCCTGGGCGGCGATGCGCCAAGCGGCGACCACGGCCCCGGTGCGGTCCGAGCCGTGCCAGCAGTGGACCAGGACCGGGCCGGTGGCGGTGCGGATGGCCTGCACCGCCTGGACGAGCTGGGCGTAGGTGATCTCGCCGGCGTCCATGGGGATGCGGACGAGATGCAGGCCGGTGCCCCGGGCCTCGTCCTCGTCGTCGTGCCAGGCGCGCAGGGACAGCACGGTGCGGATGCCGGCGGCGGTCGCGGCGCGCATGCCGGCCCGGTCCGGCTGGGCCGAGCGCTGGACCCGGGCATCGACCACATGCCAGTTCTCGACCGGCGGTTCCTGGCCGGCGATCGACAGCACCGGCTGGGCCCAGGTGGCGGGCCGGGTACGCAACTCCGCCGCCGGCAGAGCGGCGGCGAGGGCGAGCAGGATGGCAAGACGCATGGGCGGAGCATGGTCCGGCCGCCCGCATTGCATCCGCCACCCGGACGGGAGAAGCACGCCATGGCCAGGATCACCGTCTGTTCCGTCTCCGCCGGCGCCGGCCACCTGCGGGCCGCCGAGGCGGTGTGCGCCGCCGCCCGGGCCCGGGGGCACGAGGCGGTCCACATCGATGTCATGGACCACGTCCCGCGGCTGTTCCGAAAAGTGTACGCCGACAGCTATCTCGGCGTGGTCGAAAAGCGGCCGGCGTTGTGGGGCTTCCTCTACCATGTGAGCGACCGGCCCAAGGCGGACACCCTGGCCGGGCGGCTGCGGCGGGCGGTGGAGCGGCTCAACACCCGCCGGCTCACCGCCCGGCTCGCGGAGACCGCGCCGGATGCGGTGGTCTGCACCCACTTTCTGCCGGCCCAGATCCTGGCCCGGCTCAAGGGCCTGGGCCGCTTTGCGCCGCCGGTGTGGACCGTGGTCACCGACTTCGATGTCCACGCCCTGTGGATCCATCCGGTCGACGGCTACGCGGTGGCGAGCGAGGAGGTCGCGGTGCGTCTGCGCGACCGCGATCCCGCCGCCCAGCGCATCGCGGTCACCGGCATCCCGATCAGCCCGGTGTTCGCGGCCCCGCCGCCCCGGGCGGTGGCGGCGGCGGAGCTCGGGCTTGATCCCGGCAAGCCGACCTTCCTGCTCATGAGCGGCGGGTTCGGGGTGGGTGCCATCGACCTGCTCGCGGAGCGCATCCTGGCGGTGCCCGGCGACTTCCAGCTCGTCGCCCTGGCCGGGCGCAACGCGGAGCTGCTGGCCCGGCTCGAAGCCCTCTCGCTGCGCCATCCCGGCCGGTTGCGCCCGATGGGATTCACCAAGACGATCGAGCGGGTCATGGCCTGTGCCGACCTGGCGATCTCCAAGCCCGGCGGGTTGACCACGGCGGAGTGCCTGGCGGTGGGCCTGCCGATGCTGGTGGTGTCGCCGATCCCGGGCCAGGAAGAGCGCAACGCGGACCACCTCCTGGAGCACGGCGCGGCGCTCAAAGCCCACGACGCGGCCGGGGTCGAGCACCGGGTGCGCCGGGTGCTGGCCGAACCGGACCTGCTGCCCCGGCTGCGCGCCGCGGCCCGGGCCCTGGGCCGGGCGGATGCCGCGGACCGGGTCCTTGCCGCGGTGCTGGGATGACCCCGTATCCCTGGCGCCGGGCCGCCCTGTGGCTGGCCGGGGTGCTGGCCATGGCGTTCCTGTTCGCCCAGGTCGAGATCCAGATCGAGGGGCCCCACGGCTGGGCGGCGTCGCTGCCGGTGACCTTCCGGATCACCGACGGCTGGTTCATCGAGCACATCTGGGGCGGCCGGCCGCTGACCGGCTACCATTTCTGGGCGCTGCTCTTCCTGCTCGCGGTCTGCCACTGGCCGATGCTGTCCGAGGGCCGCTGGAGCGGCCGCGGCCAGGTCCGCGCCCTGGCCGCCTTCGTGCTGTTCTGGGTCGCCGAGGATCTGCTGTGGTTCCTGCTCAACCCCGCCTTCGGCTGGGCCGGCCTGCGTCCCGGCGAACCCGGCGAGCCGGGGACCGCCTGGTGGCACCGCCACTGGTGGTTCGGCCTGCCCCGGGACTACTGGGTGTTCGGCGGCCTGGGATTGCTGGCGGCGTGGTGGTCGTTCCGGGAGCCGCGATGCGTGCCGCCGCCCTCGCCGTCGCCCTGATCCTGGCCGCGGGCTGCGCCGGGCGGGACGACCGTGACCCCGATGGCGAGGCCGCGATCCGCCGGCTGATGGAGGTTCACCCCGTCGCCCCGCCGCCGCCCCGGGCGCCCTGCGGAGCGTGCCCGCAACGCCCGTTCCGGTGATCGCTGGCCCCCCCGGGTCCCTGTCTCAGGGTCCCTGTGGAAGGGTCAGGGCCGTAGCCGACGCGGTTGCCGCCACCGACATCATCGGTGCCGCGTTGCCCCCGATGCTTCCAGCGGGCACGGTCACCAGCACGGTCGCGGTGGCAGTCTGACTGCCGGCGTCGGTGACGGTCAGGGTCAGGCGGACGGTGCCGGTCCGGCCCGCGGCCGGGGTCAGGGTGACGGTGCGGTCCGCGCCACTGCCGGCGAGAGCGATGCCGCCGGCGGGCAGGATGCCTGCGTCGTCGGACACCGCCGACAGGACGAG
>CAMCAC010000205.1 GCA_945872305.1 Candidatus Kuenenia stuttgartensis | reverse complement strand
GGTACCGGCCCGGTTGGGATCTGGACCGGCTGCTGACTGAGACGGTCGAGGTCCTCGCCCTGCTCACCGGCCTGGGCGGTCCCGTCGAGCGCCTGCCCTGGGCCGAGGCCTACCGCCGGTTTGCCGGCTGCGCCCCGGAGGCGGTCGGCGCGTTGTACCCGGACCTGCCGTTGGACGCCGCCCAGGACCTGTGCTGGGCCGAGCGCATTGAGCCGCATCTGGGCCGCGACCGCTGGCATGCGATCACGGAATGGCCCGTCGCCCGGGCCGCCCAGGCCCGCATCGTCCCCGGCGTGGACGGCGCCCCGGTCGCCGCCCGCTTCGAGATCGTCCGTGCCGGCATCGAACTCGCCAACGGCTACGACGAATGCCCGGATGCGGTGGAGCTGCGCCGGCGCATGGCCGCCGAATCCGCCCTCCGCCCGGACCGCCCGCTGGTGGATGAACGCCTGCTCGCCGCCCTCGCCGTGGGTTTCCCGCCGTGCAGTGGCGTCGCGGTCGGCTTCGATCGCTGCATCCGCCTGCGCCTCGGCCTGGATGACATCGCCGGGACGGTGGCCTTCGCGGCGGGGTGATCAGCCGCCGGTCACCGGCAAACCGCGGATCCGCTCGTCGTCCGCGCCGAGCAATTGCAGGTCGAACGACTCCCGGGTGCCGAGGCGGATCACGCAGCCGCCCTCGCCCAGACCCAGGGACCGGCTGCCTTTCACCGGCTCGCCGTTGCACCAGGTGCCGTTGGTCGACGAGTCGGTGATCGTGCCTGCGTCGCCGTCGACGCGCAGCACGATGTGCACGCGGCTCACGGTGTTGAAGTCGTGGTCCTCGTCCCGGGTCGCCGCCGGCGCCTCCAGGTACTTCGCCGCCCGGCGCAGGCTGACCGTGCAGGTCCGGCTGCGTCCGATGGTCACATCCGCGCCCCGCGCCAGGACGATGCGCTCGCCCTCGACGAAGCCGCTGATGCCGAGCAGAACCGGTACGCGGCCGTGGTCGCCCATGCGGGATCTCCGAGCCACCATGCTAGCCGCCCCACGCCGCCCGGGCAACCCTCCGCACGCCTGCGCCGACCGGGGCGGGTGACCCCGGTGGCGGCCACCGCGGGTGGGGGGCGATTCCCGATCATTTCCGGAGATGCGTGAGCAGGGAGCGCCATCCCGCCGCTTCGGCGGGATGGCGCTCCGGCCATGCGGGATGTCAGGCCATGGCCCGGCTGCGGGCGGCGCTGCGGGCGGCGTCGGCGGCGTGGATGCGGCGGCAGGCGGTGGCGAACGCTCCGGCGAGCGCGGGCCAGTCCCGCTGGTTGGCGGCGGCCGAGGCGGCGGCCAGGGCGTCGGGGATGGCGGACCGGCCGACCAGGGCGCCACACAGGCCGCAGGCCATCCCGGCGATGGAATCCGCGTCGCGTCCGAAGCGCACCGAGGCTTCGAGGGTGCGCAGGAAATCCCCCCGGCCCCAGCGCAGCGCAGCGCGGCCAGGGCGACGGCGACCTCCTCGACCGCCCGCCGGGGATCGGCGACATTTCCGCTGCGCATGGCCGGGTCCGCTTCGAGCGGCGGCCGCTTGGCCGCGACCTGGTCGGAGAAGGGCGTGATGGCCGCCAGTACCCGTTCCGCCCAGGTGTCGAAGGGATCCTCCGGGTCGGTGGCGGCGACCACGGCGTCGATCGCCGCCCGGGTGCCGTCCCGGGACAGGTCCCGGGCCGCCGTCACGCAGTCCTCGATGGTGGCGTCCCGCCCCAGGGCGGCGGCATAGGCCGCGGCCAGCGCCGCCGCCCCTTCGACCGCGAAGGAGTGGGATTCCGCCATCCCGAGCTCCGCGGCCTCGTGGTAGGCGCCATGGGGGTCGCCGGCGTTCACCGCCCCGACCGGCATGATGAACATGGCGATGGCGCAGTTGAGGGCGTTGCCGATGCCCGCGGTGCGGGGCTCGGCGCTGGCATAGCGCAGGCGGTAGAGGGCGAAGCGTTCGATGAAATTCAGCCGGTCGAGGATCGCCGTGCGCTGCTGCAGCTCGGGCACCCACACCTGGCGATCCACGTATTCTGGGAGGAGGAAATCCCTGAATCCATAGGCGTCGAGGTGGGCCCCGGCGGCCTGGTAGGCTCGTATCAGGGCCTCGGTCATCAGGGTGTCGTCGGTGATCCGCCCCTCGCCCTTGGGTTTCCACTCCTGGGTCGGCAGGAACCGGGTCCAGTCCCATTCCGGGAAGCGGCGGCGGATCTCGCCGCGGTCGAGGCCCTCGACGGGGGCGCCCATGCCGTCGCCGATGGCGACCCCCAGGAGGCAGCCGAGGAGATGGTCGTCGAAGTGTGTGTTCATGTCCGACATCATACGAACCACCGGCCGATATGTCTGGGATATCATGTCCGGTCCGTTGCGATCCGTCCGGTCCGCCGATGATCGGGCCATGGATGCCACCCCGCTGCGCTGCTGCCGGATCCACGCCGCCGGCGATGGGTCGCGTCCGGAGCCCTGGCGGAAAGGGCCGCGCCGCCTGCCGTTCCACCTGCTGGTGGCGAGCCGGGACGGCGCCGAGGAGGTGGTCATCGATGGCGTGTCCATGCATGTCCCGTCCGGTGGCTGCTACCTGGTTCCGGCGGGCGTGACCGCGGTGATAGGCGCCCCGACCGGGAATCGGCCGGTGTTCGTCCATTGCGACATCGTCTGGGATGGCCACGGCCGGGAGCGTGCGGCCTGGATGTGGCACCAGGATCCCCAGGGCCGTCGGATGCCTGTGGTCCAGCCGTCACCGACGTCGATCTTCGGCGGGGCGATCGGACCGCGGCCGCCGCCGGCCATCGACCGCCTGATCGACCGCCGCCTGCCCCAGATCGTGGCCCAATGGCGCCAGGGCGACGCCCTGGCCGCGGCCGAGGCGGAGAATGCCCTCGAAGCATTGTTCCTGGCCTGGGCCCGGGCCACCAGCCGACGCAGCGACGGCGACGATGCAGGGCGGGTGGCCCGGGCCGAGGCGGCGGCCCTGCAGCAGCTCGACGGGGGGTTCGGGGTCGCCGACTTCGCCGCCGCCGCGGGCCTCGCCCGCTCCCGGTTCCACGATGTCTATGCCGCCCTGCGCGGCGAGGCCCCGGGGGATTTCCTGCGCCGGGCCCGGATCGACATCGCCGGAGCGCTGCTTGCCCAGGGCGCCTCGGTCGGCGAGGCGGCGGCGGCGGGCGGCTTCGCCGACCGGACGTCGTTCAGCCGGGCCTTCGCCGCGGTGATGGGGATGCCGCCGGGGCTCTGGCGGGATCGTCGGGGGTCGGGCCGGCGGGCTGGCGGGGCGGTGGGTGGCCGGCAGGCTGCGCCCATGCGGAAGCGGACGGGGCCGGCATGACGGATGACCAGGGGTTTCCCCCGGAGGCGCGGCTGCGCACCAACCGGGACTTCACCCGGGTGTTCAACCGGCAGCAGAAGGCGGCGGGGCGGCATGTGGTGGCGCTGGTGCGGCCCCACGATCCGCGCCATCCGCGGCCGCCGCGGCTGGGGATCATGATCGCGGTGAAGACCGCCCGGCTGGCGGTGCGCCGGCACCAGCTCAAGCGCTGGGTGCGGGAGTCGTTCCGCCTGCAGCTCCGGCCGCTGCTGACCGGCCACGATCTGGTGGTGCTGTTCCGCTCCGATCCCCCGGACGACGGCGAGGCCCACCGCCGGTTGGCGGAGGAATTGACGGTGCTGGTGCCCAAGGCGGTGAAGGCCGCGCCCCAGCCCCGGCCCGGGGGGCGGCGGTGATGCGGCCCGGCATGCTCGCCGTGCTCGGTGTGGCGTGTCTCGCCGGGGCCGCGGGGCTGGCCCGGGGGCTGGAGGCGTCGCGGCCCCAGGCGCCGGGCGAGGGCGTGCCCGGCGAGGTGGCGGGCACCCTGCTGCTCGGCGGTTTCCGCGGGTTGGCCTGCGATCTGCTGTGGATGCGGGCGATGCACGCCCGGGACACCCGGCGGACCTACGAGAGCGTGGCCCTGGCGGGGGCGATCACCCGCATCCAGCCGCGCTTCGTGCGGGCGTGGGAGCACCTGGCCTGGGACCAGGCGTTCAATCTCGCGGCGGACGAGGACGATCCCAAGGCCAAGCTCGGCTGGATGGAGGCCGGGGTGCGGGCCAACGCCGAGGGCTGCATCCGCAATCCCGGCGAGGAACGGCTGATCCGCCACCTCGCCTGGATGTTCTTCAACCGCATCTCGTACATCCCCGGCGCCGAGGAGCGGGCCTGGGCGCCCCTGGTCCGGCCGGTGGTCGAGGCGGCGGCGGCACCGCTGGCGGTGCGGGCCCCGCCGGCGGACGACGAGAGCCCGTACCGGCTCGCGGCCCGGCTGTACCGGGTCGCGGTGGCGGTGGGCGATGCCCGGGGCCGGCCGTCGCCGGATTTCGTCCTGCGGCTGATCCCGGCCTCCCTCGAGCGCGAGGGCGACCGCCTGCGCAACCGGCTGCGGGCGCATGAGGCGCTGCTCGCCTGGTGCGATGCCCTCGATGCCTGGGTGCCGGTGCGCGAGCGGGCTGCGCGGAGCGATGGCGAGGCCGGCTGGCTCGATCGTGACAGCCTGGAACGGAATGAAGGCCGCCTGCGCCGCAAGGCGGCGGCCCTGGTCCGGGAGCTGGATCCCACCTCGCCGGCGGCGGCGGCGCTGGCCGCCGGCGACACCGTCGCGGCCCGGGCGCTGATCCCGGCCCTGCCGACGCGGGCGCCGGCGGCGGTGGTGCGCTGGCTGGACGAACCGTGATCGCGGCGGCGATCGGCAAGTTCGACGCCCTGCATGTCGGCCACCGGGCACTTGCGGTGGCGGCGGCGGCGCTCGGCGAGCCCCGGCTGCTCCGCTTCACCGGCATGGCCGAGGTCCTCGGCTGGGCGGCCCGGGCGCCGCTGCTTGATGGGGCTGGGCGGACGGCGGTGCTCGCCAGTTGGTC
>CAMCAC010000204.1 GCA_945872305.1 Candidatus Kuenenia stuttgartensis | reverse complement strand
CCCGTGCGCTCGATGCGGATCCCTGTGGTGTCGATGGTGGCCCGGCACAGTTCGAGCGCGTGGTCGACCAGTTCGCCCAGGTCGAGATCCTCGACCAGCCGTGCCCCGGTCGCCTGGGCCTGCTGCATCGCGAGGATGTGGCGGATGTGGTCCGTGGCCCGCTCCATGGCCGCCAGCGCGACCTGGTCCAGGCGACGCTCCTCGGCCAGGCTCACGGCGAGCCGGGCGAGGAACAGCGGGGTCTGGCGACCCTTCGCATCCTGGGCCAGCCACAGCTCCGGATCGCCGGATCGTTCCATGAGGGCGACCCAGGCCTCCAGATGGCGGAGCGCCCCGTCCTCGGCCCGCTGACGCAGACCGTGCTGTCCGGCCACCAGACCGGTCAGGGCGTTGCCGACGTTGTGCAGCACGCCGCTCGCCACCTCGGCCCGGCCGGCCTGATGGGCGAGACGGAGCAGTTCGCGGTGCGCCGCGGACAGCTCCTCGGTGCGCAGGCGGACCAGATCCTCCAGTTCCTCGCGGGAACGGTGCAGCACCGCCTCGGCCGCCTTGCGCGCATCGATGTCGAGGTGCGTGCCGGCCGCGCGCAGGGGGGCGCCATCGGCGGTGCGGGCGACCACCCGGCCCTTCGTCTCGATCCAGATCCAACGCCCATCGGCGTGGCGCATGCGGAGCTCCTGCATGTACAGGCTGCTCCCGCCGCGCAGATGGTGGTGCAGGGCCGCCTCGGCCCGGCCCAGGTCGTCGGGATGGACCAGGGACGACCACGTCTCGTACCCGGCCGGCTCCAGATCCACCAGGCGCCGGCCGAGCATCCCGGCCCAGCGGTCGTTGATCACCAGCCGCGAGGTGGCCAGGTCGAGGTCCCAGATCCCGACATCGGCTCCGTCCATGACCAGCCGCAGGCGGGCGGTCGTCTCCGAAAGGTCGTGGATGCGCGCCTCGATCTCGCCGGCCATGCGATTGAACGCCACGGCAAGGGTCGCGATCTCGCCGCCGCCCACGACCGGTACGCGTTGCCCGTATCGGCCCTGGCCGATGGCGGCGGCGCCCTCGGCCAGGGCCCGCACCGGGCGGCTCAGCGCAACCGCCACGATCACGGTGCCCGCCACCATCACCACCGCCACGGCCAGTGCGCTGCTGAGCAGACGGACCAGCCCCCGCCCCTGGGCGCGCTGCACGGATGCGCCCAGCTCCCTCGCGCCGGCGATGGCCATGGATTCGGGAGCGACCAGCACCACCCGATAGGGGTGGATGCCCACCGGCGCCATGGCGACCAGGTGCCGCTCCCCGGCCAGTTCCAGGGGCAGGGAACCGCGATCCCCCCGGCGGATGCGTTCCAGGAATCCGCTGCCACCGGGGTCCGGGCGCCCTGGGCTCCCCGACAGGGAGCGCAGGCCGGTTTCGGCCGGATTGAGATCTCCGCTCAGGATCACCCGCCCATCGGCTGCGACCAGCGCCGGCCACGTGCTGCGCACCGGCTGGCGTCCGGTGGCCTCGGCCAGCACCCGGGCCAGCGGCAGGACGAGAATGGTCCCACCGCCGTTGTCCGCGGGGATCCACAAACGCAGGGCCGGTTCACCGCCGGCCGTCAGGGGATGGGGCCCCGGTGCCAGCCAGCCGCCGGCGTCACCGTCCCCTTGAGCGGGCAGGGAGGCGATGAACAGCGCTGCGCGGGTGGCGGGCACCGGTCCGTACCGGCCGGACATCCGTCCAAGGGCATCGACCACGCCGATCTCGACCATGGTCGGCGCAGCGATGGACAGCAGGGACAGCGGTCGTCGTTCCCGTCCGGACAGGTGCCGGGCAAAGGTCTCGATCTGGTCCAGGCGCAGAGCGAGCAGCGCCGCCTCGCTTTCCGCCTGGGTCGTGAGGGAGCGTTCGGACGCCTGGCCCAGCAGCGCGGCCCCGTCCGTCTCGATCGCCTGGGCGACTTCGACCTGGGTGGACCAGGCGATGGCGACCACGACCCCGGCCACGGCCAGGGCGCAGACGGTCATGATCAGGCCCAGGCGGACAGCGAGGGTCATGGCCGTTCCCGGCCCGCTCCGCCGGCGGTGCCGGAGCCTGGTGCCACGGGAGTCAGCCGCCCCGTCCGGCCAACCTGGCGAGCACGTCGACCAGGGCGCTTGGGGAGAAGGGTTTCTCCATGCCGGTGATGCCCAGTGGCAGATCGGCCGGCAGATCGCCCGAGACCACCACGCACGGCATGGATCCGAACGACGACCGGATCCGGCGCAGCGTCTCCTCGGCCCTGATCCCTCCGATGCGCAGATCCGAGATCAGGAGATCGGCGCCATGGTCGGCGATGGAGAGCGCGGCCTCGTCATGGTCCGAGGCGGTCCGGCAGTCGCCGCCCGCGCCCTCGACGGTGATCCGGACCAGTTCACCGATGCACGGATCATCATCGACCACCAGCACCCGTAGGCCGCCCAGGCGGCCGTCCGTCCGAGGGGGTGTCGGCTTGCCGCCATGGAACGGCATCACGATGCGGAATTGGGACCCCTTGCCGGGCTCGCTGGTCACGGTGATCGTTCCGCCGGCGGAGCGGACCGCATCCTGGACCACGCCCAGGCCCATGCCGCTCCCACGCCCTGGTTCCTTGGTGGTGAAAAACGGCTCGAACAGCCGCCGGCGGACGTCTGGCGGAATGCCTGAACCCTGGTCGGACACCTCGATCGAAACGGTGCCGGCATCCGGATCCATGGCGGTCGAGATGGTCACCTGGCCGCCGTCGGGCATCGCATCCCGGGCGTTGACCACCAGATTCAGGAGGATCTGGACCGCCTGGGCGGGATCGAGGTGGATGGCACCACCGGCGGCACCGGCCCGGTGCACCACCTGCGAGCGCTCCCCCGCAAGTTGGGCCAGCAGAGGCAGGATCTCGGCCACCAGCGGATCGACCTCGACCCGTTCGGGGACCGGGGGCCGATGCCGGGCGAGGGCGAGCAGCCGGCTGGTGATGCGTCGTCCCTGGCCGCCGGCTTCGGCAATCCGGGCGAGCAGCTCCTGGCCGGGGTTGCCGGGCCCCAGGCGAAGCCGTGCGAGTTCCGTGTAGCCCATGATGCCGGCCAGGACGTTGTTGAGATCGTGGGCGATGCCGCCGGCAAGCCGGCCAAGGAGTTCGAGCTGGTCCGCCTGGGCGCGGGCCTCCGCCTGCCGGGCGAGCAGCCACTTCTCGCCCAGGGAGGTGGCAAGCTGCTGCACCTCGACCGCGTCGAATGGCTTGCGCAGCACCAGGAAGCGCGAGCGCGATCCCAGTCCGGCGCGCAGGTCATCCAGGGTCCGGTCGCTCCACGCGGTGCAGATGACGATTTCCAGGCGAGGGTCGATCTCCCAGAGGGCGCGCACCGTGGCCAGGCCATCCATGCCGGGCATGCGCATGTCGACGAACGCGACCAGGAAGGGGGAGCCCAGATCGTGCCGGCGTCTGGTTGCCGCCACGGCCGACGGGCCATCGACCACGCATTCGAGATCCAGCCCCGGTCCGCTGGGGGCTGCCGGACGGGCATCCACCATGTGCGCGAGATCATCCGCGGGGGGTGGTGTGAAGACCATGCGGAAGGCTTCATGGACCTCGGCCTGATCGTCGACGACGAGCAGGGGCATCGTGAGGGCGGGCAGGACATCCGCCGTCGGTCCGGGAAGCATGTGCGATGGTACCACCGGGGACCCCTGCTCGGCAAGCTGTGGCACGGTTGGACCTTCGGCATGCCGCTGGCGTAGGCGTCAGGCCACGGCGCCAGTCGCCATCGGCACGAACCTTGCGTATCCTCCCCCGAGGACACCCCCGTGTTCAACGACCGACAGATCGATCTGCTGTCCCGGCTGATGGATGCCCAGATGCTCCGCAGCCAGGTGCACCGTGCCAACCTGGCGAACACCAACACGCCCGGCTATCGGGCCCAGGCGGTGGCCTTCGAGGACGCCTTCCGGGCAGCCCTCGACGATGGGGGCGCCGATGCGGCGATGGGGGTCCGGCCTGAGATCATCGAGCCGCGTTCGACCATGATGAAGGTGGACGGCAACGACGTCTCCACCGACCGGGAGAACGTGCAGCTCGCCCAGGCCCAGGTGCTCTACAACGCCTTCGCCACCCTCGCCGCCGGCAAGATGAAGCTCCTCGATACCGCCGCCTCGCCGGCGCCGGGCGGCTGATCATGCCCCTGCGCCCGCCCACCGGACTGTTCGCCGGCGCCGAGATCAGCGCCTCTGCCCTGTCGGCGGAACGCCTGCGCATGACCGTCGCCTCGGAGAACCTGGCGAGTGCTGGCAGCACCCACCGGCTTGATGACGGCCTGCCCTACAAACGCCAGCGGGTGGTCTTCGAGACCGTCCTCGACCAGGCCGGCAATCGCACCGGCCAGGTCCAGGCGACCGTGGTCGACGATGCCCGCTACAGTGTGCGCAAGGATCCCAGCCACCCGGACGCCGACGCCGAGGGCATGGTCGCCACCCCGGACATCAGCCCGATCCTCGAACTCACCGACCTGCTCGTGGCCTCCAAGACCTACGAAGCCAATGCGAACGCCATGCGTGGATTCTTGAAGATGCACGAAAATGCGCTACGCATCGGTCAAGCCTGACCCGCATTCCTGAACGGAACCGCCGATGACCACCCCCCTCGACCCCATGCGCGCCCTCCAGGGCACCACCGGCATCCAGCCGGCGGGCGGCGGCAACGCCCCGGCGCCGGTCGGGCCCGACGGCAAGTCGTTCAACGACGTCTTCAAGGATTTCGTCCAGCAGGTCGACCAGGCCCAGGTCCAGTACGAGGACGCCATCACCGCCGTGCAGCGCGGCGAGGTCGACAACCTGCACCGCGTCATGCTTGCCCAGAGCCAGGCCCAGTTGTCCCTGAAGCTCGCGGTCGAAGTGCGCAACAAGCTGGTCGAAGCCTACAAGGACGTGATGCGCACCCAGTTCTGAGCG
>CAMCAC010000203.1 GCA_945872305.1 Candidatus Kuenenia stuttgartensis | reverse complement strand
TGTTGTCGGATGGCGCCGGCGAGCGGATCGAGCCGCCGGCTCAGGTGCCCCATCCACGAGCAGGCCGTTGCGGTGCTGATGTCCACGCCCTGCCGGAGCCACTTCTGGCGCTGGCGGTGCAGCGGCAGGCCCAGGGCGTACTTCTGGTGCGCGATGTGGAGCACCAGGCGGTCGCCGCCCAGGCCCCGGGCGACGATCGCCGGCGGGATGGGCGCGGTGCGCACAGGCTCGCGGGTGTCGCGCCGGCCGTAGCGGGTGCGCAGGATCACCTGTCGGACGAAGCGACCCTGGACCCAATCCAGGCGCTCGGAGCGCTCGACGCCGACCGGCACCAGGGGCGATCCGTCGTGGTCGACGCGCTCGGACTCCGGAAGGTCGATCCGCTCCTCCACCGTCTCCAGATGCTCGGGGAGGGTGGTCCGGCCGCGCCCACGCACGCCGGTGCGGCGGGTCTTCCCCGCCGGAGCGGAGCCGGTCCCGGCGGGAATGTGCTCATCGGGAATGACGACGCCAGCCTCCGCCGCATGGGCCTGGAGATGGCTGACGGCGACGGCGAGTTCGGGGATCACCTGCTGGCCTGGGTCGGGGATCAGCGCCTCGGAGCGCGGCGCCACGATCCGGCTGACCATGCGGCGGAGTTGGCCATCCAGGGCCACGACCTTCGCCCGCAGCTGCTGGTTCTCCTCCATCAGAGCCCGGTTGGTCGCCTCCAGGGCGTCGAGCCGGCGCAGCAGGGTCTCGATGGTCGGCGTGTCGGCCACGCAGATGGAGACGCCGCCGTCGCGATCGCCTTTCCAGGATTATCGCATGCGTCCGCTCCGACGCGGCAGGACCTCCTCCAACAGCGCCACCACCTGCGCCGTGGTCAACGGGAGCGCGGGAGCGGACCCCTGGCCGCCGTTCGCCGGGACCTGGAACCGGGCCACCTCCAGCCGCTTGGCGCACAGCCAGAAGCCGCTCGGCTCCCACATCAGCACCTTCGCCCGGGTCCGGTCCTTGCCCACGAAGACGAACACATCGCCCTGGAACGGATCCATCCCGAGATCCACCCGCACCAGATCCGCCAACGAGTCGTAGGCCTTGCGCATGTCCACCGGCCGACGGCAAAGGAAGATCCGGCGCCGGCCGAAGGTCAGCACGATGTCCCCAGGCAGGCGACCACCGAGCGCAGGACCTCTGGCGAGAAGCCCGGTCCCACCGCGACCCGCACCCCGTTGCCCAGGTGGATCTCAATCGCTGCCGGCGCCGCCGACACATCCACCCGGAGCGGAGGCGGAGCCGCCGGCGACGGCACCACCGCCTCGATGGTCCCGCGTTCATCCACCGACCCGATGGCCACCAGATCCCGGTGCCCAAGCGGCTGCGGCACTCTCTGATCAGATTCGGACGCCAATTGCCGAGCCCGCGCAGCCCAGTACTTCACCATCTTGTACGAGATGCCCTTCTGCCGGGCGAACTCGGAGATGCTCAACCGGCTGGACAGGTACTCGTTCGCCATCGCCACCCCTTCGGTGACGCTGCGGTAGCGATGGACCCCATGCGGATGCGGCTCAGCCATGGATCATCTCCAGGGCGGATACCCTGGGCGGTCACATCGGCGGGGCTACACGGGTTGGATGAGCGGGTACTTTGTGTGAATGACGGGGATCCAAGACGTGCGCTTCCTGGCGTCATCGCCATGCAGCGACGAGATGGCTGTCGTGATGCCAACCATAGGATAGGCATGGAACAGGTGGTGATCGACTCCACTATGCAGGAGGAGAACATCACCCACCCCACCTTCGCCAGGCTGGATGCCAAGATCGCCGAAGGCTGCTGCTGCATGGCGGAGCGCGAAGGCGTCGTCCTGGGCCAAGCCTATCCCCGGACCCTTCCCAAACTGCGGATCCGTGCCCGGACCCACCGGCACAAGAACCCCACGATCCGGGCATGGGCCCTGTGCCGTGGGCCCCCCGCCCCCGGAAAAGACATAACCCCACGCTTGCGCGTGGGGTTATGAATGGAGCGGGCGAAGAGACTCGAACTCTCGACCTACAGCATGGCAAGCTGTCGCTCTAGCCAACTGAGCTACGCCCGCATCCGGCGTGTGGATGGGGCTTGTAAGGGGGGCTGCGGGGTTGTCTAGGGGGGAGTTTCACTTCCCGCGCTTGCGGGTTCCGGGGGTCGGGGAAGGGTAGCGGCATGCTCGGTGTGCTCGTGGAACTGGCCAAGGCGGGGGGTGAGATCGCCCGTCAGCATTTCTCCACCCTGGCGGAACGGGACATCGTCGAGAAGGCGGCCCGGGACTATGTCAGCCATGTGGACCGCATGGTCGAGGACGCCCTGGTCCGGCGCATCCGCGCCCGCTTCCCGGACCACCGGGTGCTGGGCGAAGAAGCGGCCCGGGACACCGCCGGCGAACAGGACCCGTTGTGGATCATCGATCCCATCGACGGCACGACCAACTTCATCCATGGCATCCCGATGTTCGCGGTGTCGATCGCCTTCCGCGAGCGCGGCGAGTTGCGCTATGGCTGCATCTATGATCCCTGCCGGTACGAGTGCTTCACCGGCGAGGCGGGTTCCGGGGTGTGGGTCAACGGCCGACGCTCCTACACCAGCGGGCGCAAGGCCCTGGACCGGGCCTTGCTCGCCTCGGCCCTGCCGTTCCGCTTTCCCGAGGTGATGGACGACTGCGTGCAGGTGTTCGACGGAATGCAGCGGGCCTGCGATGATCACCGTCGGGGCGGCTCCGCGGCCCTCGATCTGGCGTGGACCGCGGTCGGACGGCTCGACGGCTTCTACGAACTCGGCATCTATCCCTGGGATACCGCCGCCGGCGAGGTCCTGGTCCGCTGCGGCGGCGGGGTGGCCACCGACTACCGCGGTGAGACGGGCGGGATCCTTGGCCGGCGGTCCATCGTCGCCGCCGGCAGCCCGGAGCTGCATGCCCAGATCCTGGAACGGGTCACGCCCCTGCGGCCGTGGCTCGACCGGGCGCCGTTCGCCGCCGCCCCATGATCTGGCCGGGGGCCATCGACCATGCCGGCCGCGTTCCGGTGCGGGCGGCCTGGGTGCTTGTCCCGGCGCTTCTGGTCGCCGCGGCGGTGCCCCTGCTCGCCACCGCACCGTGGCCGGGGGATGCCCTGCCGGAGGCCCTGGTCCGCGACCTGCTCGCGGTGGCGGGCTGGTGGCCGGCCCATGTCGATGCGGAGTCGTTCCGCGTGTGGCAACCATGGAGTGCGGTGCTCGTGGTCTCCGGCTGGGCGTCCTGGCTGTGGGCGGCCCTGTGGTTGCCGGCGGCCCTTGGTGGGGCCGAGCGGCGGCTGGGTATCGCCGGACTGCTCGCCCTGCTCGCCGGTGCACTGCCCATGGCGGCGGTGGGCGGATTGCTGCCGACCCTGCTCGGCGGCCATCCGTATCCGGTGGGCACCGGGCCGGCGGCGGCGGCCTGTGCCGCCCTGGGGGCGCTGGCCACCGCTGCGCCGGCGGCGCGCCTGCCCATCGATGCGGCCTGGACCACCGGCCGTCATGCGGGGATTGCGACCCTGGTGCGGCTGGACCCGGCGCGGGCTGGCCTGCTCGTGCTGGTCGGCGACGGGGTGTGCGCCCTGGTCCTGGGCGTGCCGGCGACCTGGCCGGCGCTGCTTGCTGCCGGGGCGGCGGGGGCGGTCATGGGGCTGGTCCTGCGCCGCTGACCGCCAGGATCCGCCGCCCCATGAGCGACGACCGCGACGAGAGCGACGATTTCCTGGCCCCGGTGAAGGGCACCCGCGACACCTACCCCGAGGACATGCGCATCCGCCGCTGGCTGTTCACCCAGTGGCGCGAGGTGGCGGAATCGTTCGGTTACGAGGAGTACGATGCCTGCGTGCTGGAGCACGAGCGGCTGTACACCCGCAAGGCCGGCGACGAGATCGTCTCGCAGCTCTACAACTTCGAGGACAAGGGCGGGCGCAAGGTCGCCCTCCGCCCGGAGCTGACCCCGTCCCTGGCGCGCATGGTGATGGCCAAGGGCGCCGCCCTGCCGCTGCCGGCCCGGTGGTTCTCGATCCCCCAGTGCTTCCGCTACGAGGCGACCCAGAAGGGGCGCAAGCGCGAGCACTACCAGTGGAACATGGACTGCGTCGGCCTGCCCTCGGTGGCCGCCGAGGCGGAACTGATGGCGGCCCAGGTCGCCTTCCTGCGCCGCACCGGCCTGGTCCTCGATGGCGCAACACCGGACATCGTCCTCAAGGTCAGCCACCGCCAGGTCCTCGGCGGGGTGCTCGCCGGCATGGGCATCGAGGGCGAGCGCTTCGCCGCGGTGTGCGTGGTCATCGACAAGCGCGGCAAGGTCGATGACGCGACCCTGGTCGCCATGCTCGGCGAGCAGGGGGTCGCCGCCGCGGACGCGGCGCGGATCCTCGACCTCCTCGAAGCCCGGGGCCTGGACGAGGTCTGCGCCAAGGTCCCCGCGGACAACCCCGGCCTGGTGGAGCTGCGCCAGCTCCTCCAGCTCGCCGAGGGTCTCGGGTTCGCCCACCTGATCAGCCTCGACCTGTCGGTGATCCGCGGCCTGAGCTACTACACCGGCACCGTGTGGGAGGTCTTCGCCAACCGCGGCGGCATCCGCCGCGCCGTGGCCGGCGGCGGGCGCTACGACCGCCTGTGCGAGATGCTCGGCGGCAAGCCGACCCCGATGGTCGGCTTCGGCTTCGGCGACGTGGTCATCACCGAGGTCCTGTCCGAACTCGGCCTGCTCCCGCCCATGCCGCGGGGCATCGACGACGTGGTGTTCCCGCTCTCGGCGAACGAGTTCCCGGTGGCCAACCGCATCGCCGCCCACCTGCGCGGCCAGGGCCGCCGGGTCGCGGTGGACTACGCCCTGCGCCGGTTCAAGAACGCCATCCAACGTGCGGAACAGGACGGCGCCCAGCGCCTGATCGTGATCGGCGGCAACGAGGTGAAGGAGGGGGTCGCGGTG
>CAMCAC010000202.1 GCA_945872305.1 Candidatus Kuenenia stuttgartensis | reverse complement strand
GGTGCGCGTGTGCGAAGCGTGATGCCCTCGTAACCGCGCCGCACGGCGTGCGGCGCTCCGTGTACCCGGCGCGCACCACGCCGTGGTGCGCATATCCGGCCCTTGTTCCTCGGGATGCCACCCATGCGCGATGAATCCCACGCCGACGGCCAGCACCTCACCCGCCGCGACTGCCTCCGCCTCGCCGCCCTCGCGGGGCTCGGGCTGGCCCTGCCGTCCTGGCTGCCGGCGCCGGAGCCGGCTCCGGCCGCCCCCCAACCCCGGGCGAAGCGGCTGATCTGGCTGTACATGGCCGGGGGCATGAGCCACATCGACACCTTCGATCCCAAGCCGGGCCGGCCCGAGGCGGGGCCGTTGGGCGCCATCCCCACCGCGGTGGACGGCGTGCGGATCGGCGAATCCCTGCCGCTCATCGCCAAGCGCCTGGACCGGGCCGCCCTGGTCCGTTCCCTGACCTCGAACCAGGGCGCCCACGAGCAGGGCGAGTACCTGATGCGCACCGGCTATCAGGCCCGGGGCACCATCCAGCATCCCTGCCTGCCGTCGTGGATCTCCGCGGTCGGCGGCCGGGCGGGGACCCTGCCCGCGGCGGTGGTGATCAACCCCGGCAGCCGTCATCCCGGCGCCGGCTTCCTGGCCGGCGTCCATGCCCCGGTGCCGATCGGCGATCCGGCCAAGGGCCTCGCCCACAGCCGTCGTCCGGCCACCGTCTCCGCGGAACGCTACCGCCGCCGTCTCGACCTCCTTGCTGCCCAGGACCAGGCCTTCCTCGCCATCCATCCGGACCGGGCGGTGCAGGCCTACACCGATCTCCACCGCGAGGCGGTGGCGCTCATGGACAGCCCGGATCTCGCCGCGTTCGACCTGACCCAGGAACCCGCCGCCGCCCGGGACCGCTACGGCGAGCACGCCTTCGCCCAAGGCTGCTGCCTGGCCCGCCGGCTGGTGGAAAACGGCGTGCGTGCGGTCGAGGTCACCCTCGGCGGCTGGGACACCCACGACGACCATTTCGACCGCTTCGCGGTGAACGCGCGGATCCTCGACGGCGCCGTGGCGGCGCTCCTCGACGATCTGTCCGAGCGCGGCCTGCTCGCCGACACCCTGGTGGTGGTCGCCAGCGAATTCGGTCGCACCCCGGTGATCAACGGCAATGAGGGTCGCGACCACCACCCGAAGGCGTTCTCCGCCCTTCTCGCCGGCGCCGGCATCCGCCCCGGCGCGGTCCACGGCGCCACCGACGAGCGCGGCATGGCCGTGGCCGCGGACCCGGTCCGCCCCGCGGACCTGATGGCCACCATCGCCACCGCCCTCGGCCTTGATCCCGCCCATCCGGCGAAGACCCCGGACGGGCGACCGATCACGATGACCGACAAGGGAAAACCGATCGCGGATCTGCTGGTGGGCTAATCGCCGCGTTTCTTGCATCCCGCGGTCTGTCTCCACGCGCGCGGCCCGAACTGGGCCCATCCATGCGATGTCGTCCCTCCCCGCCCACGGATGATGGGATACCGCCCAAGGCGTATCTCTCGGACGGCATACCGGGACGCGGGAGGACAAGCACAAGAGGCCTTGGGATTTCCCTTGCGGTAGTCCCAATGTCTTGCTGACAGGTGCTTTATGGCGGAGAGGGGGGGATTCGAACCCCCGATAGGCTTTCACCTATATCGGTTTTCGAAACCGACGCATTCAACCGCTCTGCCACCTCTCCGTGCGAGCGAGGCGAGCCTTCTAGCGGGGGTGATGGCCGGGGCAACCCTGGGTCATTCCCCGGCCAGGAGGCGGTTGCGTGCGGCCATGAGCGCACGGCTGGTTTCCCGATGGGTGCAGGCGGCGGCGGCGACATCGATGGCGGCAAGCAGTTCAGGTTTCACATCCGGGGCACAATCCGGGAGGGCGGCGGTGACGGCCTCGTCGATACGCGGCCAGACTGTCGGCAAGGCGGAGGGTTCGAGGCGGCGAAGCAGGCGGGCGAACTCGCTGCATCGGCCGGCGCCATGGCGGGCCAGGACCCGGGCCACGGCATCATCGCCCTGGCGCCGGCGACGGCCGCGCAGCCACGCGATGATCATCAGCACGATGACGACCGCCAACAGACCGAGGATGATGGGCAGGAGCAGACGCATGGCTCAGTCGCGGTCACGCCCACGCTGCCGGGCCCACACGATGAGCGCCGAAAGGACCAGCCCGGCGATGAGGCCGAGTCCGATGAGCAGGAAGACCCTCATGGTGCGATACGCAAGACGATGCGCTCCTCGGCGGCAAGGTCACGCACGAGCGGACCCGACCCGATACGGCCGTCGCAGGTCCAGGTGCCCATGCCCGGATCGAGGTCGAGCCGCCCGCCCCGGGTGGCCGCGATGCGCACCTCGGCGACCCGGCCATCAAGGACGGTGGCGCCGATGCGGATGCCGCCTGGACACCAGATGCCGTCGAAGCGGAGCTGGCGCCAGCGCACCGGGATGCGCGGCAGCACATGGAGCCGCTGGCCGCGTTCCTGGACGAGCAGTTCGCTGATCGCGGTGATCGCGCCCATGCCGGCGTCGAGCTGGAATATCTCGGTGAATCCGCCACCACCTTCGCCGGTGCCGACCAGGGTGGTCTGACCGTGGTGATGGCCGTCATGGAGGGTGCCATGGCCCTGGTTGGTGAAGACATCCGTCCACCAACGCAGCCAGGTGACGGCTCCGTCGGCCCAGCCCATGCGGGCGCACAGGACCGCTGCCCAGGGCACCGACCAGCCGCTCCAGGCGCCGGCGCCGGTGCGCACCCAATGGTACATGGATTCCTCGAGGAGGGTCCGGTGGCGGGGATCCGCCGGGTCCAGGGTGCGGAACGGCCACAGGCCCGCGAGGTGGCTGTGATGGCGGTGGCTCTCGATCAGGTCGAGGCCATCCCACAGGCCGATGCGATCCACCTGCTGCTGGGGCCACTCGATCTGCTTGCTGACGTGCACCGTGCTGGCGGCGGGCAGGTCCCGCGCGACCTCCGCCCAGCGGGGATCGACGGGCCGGCCGAGGGCCTTGGCGGCCTCGGGCAGGGCGCGCACCACCGCGTGCCAGCAGGCAAGCTGGAAGCTGGCATCTGGGCCCCAGGCGTTGGGTTGGTGGCCGCGGAACTCCGGGCTGGTGGTGACCGGCAGGGTGATGCGGCCATCGCGCCGGTCGCTCATCGCCCAGTAGCCGGCAAAGGCGCCGGTGAGCAGCGGCCAGACGATCTCGTCCAGGAGCTTCCGGTCGCCGTCGTGGCGCCACTGGTCGAAGGCGAGCAGGGCCATCCAGCCGGTGCAGGCGTGATCGATCATCCCGGTCCAGAAGCCGCCCACCGCCTGGCAGCGGTCGTCCACCGCGTGGGGGAGCATGACCGCGTCGTCGGCCTTGAAGAACGCCCGGCCGGCCTCGCGCATGCCCGGCAGCCAGCCGCGCAGCAGGTCCCACATCGGCGCCAGGGCGGCCGTCCGGCCCAGGGGCAGGCCTGGCAGATGGATCATCTGCACATTGATGTTGAAATGGTAGTCGCAGCTCCAGGGCGGGAGCTGGGTCTCTTCGAGCCAGGGACCCTGGAGGGTGCAGGGCACCGCTCCGGGGGCCATGGCGGCATTGAAGCGGAACACCCCCAGGTCCCAGGCGTGCTGGACCACCGGATCCGGCAGCTCGACCCGGGGCAGGTCCTGCCAGACCCGGTGCCAGAAGGCGACGCAGCGCTTGGTGATGGCCTCGGGATCCGCCGCCGCCACGGCGGCTTCGGCCCGGGCCCGGGCATCGCTGTCCGCCAGGGCGGTGGCGACGATGAGCAGGCGGCCCCGGCGTGTCCAGGCGCAGGCCAACGCCTGGTCCGCGGGGGTGGTCTGGACCCAGCCGCCGGCGTCCGCGCCGGACCAGCGCTCCGGCGGGGTGACACCGCGCCGGGCCAGGGTCTCGCCGCAGAAATCCCAGGCGGGACGGCCGGTGATGGTCGCCTCCAACCCTTCGGGCAGTTCGATGAGGGCCATTTCGCCTTCGGCGTCGACCCGGACGATGACCGTCGCCCAGCGACCGGCGCCGTCCACGAGTTGGACCCGGACCGTGCCGGTGGCGGTGTGGAGCTGGGCCTGGACCGGCCGGTGGCCGGAGGGGAAACGGATCTCCAGGCGGCCGTTGCCGATCTGGTAGGGGCGGTGGTCCTTGCCATGGCGGTCCACGGCAAAGACCTCGCGCAGGGCGGCATGGTCGCCGGCTTCGAGCAGGCGGCGGACCAGGGCGAAATCGGCGGCGGCGGTGAAGGCGTTGCCGCCCCGGCGGTCCCAGAATCCCGCCCGGCCGATGGTCAGGTGCAGGGCGTCGTCGCCCCAGACGAGGACGCCGAGGGTGCCGTTGCCGAGAGGCACGCCGGTATGTGGGCGGGGGAGGGGGAAGTCCCAGGACAGGGTCGCGGTCATGGGAACTGATGCTGGGCGGCCGGCCCGGGGGTCCAGGACGTCGGCCGCCCAGGCGCGGTCACGGTTTGGCGGGGGCGGTGGCGGAGCCGGCGGCGGGGATCTTGGCGAGGAAGCGGGCGGGATCCTTCTGGAAGGAGCGCACGCAGCCCTTGCAGCAGAACTTCACCTCCTGGCCTTCATGGACCAGGACGACCGGAGCGCCCATGCTGCCCAGGGCCTCGTCGGAGACGATGCAGGCGGTGAGGGGGTAGGGCTTGGCGGGTGCGGCGGGCGCGTCGGCCGCCATCAGGGCGACGGCGGTCAGGGAGAGCAGGGCGGTGCGGAGCATGGGTACCTCGTCCTGGAATGTCGTCCGCCGACCGGCTGTTCCAGGCTTTCCGGGTTGTCGGGGCTGCGGCCCCCTGGAGGCCTGCGGCGGGCTGGCGCAGAGGAGCGCAGGGCAGCGGAGGTTCGCAAGAAAACTGTACCCCTGCGCCGCTCTGCGTCTCTGCGCCCGGATCCGGGTCTTGCCCTTGCCGGCGGGGTGGGCCCCC